>NZ_CP178750.1:1282508-1603135 GCF_047323225.1 Bdellovibrio sp. HCB-110
CGGAGCCCTGGCATGGGGACTGGCCACTCAGCATCCTGATCTTGTGAAGAAAACTGTTCTGATCAATCCGATGGTGACGGACCCGGTTCGTTTCTTTTTGCCTAAGGAATTGAAATTCTTTTTCTCTATTCCGCTGAATTTAAAAAGTGTCTACGTGATGCTTTCTACACCGATGGGTCGTGCGTTCTTAAAAAGAGCCGCACAGATTTTCCGTGACGAGCGCAGTGAAGGAGCGACTTCCGTTGAACATCTCAAAGGACGTAAGCTGCTTTTTGTCGCGCACATGATCCAACATTTCTCGTGGATTTTACGCTCGGAAGATTGGAAGTTCTGGCATCAGAAACTTTTCAACTATCGCGGGGAATGCCGATTGATTTTTGATAAAGAGGATTTACTTTTTGATCAAGAGGCTTACAAGAGATTTGCCAAACACATTGGCTGCGAAGATCTGATACCTATCGAGGGAGCAGGTCATCTTGCGATCAAAACCCGTCCCGATATTATTTCTCAATTGATGCTGGAATTTTTATCTGACTCAAAGGCCGCTTAATCTGCTTCAGTTGCGCGGCCTATAGCCGCTCCACTCTGCCGACTTCCGTCGTTAAACGTTGAAGCTAGAGCCGCAGCCGCAATGTTTTGAAGCATTGGGATTGTTGAAGACAAAGCCTTTTCCGTTCAGGCCGCCAGAGTATTCTAAAGTCATACCTAAAATGTAGAGCATGCTTTGTGGGTCGACAGCGACTTTTTGTCCGTTGGATTCAAAAACTTTATCGCCTTCGCGCTGATCCATTTCGAAGTTCATTTTATAAGAAAGACCTGAGCATCCACCTTTTTTCACCTCAACGCGTAGAAAAGCGGCATCGTCTTTTCCTTCATCTTTTTTTAGAGCAGCCAATTTTTGAGCTGCTTCTGGTGAAATTTGAATCATGGAGACTCCTTGTCCTAAGAGATAATACCCAGGCAGTATAGCACACCTGTCAAGTCTTGAGGAGCGTGAAAATACCTAGTTAAATCAGTATTTTAGTGAGGAAGCGAGTTTTTAAGCAGTTCGACGGCACGAAGGATGTCCTCTTCCGTGGTCCAGCGACCGAGGCTTAAACGCAATGAGCACTGCACATCTTCCGTGCTCATTCCTAAGCCTTTCAGAACGTGACTGATCACCATGGCGCCAGTTCCACAAGCAGAGCCTGTGCTCACACCGAGCTTTTGTAAGCGAGGGACAAGTTGCTCGGTTTTGTAACCAGGAAGAGTGATGTTCAAATTATTGGGCGCACGTTCTGTAGGATGGCCATTCAAACGAATACCTGGAATGGCGGCTTGCAACTTCTGCCACAACAATCCGCGAAGCTCTGTGAGTTTCGCAAACTCATTCGGCAGATTTTTTTCACAAATCTCTGACGCCACACCGAAGCCGACAACACCCGGAACGTTTACAGTTCCAGAACGAAGACCCCGCTCTTGGCCGCCACCGTAAATCAAAGGATTGATCTGCACTTTAGGATCTTTCGAGCGGATGTAAAGTGCACCTACACCTTTAGGTCCATAAATTTTGTGAGCAGAAAAAGACATCAAATCAATGCCCATCTCTGTCACGTTCACAGGAATTTTTCCTGCGGCTTGAGTGGCATCTGTGTGCAGATAAATTTTGTGTTCTTTAGCGAGGCGGGCGATTTCAGGAATGGGATTGATGGTGCCGATTTCGTTATTCACCCAAATGAAGCTCATCAATTTCGTGTGAGGCTTAAGGGCCTTACGAATTGTTTCAAGCTCCACTTGGCCAAAGTTATTCACAGGCAGGAAGTCAACTTCCACACCCATTTTCTGTGCAGCCGCCATGGCCTTCATGATGGAACTATGTTCAATGCAACTTGTGATGAAGTGGAGAGGTTCATGAGGATTTTCTTCGCGAAGTTTTGAAATCAAACCAAAGATCACCCAGTTGTTGGACTCCGTTGCGCCACCTGTGAAAATGATTTCTGAAGATTTGGCACCGATCAACGAAGCCACTTGAGCGCGCGCTTTGGTCACGGCGTTTTCAGCCAACCAACCCCAATGGTGTCCCGCACTGGCAGGGTTTCCAAAGTGTTCCTTGAAGTAGGGCTCCATGGCCTGAAATACTTGCGGGTCCACCGGCGTTGTCGCGTTGTAGTCGAGGTAAATGCCTTTGTCTTGCTGCAAGTTCAATCCCATGGGGCGCTCTGAGTTTAATTCCATGGCTCAAGAGCTAATCCCGGCAAAGCCGTTGCGTCAACTGCAAAAATGCCTAACGCATTAAACTGTTACTTTAGAGCGTTCTTTTTCCTCATATTCTTGGATTTTTTCATTGAGGAAGTTTTGCGCGCGGTACTTGTCCAGATCCTTTAAATCTCCCTTTAAAATATGCAATTGAGAGATTCCCTGGCTTTGCAGGCGCTCCTTTTGAACGTGATAGAAAACTCCACCCCGAGGCGTATATAGAACGTACTTGTTGTTTCGGGGGAGGTGTATATAAACATTAAATTCAACGGCCACATCACCGGCCAGCTCCTCAAGTTGAATTGAGGCCATTTCTTCCGCAGCAGACTCGCCAAATTTGGATTTAATGTCCGCGCGCGGGAAAAAGGCCATGGCCACTTCGTTGCCGTCGTGAATAGATTTTCTTAAAAACTCTGCGTATTGCAAAGCCCACTCTTCAAAGGGCACTTCGCGAATTTGCAGATCCATGGTATCACCGTCACGAATATCCTCGCCGTTATTTTTTAAGAAACGAAAAAGGCGTTCACGGATCTTAGACATGAATTCAGCATCCAGAGATTTATTTTTCCCCATGGCCGTAATCAGATAGCCAGAAAAACGATTGGATTCAATCACGATGCACGCCACGTTTGTAGAGCCTTCGATGCCATTGGAAGATTCAAAAGAAGTTTTTGTGCAGGAGTTGTCGAGGGCCTCTTTCGTACCTAGCAGAATGATGGAATCCTTCTTTGTCGCCAGTGGATCAGACTCAATTTGTTCGGGACTTGGACGTTCTTTTTTTCGTTGATCTTTCGATGGTAGAGGAGCCCAACCGGGCGTACCGTTGAGATTTGGTTTTTGCATGACAGAGGAAGATTGCGCCGCTTCTTCTGGATCAAACATTCGAGAGTGTAAAGTTCCTGCGCCAATCCCATGGCCCACGGGACCCGAGCTTGTCGTGCTGGTTCCAGGAATCATTCCCATGCCTGGATCGTCGCTAAACATTTGCGCCAGAACACTCTGCGCATTCTGTGAAGAGAACGAGGATTCTCCTTTGATCGCAATGAGGCCTGCTTCATCAGAAGAATTTAAGCCTGTGCGCATTTGCTGTGGAGTCAAGCCTTTGGATTGCAGGTCTTTGTAGTATTTATTAACCGTTCTTTCAACGGCGGGGCCCGTGACAGGAGGGTAAAGCAGATACTCTGTCGCACAAGCGCTGAGAAGATTGTAGGAGGCCGTTGAAGTTTCCTCTGCAAAAGCAATCACGCAGACGGGGAAAGCTTGGGTTAGAATTTTTGGAAGATTTCTAACTTTGCGATTGGGATGGTCGATACTCACCATCACAAACTGCGGTTGTTCCTGGACCAAGAAGATCAAAGCCTCTTTGAGATTGGTCGTGGCTTTGACTTTCCAGTCACGATTTCGCAAAAAACCCTCGACGGCACCAAGCCCTCCAGGTTGAGACTTAATAATCAGAAGTGATTTTTTGATGGTCTCTTGATTCATACGTCAATCTTTAACGGTTTGTTGACGATGACAAACAAGGGTTTGTACGAGATCTTAATCAAGATTGCACAGGCTTAATCGGGAGCTGGTCTTAGGGCGAGAGTTCGGCCTTGCTTGGCGGAACCTCCGAGAACCATTACAATACTCTTCATGAAAAAGTATTCTCTGCACAGTCCGTCTTACTTTGTTGCTTCCGGAAAAAATCCTGAATCCCTTTTCCAGTGGAAGAAGGTCGATTCAGAAATTCGCAATCGCAAGGGAGACATTTTTTTTGAAATGAAAAATGTCGAAACGCCCGAAGGTTGGTCACAGCTTGCTGTGGATATTGCCGCCAGCAAATATTTTCGCAAAGTCGGTGTACCGGGCACGAAGCACGAAAAATCTTTAAGACAACTCGTTAACCGAGTGGTGAAAGCTATTGCGGCTTCCGCTATGAAACAAGGCGGATATTTTTCTAACAAAAAAGACGCGGACACTTTCGCGAAAGAGTTGCAATACATTTTACTTTCGCAAAGAGGCGCCTTCAATAGTCCTGTGTGGTTTAATGCCGGTCTTTGGGAGTCTTATAAAATTGATTCCCCCAGTGAACATTTCGCTTGGGATGAAAAGAAGAAACATATTTTTTCTACACACAATGCTTATGAGCGCCCGCAGTGTTCCGCGTGCTTTATTCAAAGTGTGGATGATTCCATCGAAGGCATTTTTGAACTCGCAAAAACGGAAGCCAAATTATTTAAATATGGTTCCGGCACGGGCAGTAACTTTTCTAAAATCCGCAGTCGCTATGAAATGACAGGTGCGGGAGGTCGCAGCTCGGGACTGCTTTCTTTTCTCGAAGTATTAGATAAAGGAGCTGGCGCGATTAAGTCGGGAGGCACCACACGCAGAGCTGCGAAAATGGTGGTTGTCGATATTGATCATCCTGAAGTTTTGGATTTTATAGATTGGAAAATGAAGGAAGAGCAAAAAGCCCACATGTTGATTGCTGCGGGTTTAAGTCCGGACTTTGAAGGAGAGGCGTATCGCACCGTCTCAGGACAAAATGCCAACAACTCCGTTCGTGTCAGTGACGCTTTTATGAAGGCGGTGGAAAATGAATCACCTTGGAAATTAAAAGCACGTTTGACCGGAAAAGCGCTGAAGGAACTTCCTTCAACCGAAGTGTGGAGAAAAATCACTCATGCCGCCTGGATGTGTGCGGACCCGGGAATCCAGTTTCACGATACGATCAACAAGTGGCACACATGCCCTCATACCGATGCCATCAACTCCAGCAATCCATGCTCTGAGTATATGTTCCTGGATGATTCGGCCTGCAACTTGGCGTCGATTAATTTGGTGAAGTTTTTAAATGCGGATGGCAGTTTTGATTTTGAATCTTTCATTCATACGGCACGCACGTTGTTTGTAGCGCAAGAAATTTTAGTCGACTACTCCAGTTATCCGACGGCCAAGATTGCTCAGAACTCTCACGACTACAGGCCTCTGGGGTTGGGGTTTGCCAACCTAGGAAGTCTTTTGATGCGCAAAGGGATTGCCTACGACAGCGATGAAGGCCGTGCTTGGGCTGGAGCTTTAACAGCTCTGATGACAGGGGTGGCGTATCTGACGAGTTCCGAGATGGCCCGAGCGAAGGGACCTTTTACAGGTTTCAGAAAAAACCGCGCCGCCATGCTAAAGGTGATGAAAAAGCACGAGAAGGCCGTGAAAGATGTCCGTTGGTCTTTCCTCCCACAAGGTTTAGACAAAGCCGTCAAAAATCTTTGGAAGGGTGTTCTCTATAACGGAGTTAAACACGGCTATCGAAATGCGCAAGCGACAGTGATTGCGCCAACAGGGACTATCGGCCTTTTAATGGATTGCGATACCACAGGAATTGAACCTGATTTTTCGTTAATTAAATTTAAAAAACTTTCTGGCGGCGGGGAAATTCAAATCGTCAATCAGGCAGTGGAGCAAGCTCTGCGCACTTTGGATTATTCTGAAGATGAAACCACGGCGATCATGAAGTATATCGCGGATCACAATACAGTGGCGGGTTGTCCTCAGATACATGACGAAGACATCGCTATTTTTGACTGTGCAACGGGGGCTTCAGGGCACCGAGTTTTATCTCCAGAAAGCCATGTAAAAATGATGGCCGCAGTGCAGCCATTTATTAGTGGGGCTATTTCTAAGACCGTGAATCTTCCCAACACCGCAACGGAAGAGGATATCAGCAAGATTTATTTCCTGGCTTGGAAGCTAGGAATTAAGGCCGTGGCAGTTTATCGGGACGGCAGCAAGCAGAGCCAACCATTAAATGTGCATAAGCCTAAGGGCGTGGCCGAACCGGTGATTCCGAGTTTTACCATGAAATGTCCAGAATGTGGGAGCGACACGGTGCTTACGAGCGGCTGTTATCGCTGTCCTAACTGCGGCACGACGGTCGGGTGTTCTTAAACTTTCTTTGCAGGAGCTCGGGATTGATGTAAGCTCCCGCGGAACGGCGGAAGCCGGCAGAGTGGAGGGCCGCGGGCCCGAGAGCTGAAGCAGCTAATCAAGTAAAGGTATTTATGTCTAAAAAAGATATTTTTGGTGATGATATTGAAGAAACAAAAGACATGGCGAGCTTTGAACAGCTTTTCGCCCAATCTGAAAAAGGCCTTGATCGTCGTTTGCGCGTAGGTGATGAAGTTCGCGCGGAAATTCTTTCGATCGGTAAAGAAGAGGCTTTTGTTTCTACGGGCACACCTGTGGATGGAATGATTTTCACAAAGGATTTGTACGACGAAAACAAAGAAGTGAAGTACAAAGTCGGCGACATCATCGACTGTGTTGTGACTGCGATTAAAGGCGGGGAGATTCGTCTTTCTAAAAAAGGTGCCAAAGGAGCAACAACAGATTCTTTGGAAGACGCTTTTGATATGGAACTTCCTGTAGAGGGTCGTGTCTCAGAAACTTGCAATGGCGGTTTCCGTGTCAGCATCCAGGGTAAAACAGCTTTTTGCCCGATCAGCCAAATCGATATGAAGTTTGCGCAAGACGCGAATGAATACGTCGGCAAAAAATTTGAATTCTTGATCACTCAATTCGACAAACGCAATATTGTGGTGTCTCGTCGTCGCTTGTTAGAACTGCAAAGAGCCGAGAACGAAGGCACTTTCATGTTGAAACACCAACCAGGTGCTTTGCTTGAAGGTAAAGTGGTTCGCATGGAACGTTTTGGCGCTTTCGTGGAACTTGAGCCAGGTATTGAAGGTTTGATCCACGTTTCTGAATTGGCATGGTCGCGAGTCAATGATCCTCATGAGATCGTGTCTTTGGGGCAAAACCTGACTGTGAAACTTCTTAAGACCGAAGAGCTTGATGGCAAATTGAAAATCTCTTTGTCATTGAAGCAAGCAGACGGTGAAGGCAATCCTTGGTTGTCCGTGCCACAAAAATTCCCCGTGGGAACTGTGGTTAAAGGGAAGGTCGAGAAGAAAGAGGCCTACGGTCTTTTCGTCAACATCGGCCCAGGCGTGACAGGTCTTTTGCCAAAATCAAAATGGCGTGATTCTGTGGATGCCGCGCAATTTGAAAATAAAAAACGTGGTGATGAAGTGACAGTGCAAGTAGATCAAATCCTTTTTGAAGAAAAGAAGATCTCTTTGGGCCTTCCAAGAGAAGCGGAAGACACAAGCTGGAAATCTCACACAACGTCTTCGAGTGGTTTTGGTTCTTTGGGAGATGCCTTTAAGAACCTGAACATCAAGCCTAAATAGTTTAGTTGGTGTGTTTGTTTTGGGCCGAATCTGCGGATTCAGCCCAAGGCAAATTCAACGGAATTGAAAAATGCACCGTTGTTCCATGGCCGGGCGTGCTTTCTACCCAAATTTTTCCTTTGTGATTTGTGATAATTCCCTTGGCAATAGCCAACCCCAAACCCGTTCCGTGCTTCGCCGTTTCTTTGGCTTGCCAGTAGCGGTCAAAAAGATGAGGAATGTGTTCTGGAAGAATCCCTTTACCTTCATCTCTAATCGAAACTCGAATCTCATCGTGTCCTTCGCTCGCCGTTAACACGATAAGACTTCCTGTCGGCGAGAACTTGATTGCATTGCAGAGAATATTCGCGAGGACTTCAAGAATACGGTCGTGATCGCAAGGAACATCATTTCGTGAAATTTGGATATCCGCTTTGATATGAATTCTCTTTTTTATCGCTAGATGTCGAATGGAATTAATTCCTTCCTCGAGCAACTTTCGAAAGTTTGTGGGTTTTATTTCGACATCTAAATTGCCGGATTGAATTTTCGCAAACGACAAGAGGTCGTCAATCAGTCGTTTCATATGCCGTACGGATCGTTCAATGATCTGAATAAGTTCGAGATTCTCCTTATGATCTTCTTCGGACAGACTGTCTTTTAAAAGCTCCGCACTCATTTGGATAGACCCCAACGGATTATTTAAGTCATGAGATACGATAGCCAAAACGTCTTCCCGCAATTGCACAGCATCGCGGAGCTTTTCGTTGGCCAGCTGAATTTCTTTGGCACGGGCAAGAATATCTGCTTCCATTCGTTCAATGCGGGCCTTGAATTCTTGAGTAGAAGTGTTCTTATTGGCATTTTTATTAAGAACGAGCTCGGTCACATCCTCAACGCTGTGAAGAATGTATTTAAGAACTCCGTTCTCAATCAGGGGAATGTTGGTGGGGCTCCAATACCTCTCTTGATAAGACCCGTCCCCGGCGGGAAGACGAATGTCATATCTTTGCACAGCCATGGAGTCTGGCGCTTTCGTTGATATAACTCGATCTAAAGACATGCGAAGGTTGCGCATGCCATCAGCACCGTTTTCATTTGGATTCTCGGGGAAAACATCAAAGTGATGTTTTCCGATCAGTTGTTCCCTGGTCATTATTGTTTTTTTCAAAAGGCCGTCGGTGACAGCCGCAATCGTGAAATTTGGAGTGTCGGGCAACAACACAACTTGAATGTCAGGAGAGGACTCAAAAATAAACTTAAAATCGGTGCCCATGGATCGTTTCCTTGTCACCTCTTTGTATCTCAGGAGTGTTGAGGTCACAATGGCGCCTTGACCTTTTCTTGATTACACTTTGCTAACATTAACCACGATGATGTTTGAAATATTGTATGGCTCGTTCATGTTTCTTGGCGGCAGCCAGTGTCGCAAAGGTTCCAAGATTTCTCCGCTTTCCGGTCTTGGGATTTTTCTTTCGAGAGTAAATTCTATATCCGCCGGATTTAAGCTTTCGAATCATAAAATCCTCCTAAAACCATCATAAAGCAAAAGCTCAAATCGGGAATGCAAATGGGCGCATCTGTGCCCTAAAGCAGAGATGCGCCCGGAGGATTGTGCAGATTTATTTCAAAGATTTAGCGACTTCAACGATCTTTTTGCCGACGGCCGCCGCTGATTGAGGATTTTGTCCTGTGATCAAACGTTCAGCAACAGAGACTTTGCTTTCCCAATTTTGACCACCTTGAAATTGAGCTCCACGCTCTTTAAGTTTCGACTCCAAAAGGAAGGGGACGATTTTGCTGTAGCCCACTTGTTCTTCTTCCGCATTGGTGAAGCCGCTGACGTTCTTACCTGCCACCAAGTACTGTCCATTGGAAAGTTTCACATTCACCAAAGCCGCAGGTCCGTGGCACACAGCCGCGACGATGCCGCCTTTTTCGTAGATCTCAGCGGCCACGCGATTCAGATCTGCACTGTTATGAAAGTCCCACATGACACCGTGGCCTCCGGCAAAATGAACGATGTGGTATTTTTTAGTGTCGACTTTAGCAAGAGGAAGAGTCTTTTGCATCTTCTCCATCAGACCCTTGTCTTCTAAAAATTTTTTGTTGTCGGGATCTTTAAGGTCACGACTGCTTTCATCAAGCGGAGCGGCTCCGCCCAGAGGACTTGCGAAGTCGACTGTGTAACCGGCCTCAATCAGAGGGTAGTAGACGTGAGTGACTTCGGATAAGTACCAACCCGTGCTTTTGCCGGTGTCTCCGAGTTTGTTATTGCTTGTAACGACGATCAGGGCTTGTTTCATTTTGCCTCCTTTAGGTGAATTTGCTGAAAAAGCGGCTACGGATGTTAGTAACGTGAATGTCCAGACTAGGTATTTTTTCATAAGTTTGTTCCTTCTGTTGCCCTCTATATTGCACCCATTTCAATAATGTGTAAAAATCATTGCTTTCATATGAGCTATTCATTTTGCTCATATATGGAGACGCTATGGCCACTCAGTTGGATTTGAATTTACTCCTTGTTGCTGACAGTCTTTATCGCCACTTGAATGTCTCTAAGGCGGCAAAAGAGATGAATCTCAGCCAGTCTGCTGTCAGTCATGCTCTGGCCCGTTTGCGTGAACATTTTAAGGACCCTCTCTTTGTTCGAGTCTCGAAGGGGATGGCGGCGACCGATGTCGCAAAGTCCTTGCGAAAAGATATCGAAGAGCTGACGGAAAAAGCGCGAGCCCTTTCTCAAAAAGGGGCCCAGTTTGATCCAAAAACGGCGCAGGGGCGTCTGACGATTGGAACGACAGACTATATTGAAATTCTTCTTATGCCGCGAATCTTAGAACGACTTCGTACGGAAGCGCCGCAAGTGCAAGTGTCCATTCGACCTACGTTGGGAGCTTTACCGAAAGAGGAGTTAGAGTCGGGGCAGTTTGATATTGCCATTGCCGGATTTTATAAGAATATTCCCGAGGGATTTTTCCAAACGAAACTTTTTGAGGACTCTTTTTCGACGGCGTATCGCAAAGGACATCCATTTGAAAGGAAGGGTCTAAGTGTTGCCGAGTTTTACAAGAGCGATCATGCTCTGATCACTTTGCAAGGGGACTTTAAAGATCGCTTACAAAGAAAATTTCAGGGAAAAATTCAGAGCCGAAATTTTGCTTATGGATCTTTTAGCTTTACCGGAATGGCATGGACTTTGGCCGATTCAGATCTTGTGTTAACTGCCCCCACTCTTTTATTAGAAAAGTACAAAAAATACTTTCCCATCCATTTGCAAAAACCACCTGTTGAAATTCCACCCCTTGAGATTCGTATGTTTTGGCATTCGGTCACTCATCATGACCCTTTTAAAAAGTGGTTCCGCTCTCTATTCAAAGAAGAATGCGAGAGATTGGCGGCCCGTCGCTAGTGCAAATTCTTAAGCCAAAAAATCAACGCCATTTCCGCAAAGTATTGATGGCGGCGTTCACGCATGTTCGCTGTTTTGTAAGGGCCTGTGACGTAGTCTTTCACTTTGCGCCCTCGATATTCCAGACTCACTTCGCAACTGTGTTCGTCTTTTGGGAGAACGTGTAGATGAAGGTCCGCAGGACTTTTGACTTTGCGACTTTTTGAAAAACTCCAAGACTGCTCGGTCATAAATCCGCGCAGTACGGGCATCAAACGATTCATAAGGAATTGTCCAGTGACCTCGTCAATCACGCAGATGGAGGGGATTGTCTTTAAAGACTCTGCAAAAAGTTCCGCAGCATCATCTCCGTCCCGGGCAATCGTGCAGAATTGCAGGGCCTCTGTGAGTTTAGCAACAGCGGGTTCCATTTCTTTTTCTTGGGATTTGAAAAACGAAAGTTTTACTTCCACATAGGGAAGATGAACGCGGTAACCTTTTTCAACCGTCACACCTTGAAGAGTGTCTTCGACAATCACAGCGACGTCGGATTCTCCGACTCCTATCGTGTCCCAAATGCGGGTGATGTAGGGATCAAGACCTTGAGTGTTTTCTTTAATCCACTCCGCGATCGCATCTTCCCACACGGCTTCAATTTCACGGGGAGGTCCCGGAAGGACAAAAACTTTTTTACCATGGGCTTCTAGGTAAAAAGCATTGGCGGTTCCTTGAGAATTAAAAAGAACTTTGGCACCTTTGGGAAAATAACACTGTTGGCGTTGAATATCTTTAACGACATAACCTCGCGATGTGAGGCGGTCGTTCACATGTTGCCAGGACGTTTCATCAAACTCCAGAGGCACTCCCGCCCATTCCGTGACGATGTCGCGGGTGAAGTCATCCGACGTGGGACCTAAGCCTCCGGTGATAAAAAGAAGATCGCCGTGGTTTGCGCAAAACTCCACACCTTCTCTCATCAATTTTCTTTCATCGGGCACCACCAAATGGGTCGTCGTTGTCAGGCCTGCCGCTTTGAGTTTTTTGGAAATCCATGAGGCGTTTTTATTGACGATTTGACCGTCGGTGAGTTCAGTGCCGATGCCTAGAATTGCGGCTTTCATTGTGAGAAATCTCCATATAGATTGGCCTTCAAAGTATGCGAGCTCTGGATCTGCGTCCAGAATCTTCCATCAGGTCTCTGATAATTGGCATATATGCATCGCATTATCGTGGTCAAAAACTTGCCCCTAGAGCACTCTCTCAATAGATTCACGCGTTGAGCAAATAGAGGAGTTTTTACTTATGTCTTCCAACTGGAAAGAGTTCGATCTTTACAATCCGACACCTGAACACGCGATGCTTCGTGAAACTGTGAAAGCGTTCACAGAAGCCGAAGTTGAACCGCAAGCTCATGAGTTTGATCGCTCTGAAAAATTCAATCTCGCTCTTTTCAAAAAAGTCGGCGAACTAGGTCTTTTGGGAATCACGGTTCCTGAACAATTCGGTGGCGCCGGAATGGATGCGACAGCCGCGGCGATTGTGCATGAAGAGTTGTCGGCTTCAGATCCAGGTTTCTGCTTGGCTTATCTTGCGCACTCGATGCTTTGTGTGAACAACATCGCGGTGAATGGAAGTGATGAACAACGTCACCGTGTTTTACCAAAGCTTTGCTCTGGTGAGTGGGTGGGCTCTATGGCGATGTCAGAACCTGCTGTGGGTACTGACGTTTTGGGTATGCAATCTAAAGCCGTAAAAACGGGCAATGAATACATTTTGAACGGCCGTAAAATGTGGATCACCAACGGCACGGTTGATGAAAACAACACACCTTGCGATCTTGTTTTGGTTTACGCAAAAACAGGCGAAAAGCACGGGCGCGCTCTTGTTTCTACATTCCTCGTGGAAAAAGATCACAAAGGTTTTGAAGTCGGTCAAAAAATCAAAGACAAGTTGGGAATGCGCGGATCGAACACGGCAGAGTTGGTTTTTCAAGACTGCCATATTCCTGCAGGCAATTTGATTGGTCATGAAGGAGATTCTATGCTCCACATGATGAGAAACTTGGAAATCGAGCGTCTGACTTTGGCTGCCATGAGCTTGGGTATTGCTCGTCGCTCTATCGAAATCATGAATCGTTACGCGACAGAGCGTGAAGCTTTCGGAAAATCTTTGAACCACTTTGGTCAAGTTCAACGCTACATCGCTGACAGCTATGCTGAATACAAAGCAGCACGTGCTTACGTTTACGAAACAGCTCGTCGCATGGATTTGAACAAAGAAGGAAACCGTTTGGATTCAGACGGTGTAAAACTTGTGGCAACAACAATGGGCAAAAACGTCGCGGACCGCGCGATCCAAGTTTTGGGTGGTTACGGTTATGTGGGCGAATATGTTGTTGAAAGGCTTTGGAGAGACGCGAAGTTGTTAGAAATCGGTGGCGGTACTTTGGAAGCGCACCAAAAGAATATCACTCGCGACTTGGCTAAAAATCCTGAGTCACTCTACAAGTAGGTATCAATGTTTCCATACGGCTCAGAGCTTGAGATCAACGCCAATTTAAAAGTTCACTATCAACTGGTTCTTGAGAAGATTGGGCCGCTTTTAACAGAAGAACGCCGGGAAAAAATCAAACGAGTCGTGGCGCTGAGGAATTTCGACACGGCCGTTGTCCTTGAAGGTATTTATGATCGCGGCAATATTTCTGCCGTGATGAGAAGTGCTGAAGGTTTGGGATTCGGCAATTTTCACGTCATTGAAACTCAGGAAAAATTCAAAGAAGCCAACCGTGTCACCCAAGGGGCTGACAAGTGGGTGGAAGTTCAAAAATGGAAAAAGACCCCAGAATGTGTGAAAGCTTTGAAAGCTCAAGGCTACAAAATCTGCGTCACACACTTGGATGCAAAATCAAAACCTCTTCATGAAATTGATTTTTCTGGCAAGGTCGCTCTTGTTTTAGGAAATGAAAAAGACGGCGTGAGCCCTGAGATGATCGCAGCCGCTGATGAAAGCATCATCATTCCAATGACGGGCTTTGTGCAGAGTTTTAATATCTCCGTGGCAGGGGCTTTGAGCCTTTACCATATTTCTCAAGATCGTTTAAAACGCCTAGGCACGAATGCTTCTTTAACAGAAGAAGAACAGGGCATTCTGCGCGCGCACTATTACATGCGCACACAAGATTCAGCGATTCAATACTTAGAAGAAATGTTCGCACGCGGAACTTTGAAAGCTTAAAAGTAAGTCCGTACCTATTTAGCTCCTTTTTGGTAGGAACCTTTAGAGCCTTTTTTGCGAACTAATTTTTCATAGAACGCCACTTGTTTGTCGATGCTCTTTTGCATTTCTGCGGAGTCGACTTTGCGGCAGGCGTTCAAAGATTCAATAGTGCCTTCCGGATCGTATTTGTTTTGATACTCACTCGTCACACTGTTCATTTGTCGGATCAGTTCTTTTTTTAGAAGATCGAGGCTAGCCTTATCAAGTTGTGAGCTCGGAGTTTCCGCTTTGGCTTTTTGCTCTTTGCTAACATCCTCAAACGACACATTTCCCAAAGTGCCGTCATTTTGAAAATTCATCACGCGGTAAAAAGGCTTCTTCTTTTCCTCAAGATGAACGACCAAAGTTTTTCCTGCATACGCGTGCGGGAGAGTTCCGATGGACTCGTCAGTCATAAAATAAATCTTTTTTCCCGAGATCAGTGTGAAAGGTGTTGCGGAATCCGTAACAAGTTTGAACGTGCGTGCATCTGCTTTTCCATCAAGAGCTTCATGACAGCGAATGAGGTTGTTTAATTCTTGGGAGGCCCAGGCAGGAAGAGCAGCGACAAAACCCAAACATACAAGAACAAGAGCTGTTTTTTTCATATACTTTAAGGGTAAACGGGATTTGTCGAGTCTACGAGTCTAGATTGAAGTGTTGTCCTAGAGCCGAAATTCCACTACGCTTTATATGTAAAGGAGCTGCTATGAAAAAGACATCTTTGATAATCTCCTTGGTGATCCTTGCGGGGTGTGCAGAAAAAGTTCTTACTGACGGGAACAAGGAAACCACTGAAAACGTCGCCAAACCTTCCTTTTTTATGACTAAGCCCCAACCCACGGAACCTGTGGAGTTGGTTTTCGATAAGAAGTATGCGGGGAACGCGGTTAATTATCGTAAAAATGACGAGCTGAAAATGTCCGGAAGCGCGACTTTAGGCCCGAAGTCTCTCAAAGAAATCGCCAAGCCCGTTAAAAAGAATAAAAAGATGGTTTTATACGTTTTTGATCTTCGCCAAGAATCTCATGGTCTGATCAACGATCAGCCGGTGACTTGGCAGGCGGATCGCGACTGGGCTAATGCGGATTTGAATCATGATGAAGCCATTCGCAGAGAGCGTCGCCAATTGGGTGATCTTCGTGTTGGTGAGCGCATCAACGGCACTGAAATCAAAAGCATTGAAACGGAAGAAAGCATGGTTCGCAGCAGTGGACATCAGTATGTGCGTCTCACGGTGACGGATCATGTTCGACCGGTGGATTCAGAAGTAGATCGTTTTATTGAAGCGATTCGCACCATGCCGGAAAATGCGTGGATTCACTTTCACTGTCGCGCGGGAAAAGGTCGCACAACGACGTTCATGGTTCTTTATGATATGCTAGTGAATGCGCGGTATCTTCCGTTTGATGACATCATCAATAGAAACACCAAGCTCAGTAATGACTATGACGTCTTAACGGTTGGCGATCCTAAAGATTGGAAGTATCCTTATCAAAAAGAACGCGCGGATTTTGTGCGTGCATTTTACGAATACGCCAAAGAAAATCCTCGCGGTGAAAAGAAACTTTGGTCTGAGTGGGTGCGATAATGAAAAAAAACTTGAGTGTTGTTTTCGTAGTTTTGATGCTCGCAGCTTGTGCGACAAAGCCTAAGTCCAATGACGCGGGCTGGGATGATTTTAAAAACTCGAAGTCTGCGACCTCGGCAAAAAAATCAGAGAAAGCTTCGGCAGAACCTGCAAAGCCCTCTAGCATTGTGGTGGATTCTAAAGACTTACAATCTCTAGAGAAGATGACAAAGGCCATCGAGGCTTATGTTTTAAAAGGTGAGAAAAAACAATTCACGTCTTTATGTAAAGACAAACGCTTTGATTGTTTCGTGGATGACAAAACTTATCCAAAAAGCAAAAAGAAAATCGCACGCAAAGTGCCTCCCTATGCCAGCGGCTCTAAGATGGGCCTGCAAGGGGAAACACGTGTCCACGTTAAATACGATTTTTATCCTTAGTTTTTACGAAGGATAATGGATTTCATCAAGGGCTCCTGATCGGGGAGCTCAAAATCCAAACCCTGTGCCGGAGCCGGCAGAATCTTGAATGAAAAATCTTTTTTTAGCTTGTTCAACCTGAGATGCAGATCTCCCGTTGTCCACTTTTCGTAGTTCGTACAGAAAAGCAAAAGACCATTTTTTTCCAAGCAGTACATGCAATTGATCATCAGCTCATCAAAGTTTTTACTGATAGAAAAAACGCCGCTCTTAGAACGACCAAAGGAAGGCGGATCACAGATGATCAGACCGAATTTTCTTTTGCGACGGATGGTGCCTTTTAAGAAAAGCAAACAGTCCTGCACCCAGAACTCGTGATTGTCGTGTTCCGGATCAAGGCCGTTCAATTCAAAATTGCGTTTGCTCCAGTCGATAAAGTTTTGTGATACGTCGACAGTGCAAACTTCTTGAGCGCCCGCGAGAGCGGACACGACACTAAAGCCGCTCGTGTAAGAAAAAAGATTTAAAACACGGCGATCTTGTGCGTGTTCTTTCACCCAAAGGCGGTTTTCTCTTTGATCCAAGAAAAGCCCCGGAGAAAGCCCCGTGTCGCTGCGAAGTTCGTAGATCACGCCATTTTCTTTAGCGGTCCAACGAGGAGACGTGTTGCCGATATTCCAAAGAATTTCTGCATTGGGATCTTCGCCCCGATTGAGCATCTTGCGTACGAGGATTTTCTTTTGATGTTTTTTAGCAAGCTTCTCAAAGCGCAAAAGATCTTGAACTGTTGGGTCTGATTCTTTGTACCAATAAACCCAGAGGTATTCGCCATATTGATCAATACGATAAGTATCGAGTTCACGATGACTTAGGCGCAATGATTCGTCTTTGAGTTCCGAAAACTTGTACATGCGCTCACGGCGTTGAAAAGCTTCTGCCAAAATTAAGTCTTCAACTTGAGAAGGGTCTTCGCTTTGCGCCCAGGCTGGAATATCTGTTTCAAAATGGATTTTTTGCCCACGCAGTTCAAATGACAAAGACAAAGAGTGCAAACACAGGCGGAAGTAAGGACTTCCATTGTGATCGTTGTCTCCGAGGATTGGCATGCCATTGGCTTCAGCGTGCAGGCGAATTTGATGAGGTTTCCCCGAGTGCGGAACTGCTTCCCATAGTTCGTAGTCGCCCAAACTTTTAAGCCATTTAAAACTCGTTTTAGAATTCGGTTCTTTGCTGACGCTGCTGACGAAAGCGTTCTTCTCTTTGACGATTAAAGATTCGTAAGTGAATTCTTTTTGCGAGATTTTTTTATCAGTGAGAAAAAGGTACTTCTTACCAACCTTATGTTGTTCAAAGAGCTGAGTGATTTCAGTCGCAAGTTCCGGTGAGGTTGGGAACACCAAAGCACCCGAAGTGGCTTTGTCCAACCGGTGAACGACATAAAGTTTGCGATCCAGTTCTTCTTCATAAACTTCGACACAACCTCGTTGCCCGTACTCTGGAGTATGGGTGTTAATGCCAGCAATCTTGTCAATAAAGATGCAGCCGGCTAATTCGGTATGTCGGAGCTTAATCACACGTGTCATCTGGCTACTATAATCTGGTTTTCATTGAGGGTCACTGCCATATTCGCTACAAATAGAGCCTGGACCTTGCCCCTTCAGACAGTCCTCGCTCGATATTGTCGGGTGATAGCTGCCGCAGTTGTTATGTGGCTCGCTGCGGAACTCGGGTCAAGATCCAGGCTCTATTTGCAGCGAATAACGGAGGTCTCTCTTGAAAAATCTTATAGTAGCTCTTTTTGTGTTTCCTTTTTTGGTGGGTTGCGGGATTCAGTCTTTGCCTCAGGGTAAGAATAGTACTGAGGCGGCTTTGGCTGAGGTTAATAACCAGTACAAACGTCGGGCTGATTTGATTCCTAATCTTGTTAATGTTGTTAAAGGGTATGCGAAGCATGAGCAGGAGACTTTAACGGCGGTGACGGAGGCGCGTGCTAAGGCTACGGCTACTCAGATTGATCCGGCGAAGGTGACTCCTGAGCAGTTGGCTAAGTTTCAGCAGGCGCAATCGGGCTTGTCTCAAGCTTTGGGTCGTTTGATGGTTGTTACAGAGAAATATCCTGATTTGAAAGCGGATCAAAACTTCCGTGATCTTCAGGCGCAATTGGAAGGCACAGAGAATCGTATTACGATTGCTCGTCAGCGTTATATTGAATCTATCAAAGAGTTCAATAACCTTGTGACGGTTCCGCCTACTAGCTGGACGAACTCGATCATGTATCACTTCGAAAAAATGCCTCAGTGGGATATGACAGCGGAAGAAAAAGCCCAAGCTGAAAAAGCTCCTGAAGTGAAATTCTAATTTTTGTGAGAATTTCTAGCTAATGCGTTTTTTGGTCCTTTCCTTCTTTTTATTTTTTACCAGTCTGAGTGTTTTCGCTCAGACTGAGTTTAAACCTCCTGCTCTCACGGGACCCGTGATTGATGAAGTTGGTTTTTTGACACGTTCGGATCGTCAGGAGTTGATGCAACTTCTTTATGACTTCAACCGTCGTGGCACAGCTCAAGTGCAAGTTTTGATTGTTCCGGATCTTCAAGGGATTCCGATTGAACAAGCTTCTATTCAAATCACTGACAAGTGGCAGTTAGGTGATAAAAAGAAAGACAACGGAGTTCTCTTCCTGATTTCTGCTCAAGAGCGTGCGATGCGCATTGAAGTGGGACAGGGACTTGAAGGGGCCATTCCTGATATCACGGCAAAACGTATTATCAGTGACC
This sequence comes from Bdellovibrio sp. HCB-110, assembly GCF_047323225.1. Taxonomy (GTDB): domain Bacteria; phylum Bdellovibrionota; class Bdellovibrionia; order Bdellovibrionales; family Bdellovibrionaceae; genus Bdellovibrio. Next base: position 1,301,360 of record NZ_CP178750.1, read on the forward strand.
AAGTTATTCCTATGTTTCGTGCGAAACAGTATTCCGGCGGAATCGTTGTCGGCGTTCACGAGATTCTACGTTTGGCGGATAAAGAGTTCGCCGATCAAAACAATCTGAAAGAACAGGAATCCGGTGGTGGCGACATTCCGGTCTTTGTCATCATTGCACTTTTGATCATCATTTCTATTCTTGGTCGCTTCGGTGGCGGACGTGGAAGATACTATCGCGGCGGCGGAGGCTGGGGCGGTGGTGGAACCTTTGGCGGAGGAGGATGGTCTTCCGGCGGAGGAAGCGGTGGCGGCTGGTCCGGCGGTGGTGGAGGCTTCAGCGGCGGCGGCGCTTCTGGAAATTGGTGACGGCCTTAATTCTCGGTAGGGAGTTTTTTTAAATGGCATGGATTAATAAGTATCTTTCTGAGGAAGATTTGAAAAAGATTGAGGGCACGATTTCTCGTGTTGAAGAGTCTACTTCGGGAGAGATTGTTCCTGTCATTGTTAAACGATCTTCGACAGTGGGGCATGTGCCGCTCACTTTGACTTTGCTGATCACGCTTTTGATTGTGATTGCGGAGCTGCCGTTTAGTGATTGGTTGTGGGTGACTCCTTGGGTTTACCTCTGGCCTGTGCTTTTGGTGGCGATTTATTATTTCTCGCACTTCTTGGGAAAGATTCATTGGGTTCAAAAGATTTTGGTTCCTGAAAAGGATGAACTTGATCAAGTTCATCAACGAGCTCACTTAGAGTTTTATACCAATCGTATTCACCGCACAGAACATGGAACAGGCGTTCTGATTTTTGTTTCTGTGATGGAGAAAAAAGCCGTTGTTCTGGCAGACGAGGGAATCTCTGCAAAACTTCCTAAGGAAACTTGGGATCAGATTTTAGCGCAACTCGGGCAAAATCTTCATAATGGAGAATGGGCTCAAGGTTTTGTGAAAGCCATCGAAAATTGCGGTGAGCACCTAAAGACGCATTTTCCTATGACGTCTTCTCGACAAAACCAACTTAAAAATCATCTCGTTGTGAAAGACTAGGTACGGACTTACTTTTGGTAGCGCACTGGCGTTAGACGCACCCGCGCTACCAAAAGTAAGTCCGTACCTCTGAATTATTTCTTTAAAGCTAAATAAGGCAAATAACCTGCGCCAAGAACACCGGCGTGATTTTTTGTTTTCGCGATTTCAATTTTACACTCAAACGCCGGATTCATTTGTTGAATCATCTTTTTGTAGTGCATCTTCATGTCGTTAAAATAAAGATTTTTGATCTTAATCAAACCACCACTTAAAAAGATGCGTTCTAAGTTGTAACCGATAGAAAGATTGTAACAAAGGCACGCCAAGGCCCAAGACATCTCTTTAAAAAGAACATCGTATTTGGCGTCTTTGGCTTCAATAAGTTCTTCGACGGAAGTTCCTGTAAAACCCATTTCTTTGGCTCTTCTTAATAAACCAGTGCCTGAAGCAACACCTTCCACAGTACAGTGGTGAAGTAGTTCTGGATGCGCTTGAAGTTTTTTAAAATCAACGATGGTGTGACCGTATTCAGAGCCCATTCCACGACTCTGTGCGGGGAATCCATTAAAGATCACTCCAGATCCAACACCTGTTCCCACGCTGACGACTGCGAATGAATCCATACCACGGCCACCACCCACCCAACCTTCAGCGAGAGCTGCGGCTGTGGCGTCATGTTGAAAATGCACTTTGGTTTTAAAACCGCGAGACTGAACTTCTTTTTGAACCAGATCGCGAATCGGAACGATCTTCCAACCTGGATAGTTCACGGGATTGACGAGTTTTCCTTCTTCCGCATTCAAAGGACCTGCACTGGCAAGGCCAATGCCTAAAAAGTTTTTTCCTGTCGTTTCTTTGGGAAAACGTTTTTTGAAATCCATGGCGATATCCGCCATCAAGCTGATCACGCGTTTTTGAGTTTGTGTCGCAGACTTTTCGCGCTTCATATCCACGGGGACTTTGATGAAATCCAGCATCTCGCCTTTGTTGTCGAGCAAAGCTGCCGCTAGTTTTGTACCACCAAGATCAAAGCCAATTGTGTAGGTTTTTTTCATAGATTATTTTTTTCTAAACTTTGCTGAAGAAGTCTTAAGAAGAACCAATGCTGACATCGGAGATATTTTTGCCTTTAAAATTCCACGAGCATTCACTTCGACAGTTTCCGCACAGGATTTATCACGTAAATTATACGAGCCACCCACGATATTGCAGTATTCACCTGCGGGAAGCGAAGTCGAAAATTCTTTGGTCAGTGATTGATTGGAGTAGTTTAAAACTACAAACCCTAAAGAACCGCGACCAAACGCGATCTGATCACGACCATTTGTCCACCAGTCATTGACGAAGAAAGCTTGATCCGTCTGATTGCGGAACTGCACCATCGCTGCCACTTCCGGAAGACGATGTTCGCACGTCCAAGGTGCCAGACAATTTCCACCACCATCAAAAACCGGAGAGGACTTAAGTTCATTTGTTAACGGAGGCCCGTCGTCGAAGTTATTAAACTTAAATCCAGAATAGAGCTGAGGATAACCAAAAGGCCATGCCAGCATAAAAACTTGCGCCAGACGGTAAAGACGTTGATCCGCATTATTGTAACTTAAAATTTCCGGGTCACCGTGACGTTCAAGATCGTGGTTCGTCACAAAGACGATGGAGTCTTTGCTTTCAGGAAAGGGCTCTGAAATTTTATTAAGAGCTTCTGGGTTTTTATGTTTGATCCCACGTGAAAGCATACGGGGATAGTCGTATGCCATAACATCGCCATACGGAAGATATTCGCTGTATTGAATCGGCCCGTTGGGATCATAGATCACTTCGTGATAGATATAGGCTGAGCGTTTGAGTTTTGCATAGATAGCAACCAGGTCCGCAGCCGGGATATGTTTTGCAGCATCAATGCGAAATCCCGTCACTCCCAAGTCCAAAAGGTGATTGAGATAATCAGCAATGCGACTTCTTACCGAATTTGACTCTGTCGCAAGATCCGCGAGATCAACAAGTTCACAGTTTTGAACTTCATAGCGGTTGGAATAATCAACAATGTTGTCGTTGCCATTTCTTCCGCAATGATGAAAGTCGTTAGGGGAATACAATCCTGGATAGTTGTAGTGCGTGAATGAAGTTCCACCAAATCCGGTGCCGCCAGGAATTCCCGTCATATGATTGATCACAGCATCAGCGTAAACGTCGACGCCGGCTTTTTTACAGCGACGAACCATGGACGCGAATTCAGCTTCGTTACCACTGCGAGAATTTAAATTGTAACTGACAACTTGATAGCGCTCCCACCAAGGAGATTTTTGCCACATGATATGTTCATGAGGCGGGGAGACTTGAACAGCAGAAAATCCAGAAGGACCTAAATACGTTTCGCATTCATTAGCGATGTCGTTCCAACTCCACTCAAAGAGCTGAACAAATACCGTGCGCGGAGCTCCATGAGCTTGAACCGAAAGCAAGAAACTCAAGATGATCAGCAACCGAGTCCCAACGGACATGAAGTCTCCTTAAACGCGCTTATTAAGTCCCGATTTTTTATCAAACAGGTGGGCCTTTGTCAGGTCGATCTTCAGTTGGACCTTTTCGTCCTTGGAAAAATTATAAGAAGAATCGACAAGGATTCTGACACTTTGACCCTCTAAAGACCCGTGAAGCATTTGTTGTCCTCCGAGATTTTCAGAAAGTTCAATTTGATAAGATCCCAATTCCAATTCATTAGCTTCCAAAGCCCCATTAACGATTTTAAAGGCCTCTGGGCGGACTCCTAAAATTCCTTCGCCTTGCTGAGCTTCAGGCCATGGGAGTTTTTTCACCAGATTCCCTTCAATAAAGTTCATTTCCGGAGACCCAATAAAACTCGCAATAAAAAGGTTCTTAGGACGATGATAGATTTCTGACGGTGTCCCCACTTGTTCAATGACACCATCTTTAAGAACCGCAATGCGATCCCCCATGGTGGTCGCTTCCATTTGATCGTGAGTCACATAGATCATTGTCGACTTTAAATTTTGATGGAGACGCTTGATCTCAACACGCATCTGACTGCGTAAGTGGGCATCCAAATTTGAAAGAGGCTCGTCAAAAAGCACCATGGAAGTTTGGCGGGCCAAAGCTCGCCCCAAAGCCACACGCTGACGTTGACCGCCGGAAAGTTCTTTGGGTTTTCTTTCTAAGAGATGAGAAATCTGCAAAAGATCCGCGATTTCCTGCACACGTTTTTTAATTTCATCCGGAGATTTCTTTTGCAACTTTAAAGCAAAACCCATGTTCTGCGCGACATTCATATGAGGGTAAAGAGCGTAGTTTTGAAAAACCATGGCGATGTCGCGGTCCTGAGGTTCTGCCTTCGCAATGGATTTTCCATTCACTTGAATATCGCCGCCATCCAAGGTCTCAAGTCCTGCAAGAGTTCTTAGTAAAGTCGACTTTCCGCAACCCGACGGGCCGACCAGAACCAGAAACTCGCCACTTGCGATGCTCAGATCAATATTCTTGAGAATTTGCGAAGCTCCGAAACTCTTAGAGCATTTTGAAAATTCAATTGTCGCCATCATCAACCCTTTACACTGCCCATAGTAAGACCAGAAACCAGATATCGAGAGATACTAATAAATAAAATCAAAACGGGAACACTGACAATCAACGCTCCCGCTGCATAAAGACCCCATTGTGTTGCCATACTCGCTTGAAAAGAGCGAAGCCCCAAAGGCAGAGTATAAAGCTGCGGGTCTTGCAAGACGACAGCGGCGATCACATACTCACTCCAACTGCTTAAGAAACTAAAAAGAGCGGTGATCACAAGAGCCGGAGAAGACACCGGCAAAATAATTTTATAGAACGTCATCCAGCGAGAACAACCATCTAAAAGTGCGGCCTCTTCTAATTCTTTCGGAATGGTGTCGTAGTAAGCCTTCATTTGCCACACGCAAAACGGCAGAGCTGTTGAAGAATAAATTAAGAACAATCCCCAGAAGCTATCAATCAAGCGAAGCTTTGAGAGGATAATGTAAAACGGCAAGATCAACATGGTCGCCGGGAACATCTGTGTCGCCAGCAGCGAGAAGAGCATCATGTTGCGCCCACGGAATTGAAAGCGCGAAAGGGCGTAAGCACTTGTCGAGGCAAAGGCGACTCCCAAGAAAGTCGTCGTCGCTGCCACCAAAAGTGAATTTCGCATCCACAACAAGAAATCTGTTTTCAAAAACAAATCGACAAAGTTTTTCAAAGTCGACGTGGAAGTGATGATCTCTAAAGACTGTGATTGAAAGGCGTTATCTCCGCGCAAAGACACGGACAGCACGTATAAAATCGGATAGATCGAAAAAAGAGCAAAAATAAGAATGCTAAACCAAGCCAGCGTTTTTTTAATCATGACTTTGTCTCCTTCAAAGAACCTAGGCTCCAGATGATCAGGATAAGGAAAATCAAAACAGAGACTGCTGCGGCATAACCGTAACGATAAAGATTAAAGGCCGCTTTATAGACATAGCTCACAAGGATATGAGTTTGGTCTCCGGGCTCTCCGGCGTTACTGACAAGCCATACGATATTCAAATTATTGAAAGTCCAAATGCATCCAAGCAAAGCCGCCGGAACCATCACCGGCATCAAGAGCGGCAAAGTGATATGACGGAAACGTTGCCATGCATTGGCTTTATCTAGATAAGCGGCTTCATACAACGAATGCGGAATGGATTGAAGGCCACCCAATGCCACGATCATCATGAACGGGAACCCCAGCCACACGTTCGTAATAATACACGCCGTGAACGCGGTGAAAGGTTGGCTCAGCCATTGAACAGGGGAAAGGTGCAAGAATTGTTGCAAGAACTGATTGATGGGACCGTACTCTTGATTAAACATTCCCCGCCAAGTGAGGGCCGTGATGTACTGAGGCACTGCCCACGGAATAATAAAGAGAGTTCTCCAAAATCCTTTGGCCGGCATCACTTGATTAATAATGATGGCGAGGAAAATTCCAATCGTCACATGGAAGAACACATTCACGACTGTCCAAATCACGGTTTTTACAAACAGTGAATAAAACTTAGGGTCGGTGAGAGCACTCACGTAGTGTTGCACACCCACGATAGACCAATCTTGAAACGTGCGCAGACTGAAGTTAGAAAATGAAATCGCGATATTGTAGAAGAAAGGATAAATGATAACAGCAAAGATGCCCACGAAAGCCGGAAGCATCATGTAGTAGACAAACTTCTGCGGTCCTTGAAAGCCTTTAAAGAAATTGACGAAAGAGTTTCTGGAAACCCACGCCAACCACAGAACTAAAATAAGAACGAAAATTTTAATAACCAAAGCCGAAGCATCCGGTTGTAAGACTTCATTCATGTCACGAATTTGTGACTGGGCCATTTTCTGAGCATCCGTGGCTGCTTGGTCCGGAGTCAAAGAATTGGCGAGAAGCTTTTGATATTGGATGCGCAAACTGTCCCACACGCCACGGACTTCAGGAACTACGGGCATCGGCGTTCCCACTGTCATAATATCGGAAGAAATCTGCAAAAGAGGATTTTCTTTGACGGCTTGAGTTCCTCGCAGCGCTAAATTTGACGGTAAAACCCCTACGCGTTCAGTAAAGATCAACTGAATTTTCTCGGACGTCAGATACTTAAGAAGTTTGACGGCCGCCTGAAGATGTTCAGGACTTCGCATATTGGCATTTAAAGAATACCCCGCGGTCCCGACAAGAGGACTCGGCCATTTCCCTGTTTCTGAAATCATCGGAATGCGAGCAATGCCGAAATCCATTTTAGCTTCTTTATAATCACCCCAAGACCAGTCGCCATTGATCAACATTGCGGCTTTGCCTTGTTTGAACAAAGCATTGGCGGTTTCGTAGTCACATTCTTTAGGAATAATTTTGTATTTATCTCGCAAAGCTAAAATAAACTCGAACGTCTTTCTTAAAGCGGGTGTATCAAGGTTCGGCTTTCCGTCAATGGTCATAAAGGCTTCGCCGAATGCCGGAATAAAAGGAGCAAAGAAGAAAGGCTCTGTGTAGTTAAAAACCAAACCAAAACGATCGGTTTTGCCATCGCCATCAAGATCCTTGGTGTGTTCTTTCCCCATAGCAATAAGCTCATCGGAATTTTTAGGAGGAACAGGCAAGAGCTTCTTATTATAAAGAAGCATCAAGTGATTTCCGACAGCGCCACCGACCATGTAATAGTGATCGTGATAAAGAGGAATCGCGAGGGGATCGAACTGTTTAAAAAATTCGGTCTCAATCACTTCATCCAAGGGACGAATGATCTTCATCGCGGCAAAGGGGCCGATCTGGTCGCTGGGCCCATAAACCAATTCCGGACCACTGCCACCCATGGCCGCAGCTTGATAGCTGGAGCGCAGTTCTTCGGTTTCGCGGTAAGTTTCTTGAACCAGAATATCCGGGTTTTCTTTTTCAAAGTTTCTAAGAACTTCTGAAAGCACCTGTCGATGGCCATAGATCATTTGATGCCAAAGCTGCACCCGAACAGGCTCTGCGAAGGATTCGGCAGAAAAGATTAAAATGAAAAGAAGAAATACCAGCTTTAAAAACTTCATTAAAACACTCGTCGACTCTTTTTTAACTGAAGGATCACGGTGGAGCGGCCGGGAAGCTGCATACTTCCTTGAACGGGATACAAAACCACTTGTGATAAAACAGGATCAATAGATTCATCAAACAAAGGATGCAGTTGCCAGTCTTGGCGAAGAACACGGTGAGAAAAGGAACGGGCTTCGCGAGAGGCATTAAAAAACACGAGAAGGGTTTCGTTCTGATCTTGCAAAAGCATTGCAATCAGACCTGGCTCTGCCGACGCTTCGTTGTCGATAAAATGAAGATGGTCCGTGATAGCCCGAAGAGAATTAAGTTTAAAAAGCTCACTGCTTTGGCGAATACGCAAAAGAGCTTGAAAATAGCTATTCGCTTTAGCAATTTGTGCAGGAGTCACTTTCATTTCAGCAGCTAGCAAGCGCGGTTGCCAGAAAGACCAATCACTTAGATTTTTCCAGGCTGGAGGTAAACCCTCACCCCAGAAATTTGTGACACCTTTCCAGTCGATGCGATTAAAGAAGTCTCCCGAATCATAACTGTCTTGATCACCGTTTTTTGTGCGCAAAAGCTCAGTGCCGGATTCAATAAAAGGAATACCTTGCCCAAGAAGAGGAATCGCCAAAGCCAACTGATGCATGCGCAGACGCTCTTCACTGCTGGCAATTTGCGGTGTGCGATCCGCCCTAAAAAACGGAGCCTTGGCTTGAATCGCATCCCATAATCCATAGCCATCGTGAGCAGAGACATAGTTGATGGTCTCTAGAGCTTCCGCCGAATAGGCAACGGGAGCACCGCGGAATTTAAGATCTCCGGCGCGAATGGTATTTCCCAAATGTTCTTTGAAAGAATAATCTCGCAGATTTCCCGCAAGACCCACTTTGATCACGTCACCTAAGTGCAAAAGTTTTCCGCGTTGGGAATGGAGGTCCGTGGGAGTGTTGCGATTGGCAGGTTCTTGATTGAAATCAAAGAACAGACCCGTCGCAAAACCTTGATCTGATTTTTCAGCAGAAGAGGTCGTGCCTCCGCGAACGGCATCGCGCAGGCGATCGTTGAAAAATCCATACTGAGTTCCATAGGAATTCTCAATCGACATTGCGTCTTGAGGAGAGCGATCGTGGAAGGAGCCAAAACTCCAGCCTTCGCCATAAAGAAGAATTTTTTCGCCATCGACTCCGTCATGGGCCAATGTCAAAGAACGCACAGCTTGGCGCAAACGATCCATAGTCTGGCGTGAATGAAAAGACATCAGATCAAAACGGAAGCCATCGATCTTATAGGTCTTAGCCCAATAGACAACACTATCAATCATCAGCTTTTCCATCATGCGATGTTCACTGGCAGTGTCGTTGCAGCAAGAGCTTCTTAAAGTTTTACCTTCGTCATCAACGCGGTAGTAATAAAGAGGAACGACCTTATCAAAGACAGAGTAAGGTTTAGCTCCACCTTGATACGTGTGATTCAAAACCACATCTTGCACGACACGAAGTCCCAACTCATTGATGGCTTTCACCATCTCACGCATCTCGCGAATGCGCGGTTCGCCATCAGCTTGAACGGCGTAACTGCCCTCAGGGGTGAAATAGTGAACGGGATCATAACCCCAATTAAACGGGTCCAAAGTTCTCATGCCGCCGATCACGCTCTGTGGTTCTTGCAAGTTTCCACCAGAGCCTTCGTAATTTTCCCACTCGGCTTTTTTCTCATTCACACTGCCAAAATCATTCAAAGGCAAAAGATGCAGGTGAGTCAGTCCCGCTTGGGCAAGGGCACGAAGATGTTTGACTCCATGAGAACGCGGTTGAGTGAAGGCTAAATATGTTCCGCGAAGCTCTGGATGAATGGAATTTTCACCAGCGCTAAAGTCTCTAAGGTGCAGCTCGTAAATAATCGAGTCATTTAATGAGCGAAGTGGTGGCTTCGCCAACTGTGTCCAGCCGGCAGGTGTTGTCGCACTGGAATTCAAATTCACTAGCTGTGATTTTTCTCCATTTAAAGAAAGGCTGCGACTGTAGGGATCGGTTACGAAGAACGTCTCAATCTTGTCAGTCAAAGGTTGAAAGGCTGTGACTTCGTAAAGATAGTAAGTGCCTTCATAAGAAGAAGGAGCCTCAAAACTCCAAACACCTTGCGAATTGCGACTCGCTTCCACCACGTGTGCCTGATGGATAGCATCGTCACTGTTCTTGAAAAAATAAATACGCACACTTTGCGCCGTTGGAGCCCAGAGCTTAAGACGGCAAGAAGACTCGCAAACGGCACCTAATTCTTCATTCGCAAAATAAAGAGAATCTAAAAGCCCTGCATATTGAATCGAGGTCGAATCTAAAACCGTGCGATTGTTATTCGAGATCACAACCTTCAAAGGTTTGCGAATCAAATTATCAATCTCAGCTTTTGCAAGATGAGCCGTGCTTAACCAAGCGTAAGAATTTTCAACAGAGATCAAAGGAAGAGAGATCGGCGTTGTTTCCGCGAGCGGGGCGTGTTCATCCACGAAATAAAACTGAATATTGGAGCTCACATAGAAACCCGCAGGCAGTTTTAGTTTCAATTGCGTGGCATCGATCCACTTTGCGCGTGCGTCTCCGGCCATCGCGGGAAGACAATTTAGGAACAGCAAACATAGAAGTGCACACAAGGCTCGAATCAAAAAAACACCCTCAAATAAAATCAAACTCTCTGCGTAATGTCTGGTCAGGCGCAGACTTTATGGGTAAGCCTCAGCTTTTTCAAGGGGTGAGGGTGAAAAGTATTAAGTGGTTCGTAATTTGCGTTTTGTGGAGTTCGTTCAGTTACGGGATGAATGCTGATTTTTTGGGCTATCTGCGTGGCGGAACCGGAACTAATTTCGAAGGCGGAAAAGCAGATTGTTTTTCCAACGCGGGAATTCCTGGGAATTTCCTACGTTTAGGGAATGAGTGTGGTTTTTACTCCGAGATCGGAATGATCTTTCATCACAAAAAAGCTGACGAACAAGATTCCGTCTATTTTAAGACGCAGACTCGTTTGGTCTTTAACTCTCAAGGGACGCGCCAATGGGAAGCTGCGGCAAATCGCGATACCAGTCAGGTAGAGGCTTTCGTGACAGCGGGTGGTTTCACGGAAGTTCCCGGAGAGATCTGGATCGGGAAGCGTTTTTATCGTGATGTCGATGTTTATATTTTCGATTGGTACTACTACGCCGACATGAGTGGTGTGGGGGCAGGGATTGATGAGGTTCCCCTCGGCCCAGGAAAATTTGCTTTTGCTCATTTGATTCAAGCCAATGACGATCTCACAACAACTTCGGGTCGTCCTGTTTTGCAAGCTTTGGATTTGCGTTGGAAGTCCGTTCCTGTTTTCGCAAATCAAAATCTGAATCTGTGGGGAGTGTATGCGTGGGCGCAAGCGAGCTCCGATACGACTCAGCAGTATATTGATACAAATGGATATTCTCTCGCGGCACGTTTGAACGGTGTGGTTCTAGATGGGATGAACAACTTCACAGTTCTTTTTGGTAAGGGCGCAATGAAGGATCTGAACATCTACGCCAGCAGCGTCGTGCCTGCGACAGATGACAGTCAAAACAAAGCTTGGACTGTGCGAGTGGTTGAAGACTGGCATCACGATGTGAGTGACAAGTGGGCCGTGATGTTTGCCTTCGCTGCTGAATACGCTGATAACGGAAAAGCTGATAACAACCGTCGCACATGGCAAGAGGTGGGCATTCGTCCGATCTATTTCGTGTCGGACAGATTTCAGTGGGTCTTTGAAACAGGATACTCTCACTACAAAGACGAATCTGAAATGGATGGCGCAAGTCCTGTCGGGGATAGAGAGCTTATGCGTGTGACTTTCGCTCCGCAATTGTCACTGAGTAAAACCATTTGGGGACGTCCGGTGATGAGAGCTTTCGTGTCTCACTCCAGATGGTCGGACTCCAATAAAAGTTTTATCGGTGCGAATGCTCCGGCGTTTAAAGATAAAACAGAAGGCACTAACTTCGGTTATCAATTCGAAGCGTGGTTCTAATTACATAAAGTGGGAAATAAGGGAATTGAAGTTCACGATGAATTAAGTCAAAGGAACGAGGTTGGGCAACAATTCAGATAATTTTAGGTCTTTGGAAAGTTCGACGCTTGCTTTTAACTTTGTTCCTAATAACACATTCTTCAGCATGGTCATTGATAAGCCCCATGGCCTGCATAAAGGCATAAACCGTTGTAGGGCCTACAAATTTCCAGCCTTGTTTCTTCAGCTCTTTTGAAAGGGCGATCGAGGCATCGGAAGTTGACGCAGTCTGCGGACTTGCGAGCTTCTTCCCGTCAGGTTCATAGCTCCAAAGGAAGGCTGCAAGTGAGCCTTTATTCTTAACCACTTCTTGAGCACATTTTGCATTATTGATGACGGCTTCTATCTTTCCCTTGTGACGAACAATCCCTTCATCTTTTAAAAGCCTATTCACGTCTTTCTGTGTGAAGCGTGCAATTTTATTGAAATCAAAATTGTGAAAGGCCTTTCGGAAATTTTCACGCTTAGCCAGGATTGTGCGCCAACTCAGCCCTGATTGAAACCCTTCAAGACTTAGTTTTTCAAACAATCGGTAGTCATCATCGACAGGATATCCCCATTCTTCATCATGGTATTTCAAAAACTCAGGAGCAGCTTCACACCAACGACAGCGTTTTTTTCCATCAGGACCTACAATCGTCTTGCTCATGGCTCACCCATTAAGAAATTCTAAACGTTGATCAGACTTTGAAGGATCAATTTCAAGAATTTCGGCTTCCACAACGTTTTCAGAAACGAAAGGGTCCGCATCTATTCTCTTTTTAAGATCGGATAAAGTTGTCTTATGGGCCATCACAGCTCCACCAAGACTAGGTTTAATGCTTCCTGTGAGGAGGAAAACACCGTCGTCAAAACCTTGTTGAATCCATTTCATGTGACCTTTCATAAACTCTTGGGCCTTCCCCTTGTTTTTTGAAAACTTCAAAAGAATGATGAACACGGGTTCTCCTATTGTATGTATGAGGCAAGCCATTCTTCCATCTGGCGCACTTCAAGTTTTACGAATTTTTCATCATGAAAAGCATTTGCGAGCGTTGCAACCCCTTGGCTTCGCGCCAGCAAATGCATGGCCAGCTCGTCTGCATCTTTTTTATGTCCGAGCGACACGAATTGACGTGCTAACCAAGTCCTGAACAGCATCATGATTTTATTCGCATGGGCTTTGGAACCGTGATTTAGTTTCGCCAATTCGGTACAGAGTGTGCCAACAGGACAACCATAGAGTTTGATTTTGGATTGATTCATAATCAAAATATTGATGAAACTTTTTATACGTTCCGAGGGATTTTTTCCTTCATTTTCCCAGCGATCCAGCATCTCTTGAGTTCGAACAAGGCGAAGCTCAATCACGGCTTCTAGAATTTCATCTTTGGATTTAAAGTGATGATAGAAATTCCCACGCGATATTTTTACATCTTCTGCAATGTCGGCAAATGAAGTGTGCTCAAAGCCTCTTTTATAAAAAAGCTGGTCAGCAGTTTCTACGATATATTCACGCGTGGATTTTTCTTGAGTCATGGACGCTCCATCAAAACTAACTATACGACCCCTAGGACAATTGGCCTGTATTTTCGAACATTAGGACAGTTGTCCTAATTTGTCAAGAATGCCAATAACAAGAAAAATTTCCTATTAAAAACAAACAGTTGTTATGGATGACATAATATAAGCCTCTGCTGCTTGGACAATAGGCTCTAAAGCTTCACAAGCGACCCTAGAAAAGTACTTTTAGGCAATTTTTAGGCAGGATCAAATCTGGGGTTTTTCTGGCGATCAGTCGAAAATGTAATCTCAGATGGGTTGCCCAGAAAAAACAAACAGGGAGAATTTTATGAAAATCGCAATTGTCACTGGCGGAAGCAATGGAATAGGAAAGGCCACAGCGCTTGAACTTGGAAAACGTGGAGTGAACGTTATCTTAACCTTCAACTCGTATAAAGAGCGTGCAGAGGAAGTTGCTCGAGAAATTGAAAAGAATCTCGAGGTACGAGCCATCGCAATGAAATTAGATCTTATGCAAAGATCCAGCTTTGAGGCTTTTACGAAAGAGGTAAAGCAAAACCTGAAGTCTATCTGGGGTAGAAATACGTTTGATTACTTGGTCAATAACGGTGGTGTCGGCGGGCCGTGCTTGATTAACGAAATGAATGAGGAATACTTCGACAAAATCATGAACACTAACTACAAGGGAACCATTTTTTTAACGAAGCATCTGTTGCCGTTGATGGAAGATGGCGGTTCAATCTTGAATACGACGAGTTCCTCGAAGAGTCAGTCTTTCCCGGGCTATTCTATCTACGGCTCACTAAAAGCGGCACTTTCAGTTTGGACTCGCTATGCTGCTAAAGAGCTTTCGCCGCGAAAAATTCGTGTCAATGCGGTGTCGCCTGGTCCCACTCATACTAACTTTGGAGACGGAGTCATGGACAAGCATCCTGAGTTCCTAAAGCCGCTGGCAGATCAAACTGCCTTTGGCCGCGTTGGAAGACCTGATGATCTTTCCAAGGTCATTGTGAGTGTTCTCTCTGATGATTTCGGCTGGGTGACCGGTCAGGACATCGAAGTTTCGGGTGGACATTTATTGTAGGGGGCAAGCGCCCTCTCTTAAGAAATCATGAAGTATGTTACGGACTCGTAGCATGCTTCTTTCTTTCAGCTTCGAGTCCTTTTAGTTTGATAGCATCTTTCGCTGGTGATGCTCCGAAGAGCCTTGAATATTCCCGGTTGAACTGTGAAGGGCTTTCGTATCCAACCTCAAATGCCGTATCGGAAACTGAGTAATCACTGAACACTAAAAGCTTGCGAGCCTCGACAAGACGCAACTGCTTTTGAAACTGTACAGGACTAAGACCCGTGATTTCTTTGAATCGACGATGAAATGTTGTTACGGCCATACCAGATTTTGTGGCGATCTTTTGCACATCAAGAGTCTTTGAATAATTCGCTCGAATCCAAAGAATCGCTTGTCGTATCTTTGAAGCTTTTCCTTCTTCGAGCAAGGAATGTCGCAAGCGCCATCCTTCAGGACCCATCAGCACGCGATAAAGAATCTCGCGCTCAAAGACAGGAGCAAGTGCTGGAATTTCTTCTGGCCTTTTTAATAGTCGAAGCATTCTAACCCAGGCATCGACGAATTCCGGAGTTGCTGGGCATGCAGAAAAATCCGTGGTCTGAGATTCACTTAGGTGCCCCGCGTGAAGATCGTTTAGCAAACTCAAAAGAAGATCTTGGTTAATACGAAGTCCCACTGACAGATAGGATTCGCCGTTCGGACCTTCATACACTTTTCCTGTTGCTGGTAGCTCAGTTGGAATCACAAAATAAGATGGAGATTTGAGCCTGATGTGATGATCGCCAATCGTTATGTCCTTGCCGCCTTGGACAAGAAATCCAATCATTGGTTCATAAACAGCGGATAATTGATGTTCCGGCACATCGCCTTTGATCAAAACAACACCAGGTATCGCTGTTGCTGTTGGAAACGTAGTCGCATCTGCAGCTAAATCACAAATTTCATGTAAACTCTGCTTTAAATTCATGTGGAACCCTTATCACCATCCCTTAGAAGACTAGGGGCTACTTCGATTCATGCGATTAAAAGTTCGTCTGCGTTTAAAGATGGTGCAGTCGGCAGGACTCGAACCTGCAACCCCTTGGTTCGAAGCCAAGTGCTCTATCCATTGAACTACGACTGCACAATGAGATCTAACACTACCAAGTAAGAGGCAAAAAAGGCAAGAGACTCACTCTTGCCTTTGATTAAGAAATGGGAATGTGCGTCGGGCTTCGCGAGATCGAAGCCGTTTCGATTTTAGACGTGAAAGCTGAAAGCGTTAATGATCGAGGCAATTGCATCCAGCATAGAACCGATAAAAGTTCTTGGGTTCGCAGGGGTATAGCCGCGTCTGCTCTTAACGTGCGTTTCAAAGTGAAGGTGCGGAGCTGTTCCGATGCCCGTATTTCCAGATAAAGCAATCAAATCACCTTGGTCAACGTCGGCGCCGGCTTTCACTTTGAAAGCGGAAAGATGCGCGTACAAAGTTTCTAGCTTGTTGTTCGGGTGAACCACGATCACGTAATGTCCGTAACCAGAGATCTTTTTAGTTAAACGGTTTCTCTCTGTGCGAGTCGCAAGAACTTTTCCAGAGTAAACGCTGACAACCGAAGTTCCGACGCCAGCGCGCAGATCAATCCCTTTATGCAGGCGGTTCTTTTTAAGAACAGGGTGGCGGCGCATGCCGTATTCGCTCGTTGCAACCAGGCAGCTTTTGCCGCAGTTTCTAAGAGGACTGATAATGACTTCACCAGCAATCTTATCGATAATGCCAAACTCTTCACGCTCTTTGCGAACGCGTTCAATTTGGCTTGCAAGGTCGCTCATTTTTGAAAGGTCGCCTGTAGATCTGTAGGCGACGTAAGATTCGTGAACGGCTTGTCCGTTACTTTCTAAAGAACTTGTTTGGCGAAGATCTGATAAAGACATACAGAAGTCTGTACGGTCGATCAACTCGGACTCACGGATGTCTTCATCCATAACGTCAACAACACGCAGACCGCAGACCCAGCCCAGTTTTGATTTTTGGATTCTGTCTTGTCCCGCAGGAATATAAGGGTAGTTCACACGCTCAGGGCTTGTTTTCATCAAGTGTAAAGCGGAGTTCATGTTGTTGATATCAACAGCGACGATGGAGTCTTCTGGAACTTCCAGTTGAGATGTCAAAGCGCGTTCGCCACTCTCAAGCTCTGTCGCAAGATAAAGGTGAATCGAGTTCTGGGTTTTCAAATACAGAGTTTCATCCATTTCATCAAAGGCATGGGCAAAACTCAGAGGAGCCGCAGTTATGACTAATACGCTTCCAATTAACTGGGTAAGAAATTTACTTTTCATCCGTTCCTCCAGACTGTTCGGCGGAACTGCGAAGAACAGGCCAGGAGGATCGGGAGGGAACTCATCTAAATTGGATTTCGCTTAGAAAAACTGTCTAAACTTTAGAGAGGTGGCTTCAAAATTTGTCACTCAGCCGGAAGCGGAATTATATCGCTCTCTCCGGGAACTTGCGGGAAGCTGCCGTCACGCCACTGTTGTTTGGCCTGCTCGATTTTTTCCTTCGATGAAGAGACGTAGTTCCAATAAATATGCCGAGGTTCAGGAAAGGCTTCTCCACCTAAAACCATGAACTGCGTGTCTTCATTGGCAACGACTTTTAACGAAGAATCTTTTTCTAAAACCACAAAGTCATCGGGATCGATCTTCTTTTCATCCAAAGCCAGTTGTCCTTTGATGATAAAGAAAGCGAGCTCGTGAGTTCCAGGATCAAACTCGAAACTTTGGCCTTTCTTCAAATTCACTTCCATAAAGAACAACGGCGAATATGCATTCACAGGGGACGTTTTTCCGAAGGCACTTCCTGCCACGAGAACAACATCCGCGCCGTTCACTTGAAAACGAGGAATGCTGTTTTGCGGATGATGTGTGAAAGAAGGGGCCGTGTCTTCATCTTTGAGCGGAAGAGCCACCCAGAATTGCAAAAGATGCAATCGGTGAGCTTTCCCGCGCACGTCTTCAGGCAAACGCTCAGAGTGAGAAATCCCTTTTCCTGCTGTCATCCAGTTGACGTCCCCAGGAGTGAGAACTTGTTTATTTCCGAGGCTGTCGTGATGAAGAACTTTCCCTTCTAAAAGATAGCTTAAGGTCGAGAGGCCAATGTGAGGATGAGGCCGAACATCCATGCCTTCTCCTGCGGCAAAGTCAGTCGCTGGGAAGTAATCGAAGAAAATAAATGGACCCACCATGCGTTTTTTTGCATAGGGAATCAAACGGTGCACAATAGGACCGCCCACAGACACGAAACGTGGAGCAATCTCCATGAGAATATTATTTTGTGTAGAACTCATATTATGCCCCCTTTTATTCTGTCGAAAGTCATGCTAACCTAACTCAATTTATCTTACGAATGAAAATATTAGGAGTAGCATGAAAACAAAAAAAGAAATAGTTGATAACTGGTTGCCTCGCTACACAGGCGTACCGCTCAATGAATTTGGTCAGTACATTTTGCTTACAAACTTTGGCAACTACGTGAAGATGTTCGCAGAAAAATTCGATGTCCCGGTGCGTGGTCTTGATAAACCCATGCAATCGGCAACGGCTGAAAACATCACCATCTTAAATTTCGGGATGGGGAGTGCGTTAGCAGCAACGTGTATGGATCTTCTCTCTGCTGTGAACCCCAAAGCCGCTTTGTTCTTGGGAAAATGTGGTGGTATCAAAAAGAAAAATCAGTTGGGTGACTTTGTTCTTCCTATCGCGGCGATCCGTGGAGAGGGAACAAGTAACGAATATCTTCCGGCAGAAATTCCGGCATTGCCGTCGTTCCGTTTGCAAAAAGCCGTGTCATCGATGATTGCAAAACATCAGTGCGATTACTGGACAGGAACCGTTTACACAACCAATCGTCGCGTGTGGGAGCATGATGATGCTTTCAAAGATTATTTGACGAAAACACGTGCCATGGCTGTGGATATGGAAACAGCGACGATCTTCGTGACTGGCTTCGTCAACGAAATCCCTCGTGGAGCTTTGTTGTTGGTCTCTGACAATCCGATGATTCCAGACGGAGTGAAGACAGAAGAGAGCGATAAAAAAGTCACCGCGAATTATGTCGATAAACATCTTTCTATCGGCATTGATGCTCTTCGTGAGCTTCGCGACTCGGGCGAATCTGTTAAACACTTGCGTTGGGATTGATTTCGTACAAGATCCTAGGTCTCTGAATTCCCAAAATCATGCAGGTTCCATAGCATAATGAAAGTGCGAGGAGGCCTGCATGATAAAGTGGATGATTCTTCTTTTAACTGTCTTTTCTTTTTCAACGAGCTTTGCCACGCAAGAACTGCCGCGTCCGTTGCCTGACGATCCGTATCCTCAAGAGCCCTATCCTGGAGAGCCGCCACCACCGCCGCGCCAAGTGGAAGTCCCATACACATTAGGAAGTGGAGAAACCGGCCGTTTTGGTGCGAGGACTTATCAATTTTTTCCACGAGCGGATTTAAATCGTGTGACGAAAATTCGTTTAGTGGGATCTCGCAACAATATTGAAATTAAAGAAGTGCGAATTCTCTACGCTGATAATTCAGGAGAAAGATTCGAGCGCACTCTTCCTGGGGACTTGCATTCAGGCCGTGTCCGCGAAGCTTATTTAGATGGTCGTCGCGTTTATCGCATTGAAGTCACAGCCTCGGCCTCATATTTTTGGAAAAAGCCCGGTGGATATCGAGTAGATATCACCGCTGTGAAGTAACAAATGCTCTTTCTTTGAGCATGAAAATTCGATATGGAAATAGAAAAAGCTCTCGCTTTCACGGGGGACTTTTTCTTATTTTCACCTTTTTTCACGCAATTAACATGTTGTGTCATTCTGAAAACTGCGATATAACTGGGCCCACTTTGAATCAATACACAATTGAATGATGCACTTTTGGGGAGGCTCGCTTTGATCAATCCAGGCAATAACATGCACGCTGATGAAATGATCGACTCTGACTTGGACTCGGACCTAGAGAACGAAAAAGAGATGAAGAAAACCTCTGCTTTTGAAGCAGATATGGATGATGACCTTGAAGCCGAAGCTGCCTTGGCTGCTATGCCTGGCAACTTGTTAATGGAAGGCGAAGAAGACGATCTTAATCTGGATGAAATCGAGAATATCTTAGAATTGTCTGATGCTGGATTCCCTAAATTCACACTTGCGAAAAACAAAGCTCGTTTCCTAAGAATGGTGAGCTGGTATCGCGGTAAAGAAGAGTGGATTGAAGTAGCTCCTCTTTCTGGAGTAACAAAACTCTTCAAACAGCAAACGAAAGAACTAGAAGGCATCCGTTCTTCTAAGTTGGACTACGAAATGGAACTTGAAACTGGCACTTTGACTCCGTCACAAAGATCTTATCGCCGTGACGAACTTAAAATGTGCAAAGTTCAAGAAAAAATGGCCGTTCACTTGATCTCTAAACTTCAAGTTAAGATCAAATCTGGCCGCCGCTAATCTTCGGGCGCAGGCTGAAGCCGTATAAAATTTTGAACCACCAAACGCCAAGTCCACCAACTTGGCGTTTTTTTATTTGAAGGTGGAACGCACGCAGCTTTGTGATTTCACAATTTCGCAGATGGACTCTTCTGACTTATTCAAATCAGTGAAACAATCCTTCAAATGAGAGGAATCATCTGCTCCATCACTCCGAATCCAGCCTTGGATCTCAGCGGATTTGTTGAGGCCCTCAAGGTTGACGAAAAAACCTATGTGCACCAAGAGGTTCGAGCTCCAGGAGGAAATGGGATCAATTCCGCACGTATTTTAAATCGTCTTGGAGTTTCAGTCGTTGCGTCGGGATTCTTGGGTGGTAGCACCGGAAAAGAAATTGAATTGCTCCTCAAGGGAGAACATTTAAGGCACCACTTTATTCCCATTCGTGAATCCTCCCGAATCAATATCACAGTTACAAATCAATCAAATCACAAGCAAACTCGTTTGAGTTTTCCCGGTCCTCGGGTAGATCGCGATGAAAAACGCCAGTTGTTCAATTACATCAAAGGAAACAAAGAACTTTGTCTGTTGATTCTTGGAGGTTCTCTTCCGCCGGGATTTACGACTAAAGACTTTCGGAGTTTGATAGCAATAGCCAAAAAAAATAATGTTGAAGTTGTCGTTGATTGCCCTGGGGGGATTTTATCGCAGGTTATTTCTTCTAAGCCGCTTTTGATTAAACCCAACCTCGACGAATTTCAGGTTTTGACTGGAACTAAAGTGAGGTCAATCTTCGCTGTTCGAGCGCAGGCAGAAAAATATTTGAATAAAGTGCCATATATCTGTGTCTCATCCGTGGACGGTGGAGCGCTCTTAGTGACTCCGGTGGGCGCCTATTTCGGAAGAATCCCGGAAGTTCGCATTTTATCGACGGTAGGAGCGGGTGATTCTATGGTGGGTTCTATGGTGGCGCAACTGTACAAGGGAAATCGCTCTCCTGAACAGATACTGCGATGGGGGCTTGCTGCTGCTGCAGCGACCTTGAGTGAATCGGGAACAAGGCTGGGACGAGCCTCGCACATTAAAAAATTATTTAAGAGAACTGTGGTCGAATCTGTTTCAAGGCAAAGGCGTTGAAGATTGAGGAAAAATGAAAATTGTTTTTTTTGATATGCATAGCTTTGAGAAAGCAGCTTTTTTGGAAGCCAATAAGGGATTTAATCTAGACTTAGAGTTTCTAGAAGCCCACCTTCATCCTAAGACAGCCATCCTGGCGCGGGGAGCTGAAGCTGTGTGCGCCTTTGTAAACGACAAAATTGACGATGAATGTATTTTAATCTTGAAGGACTTAGGTGTTCGTCACATCGCCTTAAGGTCCGCAGGATTTAACAATGTGGATATCGTTTCCGCAAAAAGAAATGGAATCGTGGTAAGTCGTGTTCCGGGTTATTCACCTTATGCGGTGGCTGAATTTGCCACGGGTTTGTTGCTGACATTAAACCGCAAAATTCATCGCGCTTATTCGCGAGTGAGAGAACTGAATTTTTCCTTGGATGGACTTGTGGGGTTTGATCTTCATGGGAAAACTGTCGGTGTGCTCGGCGCAGGAAGAATCGGGAAAATATTTTCTCTTATCATGGCCTCTTACGGCTGCAAGGTGCTTGTTTGTGATCCCAAAAAGGATAGTGAATTAGAGCTTCATCCGGGGATTTCCTATGTTGACCATGCAAGTCTTTGTCGAGAGTCCGATATCATTTCGCTTCATGTGCCCTTAACTCCGGAAACTTATCACATTATTGACTCTAAGATGATCGCGACAATGAAAAATGGAGTCTTTATAATCAACACCGGACGGGGATCTTTAATCGATACGAAGGCTTTGATTGAAGGATTAAAGAAAGAAAAAATAGGCGGTGCTGCTTTGGACGTCTATGAAGAGGAAGAAAATATTTTCTTCCAAGACCTTTCGGGAAAGATTCTACAAGATGATATTCTAGCAAGGCTACTGACTTTTCCGAATGTTGTCGTGACTTCTCATCAGGCATTTTTAACTAAAGAGGCTTTGCAGAATATAGCAAATTCAACTCTGCGAAGCATTTATGAATTTAAAGAAAATGGAACTCTCAGCAAAGAAGAAACTGTCTGTTAATTCTCGCGTCAGAGACGGAAGATTTCTTTTCACACTGACTAAACTTCTTTAGACTTAGGCTTCTAAAGGAGAATTCATGAAAAAGACCCCTCAGAAAATCGACATTGGTATTCCTGAAAATGACCGTAAAAAAATCGCAGAAGGACTTTCTCGTCTTCTTGCGGATTCTTACACTCTTTATCTTAAAACTCACAACTTCCACTGGAATGTCACAGGCCCTATGTTTCAAACTCTGCACTTGATGTTTGAAGCTCAGTATACGGAATTGGCATTGGCGGTGGATTTGATCGCAGAACGCATCCGCTCTTTGGGAGTCCCAGCTCCAGGCACATACAAAGAATTCTCGAAGCTCACTTCCATCGAAGAACCAGAGGGAGTTCCTGCGGCAAAAGACATGATCAAACAACTTGTGGAAGGCCAAGAAGCCGTTGTGAAGACAGCGCGCTCTCTTTTCCCTCGCGTAGAAAAAGCAGGGGACGAAGTGAGTGCGGATCTTCTCACTCAAAGAATGCAGCTTCACGAAAAGAACGCGTGGATGCTTCGCAGTTTGCTTGAAGAGTAGTCGGCAAGCACGGCGAATTTTGAAGGGGCTTTATAAATACCTGATGCTTCGTGGGGCACGCATCCGTGCTCAATCGCCGCCGCACTGACGTGCGGTTCGCGCATCGTGCGCCGGCGAAGGCCCCACTGCGATCAGGTATTTATAAAGCCCCTTCAAAATTTTGTGCTCACAACTTTCTCAGGCTTCCTGCTCTTTACGTCTGGGTTTTATGGTTTCTTTCCCCAAAAAGTGTCGAATCCGGCGTCAAGAGGGTATTTTTAGTAGTCCAAAAGTCTAGTGTTTTAGCCCCTTTGAAGTGTCTCAAAAAAAAATTGCAACTAGCCCTAAATTCTCACGATGAAACGCCGATAGGTACAAAGTGAGTCAATTAGCATTTGTTAATGTTTCAAAAGGGGAGGACTAAATGTCACGCACAGTAATGATCGTGGTGAGCGATAACCAGGAAACTATCGAGAATACAAAGAAGTACTGGGAGAACCACGATGTGACAGTTCAAGCATATTCGTCAGCTCAATGGCGCGAAGGTCTTGATAATGCATTTTTCAGACAACAACTCGTAGCGGGTGTTCCTGCGTTGATTTCTGGCTCAAGCCCAATCAACTCAGACGCGGGTGGAAACGTAATCCAATTCCCGACAGCTACAGCAAGTTCATCGAATGTTCAAAAGATGGAAGAGCTAGAAGCACAAGCGATCGAGAACGCGATCGTTCAATACAAAGGCAACCTGACTGAAGCTGCAAAAGCTTTGGGTATCGGTCGTGCGACTTTGTATCGTAAAGTAAAGCAATACCACATCGATCCTTCTGCAGCTCGCAAGAAGAAAGTGGCTGCTTAATTCCCTTTTGAATTGGAATTCGAAGACCGAGTGTGGACGCGCTCGGTCTTTCGCTTTTGAAAGATCACCATGAGTCGAATTCTGGCCATTCTTCTGGCGTTCTCTTGCGCCTTTGCCGCTTATCACTTCACCTTGCAAAGAGGTTTCGTAAACCCTTATCCGGTGGTTTGTGATCTTGTCGCGGAAAAAATATTCTTAGAAGACGAGCAAGTTCGTAAGTGGAAGCGCACCTGTCATCGTCGCAGTCGTTTAGTAACGCCGTATTCACCGAAAAAATTAGTGATCAAAGATATCAACAATGCGTTGGGACTTCTTAACGTTTCTCATCTCGAGGTCTATGACTCTTCGGAAGTGAAGAGTATCTGGAGAGGAGAAAGCTTAGAGACAGGCATTGAAAGCGAGTTCGTGGATAGCGAGCTTGTGATCTTTAAGCTGCATCCGAAGTCACCAGCGGCTATGCAAGGTCTTCGAAAAGGGGACGTGATTAAAACGATCAATGGTGAGCAGCCCAATCCTTGGGAAGCCCAAAGCGAGTCAGGCATTTACTCTATTGAGCGCGGAGACAAAGTTCAAAGTTATCAAATCAAAGCCGCGTCGATCCTGCGCGAAGAAGGCATTCACTTTGAAAAACTGAAAGGGAATGCGGCCGTGATCCAAGTGCCCTCCTTCCGTGCGGATTTTTTTGCTGATGCGAAAATCAAAGAACTTGAAAACGAGTTGCAAGGTGTTCGCCGCCTCGTCATAGATCTGCGGGGAAACATCGGCGGAAATTTTGTCGCGGGTCTTCGATTTTTATCGTTGATGATGTGTTCACCGGAAGAAGTGGGAAGATTGATTCGTCCACGCTTTGCAAAGGACAACTCGGCGGAATTGCCAAATGATTTAAGTGACGAAAAACAACTCGCTGTGCTGGATCAGCATCGTGAAGTGATTTTAAAAACGTTCAAACAAGAATCCTGCTATCGCGGCGAGGTGCGAGTTTTGGTGGATGGCAAAACATCTTCCGTTGCAGAATTGGTCGCGCAAGCATTGAAAGAATTCCGCAAAGCTCCGCTCTTGGGCTCTCCGAGCCGAGGACAGCTCCTTGTCGGGGTCTGGTATCCGCTGAACGAGATTGGTCCAGGTGTGGAGATTTCCATCCCTGAGGCTCTCTATTTGAGTCACGGAAAACATCGCATCGAAGGGAATGGTGTCGAGCTCGATCGCGTGCTCTATTACAACCTCTCGGAAATGCAGGCGGGTATTGATTCTTGGGTGAAAAAGGCTCTGGACTAGACTCACGAATTCGAGATTTTTGTGATTCAAAATGAGATGATCATTTTAATACGTCAAACATCTTTTGTTCGTCTGTTAATCTCTTTTTCAGCAAGAGAGAATAGGTTAGACTTATAAACGGCACGCCCTTCGCATTGATAGACTTTGAACATACTGCGAGGGGTACAAAATGAGGAACGCGCAAGTGATCGAATTTCCAAAAGCTCAGTCAGTAAGAAAAAGATTGCAAGACAAGGCTCAAGAACAAAAAGCGATTTTGGTTCTTTCCATTGCATCAGTTCTTATCATGACCGTTTTCCTCAATCAGTGGCTGGTGCAAGGTCCTGATTCCCTCGTTAATGATGGCAAACGTAATGTCGCAAGCTTTGAGCCTGCTGCTTTCGCAAAAGATGTGAAGTGGGAGCATGATCTTGCAAAACGTTTGGCTTCAGACAAATCGACTTTGTCAGCAAGTCTTGCGGAGTCTCCGACTTTGCGTGATGAATTGATCTTTGGTTACCTTGAAGGCAAGTACGGTATGAAACTCGCTCAAGGTCGTATTGAGAGTCTTGAATTTATTGATGCTCAAGCGGGTGAACACCCGATGACGATCACAGATAAAGCCGATTTCCTTATGAAGTATTCCGAAGCCTTCGGGATGAACTATAGCGAAGTCAGTCTTGCGCAAAACACAGCGGAAGGCGAAGAGGTCTATACCTTGGTTGGTTCTGGCAAAGAGATCGTTGGCAAAGCTCACTTTGTGAAAGATGAGCAAGGCCGCATCCACGCCATCAATTTTACACAATAGTTGCTTTAGTCTTTCCTGTCCCAAGCCGATACGATCTGTATGGTATTTCCAGATCTATCGGCTCCAGAAGTTAAGCCACAAACAGATAAAGTTATCGCGACACCGATTGCATCCATTGCAGACCGTTTTCTCGCGCTTATTTTAGATTTTCTCATCTTTTCTCCGGTGGTCAGTCTGCTGATTGCCGGAATGGTTCGTCAGACAAAGACGTTCTTTTTGCTCAATACAGCTTCACAAGAGGGGATCATTGCCGCTGGCCTGGTTGTCGCGATGGTGATCTTTGTGACGACACTGTTGCAGGCCGTGTTTTTGTATTACTGGCAGGCGACTCCAGGGCAATTCTTTTTGCAACTTCGTGTGGTTTCTTATCCGCATGAACAACAGCGCCTCAGTATCAACCAGTGCATCCTTCGTTCTTTCATGTGGTGCGGGGGATTTTTGTTCTTAGCGGTTCCTTTCTTAGAAATTGCCAGTCATCCACTTCGTCGGGCTTTTCATGAAAGAGCTTCTGACACGATGGTTGTGACTCTTAAGAAGGTTTATGACGAAGGCCCGCATCCTTTGGAATCCCGTTTTATTTCTTCATGGATGCGCATGAGCTTTTTGTTCCTGATGTTGTTTGGTGTTTTGGGTTTCTTTAAAACCTATCATTCATTGCGCAGTGGTGCTTACCATGAAAAAGACACGGGTTCTGCGTTTGCTTGTAAAGAAATTAAAGAGTCGGATCTTTCCGGAGCTTCGCGCTTGGATGCGGCTTTATCTTTATTTATGCTTAATGAAATCACGTCGGAGTGTTTGGAAAAAGAAGCTGAAGCCTCGTTGTGGGGAGATCCGGTGAACTCTCAAGAGCTGGCTTATTTAGCTAAGTTCGTGACGGCGGAAGGCTCTGATCAGGAAAAGTATTTTAAAAAAATCTGTGAAAATGCCACTTCGTCGACTTGTGCTATCGCTCGATACATGCACGAAGATGGTTCCAAGGAAGATCTAGAACAGGCCAGTTCCGATCTTTGGATCACGCGTTTGTTGCTCTCGGATGAGAAGTACACAAGCCAAGACTATGTCGGCAGCTTGAAGCTCATTGAAGAACTGCAAAAGGTCCCAGCTTTAAAATCAGCTTTAGAAAAACGCTACGTGCGTTCTGTTTGGGCACTCAATCAGGTGGCGACGAAACCTTTGAAGAAGGGGCGTGTGCCGGCAAGTGCGGATTCGGATCACGATTCGTGGATTGAACGCTTCAAAGAGCGGTACGAGGTCCCATGATTTTACCTTGTCCTGAAGACATCCGCGATTACACACGCTTTCCGCTGACGATCACGTTGGTGGTTCTAAATATTTTTATCTTCGTGTTGATCTTTAGCGGGGCTTCAACAAGTTTGTCCTCGTCTTCATTGCTTAAAAAAGACGGACTGACTTTAACTGGCCGCCTTTATTATCAGTATCTGCAGGGTTTGCCATCAGAAGTTCTTTATGAAAAGCCTTCGTGGGTTCATGAAATGAAATCCAACAACCTAGAGCAAATGGGTGTGCTCGGTGCCTATGCTCTTCGTGATGCTCGCTTTTTAGAAAATGCGGAGACTCTGGCGTTTAAAGGCGACGAAGTTCTTATCTCTTCTTGGAAAAATGAATTTGTCGAGTTCCGTAAGAAGTATCAAGAGCAACTCCTTTATCGTTTCGGTCTAAGCTCTTTAGAGAAGGGTCCCTTAGCGTGGCTCACTTATCAGTTTTCTCACTCCAACTGGATTCATCTGCTTTCTAATTTAGCATTTTTAGCTTTGATTGGTGTGGCAGTGGAAGGCCTTGCCGGCAGTGGAACGTTGTTATTCATATACGTTCTAGGCGGAATTGCTGGAGGAGCAGGTTTCTTACTCTCTGACTCTCATGGAACAGTCCCCATGGTCGGAGCGAGTGCTTCGATCAGTGCGCTTTTAGCTTTCTATTGTGTGGCGGAAACAAAAATGCGAGTGCGATTCTTGTATTTTGTATCTCCCGTGCCGGGTCAGTACGGTGCTATTTATTTACCGACGTTGATGATCGTGCCTTTATTTTTAGTCGTAGATTTGGCTAATTTATGGGCGACCCCTGAGGGTTTAGGGAGTGGCGTGGCCTATGCTGCTCACCTCGGAGGCACGGTAATAGGAGCTTTGGCGGCCCTTGCTTACAGAGGAAAGGCTCCATCGACTCCCTCTATAGCACCGCAGCTATAGCTCTGTAATTTCTATACACCCGTTGACAGCAATATTACCAATAGGACACATTGTCCGCCAGAGGCTGAACATCACCCCCAACTTAGAAATGGCGGACCTGAATGATGCTACTAAAGCTCATTAAGTCAGTGATTGTATTTACATCGTTATCTCTTGTTTGCGTTGCTAATGCGGCTCAAACATCTCGTGCCGTTCCTTACTATGGGGACGAGTTCTACCGCGATTTAAAAGCGGGCATTTCCAATGAAGATTTGGAAAACAGATTGAAAGCTGTGTTGAGAAGTTTCCACGTCGCTCGTACTAGCGGAAACGATCTTATCGTTAAGAATTGCATGCAAGGACAGAAGCAAGGTCGTTGTTATGCACATTCGGCTATCGGCTATAATGCGGCGAGAGTTTTCCTTTTGGGGAACTACTACCTTGTCAAAGATAGTGAAGGTTATGCAGTTCGTGATGTTTATTGCGATAAAGAGCGCACTCGCAATGATTTCCGTGGAAACCCACCGTCCCCTGGAACTATTCCTAATAATAAAGTGATCAACGTGGAGCACACATGGCCACAAAGTCACTTCACAAGAAGATTCCCGGATGAAGTTCAAAAATCAGATCTTCATCACCTGTTTCCGACGGATTCACAATTGAATGCGATTCGTGGCAACAACATGTTCGGAGAAGTTTCTCACGATTTGATGGATCTAAAGTGCCCAGCTTCACGTTTTGGGTTGGGAACGGGGGGATCGGATGAGGTTTTCGAACCACCTCAAGGTCACAAAGGGAATGTGGCTCGTGCTTTGTTCTATTTCTCTGTTCGTTATGATCTTTCTATTGATCCACGTGAAGAAGATGTTCTTCGCAAATGGAACCATGAAGATCCTGTCGATGAAGATGAAATGAAAAGAAACGAAGAGATCTTCAAAGTTCAAGCTAACAGAAATCCATTCATCGACTTCCCAGAAATCGTCGACAGAATCGGTGACTTTTAGTTAATCGATCATAATATTTTAGGATTTCATCAGGAAAGCCTGCTTCGTAAGCAGGCTTTTCGCGTTTCAGCGCTCATATTTACTGCATTTATCATTCTTTTTTTAAAAATCTTAAAAAATCTGTAATAAGGCTCTTGCCTTCCCATTTTTGTTATGCTGCAATCATTTCTACGGGAGGGGTGATACCACGGAAGGTATAGGGGAGCATGATGTTCTCACCTCTATTTTAATTAAAATGCAAAACCCACAGTAGCGATACTGTGGGTTTTTTCATTCCGGGGCTCCTGCCTGAATTTCTTTAATTACTTCGATTTTTCGGTTTTGCAACTAGGGTGGATGGCTTGGCCTGACCACTTGCCGTCGCTGCACGTGATGGTGTCAGAGATGCAAATTTCTCCTGGAGGAACCGTGGCATTTAGATAGCCCGTCGCTTTCCCACCATCGGCGATAAAGCCCAACGGAGTTTCACAACCTTTTCTTTCAAGTTCAGTCGTAGGACTCGTTGTCGCGGGAGCGGCTTTGATAGCTGTCGGAGCCGCTCCACGATAAACCTTTTCGCCTTCTCCTGGTGGCGGAGCTGCTTTTGGCAAAACAGGTTCTTCTGTGGATGGAGTTGAAGTGGTTGGCTGACTAGAGCAGCCCGCGATCAAAATCATGGTGATAAACAAGATTTTTTTCATAATCTTATTTTGCGGGAAGAAAACATGTTTTTTCAAGCAAGAACAAGCATTTACCCAGCCACTTGTCTTATTCTGAGTCTCTTTTTGTCAGCCTGGCGGTCAATATAAATTGTTTCAAGTTTATGAGTGATGAGCCGAAGTGTTTGTCATGAAAAACTTCATTCTATTTGTTGTGACTGTGACATTAGTAGCATGTGCTAAAGAAGATGATAGCTCCGAAGGTCTTGAAGGATCTTGGCAGACGGAGTGTTCAAAGAGCAGTTCTACAAGTTCCATCTCGTCTCTCAGTTTTAGTGGCGGAAGTTTTACTGGTGCGGCTTTAGGTTACGCTGGGCTGACTTGTAGTACGCCAGCTATCGAGATGAATATAACGGGAAGCTATATTGTCGGCGGAGTCGTCAAAGAAAATCCAAAGAGTTACGCACTCGATTTAACCTATGGCCCAACGACGATGAAAGCACTTTCACAGGCCCAGGTAGATCATTTTAATACAAACAGTTATTGCGGTTTTACGGATTGGACGTTGAATGTTGCAAAGGATGTCTCTGGCTTAACTTGCGGTGGCTCGCAGGTAGCCGCTGTTGGTAAAAAATATTACGATATTTTTGCTATTTACAATTATTCCCTGTCAATTGACGACGTTAAAATTCATGATATCGGTGATCTTAACTTTGGGGGCAACGATGCGACCTACGATGGTTCAACTCCCGAGAAGAGGCCTATTTCTTTAGCAAGTCCCAACTACAAACGAAAATAAAAAAAGCCAGCTTGGAGCTGGCTTTTTCGTTTTTGAAATCTAAATTCTAAAAACTATTCTTCCGCTGGAGCGAATCCGCGGCGAAGAGTGTTTTCAGTCACGGCTGCTGGTTCCATGTATTGTTTGATGTAATCAGGGCCACCGGTTTTTGAACCGATACCTGACATTTTAAATCCACCAAAAGGATGACGATCGACCATCGCACCTGTGATACCACGGTTGACATACAAGTTGCCCACTTCGAATTCTTCTTTCACACGAGCGATATTAGCAGGGGAGCGAGAGAACACGCCGCCTGTCAATGCATACTCGGTGCTGTTCGCGATTTCCAAAGCTTGATCCAAGTTTTTCGCTCGAATTACAGCCACAACGGGACCGAAGACCTCTTGTTGCGCCAATTTTGCGTCACCTGGAACGTCACCGAAGATTGTTGGTGGAACGAAGAAGCCATTTGTTGGCGCTTGTCCTTTGAATAACAACTTATTCGTTTTTTCAGTCTCAGCGATTGTATTCAAAATACGCTCGTGAGCTTCTTTGTCGACAACAGGACCCATGTAAGCTTTTGGATTTTCAGCTGACAAAACCTCGATAGATCTTGCGGCTTCCACCAAACGCTCGGTGAAACGATCATAGACTTCATCAAGCACGATCACACGGCTGGCAGCAGAACATTTCTGACCGCTGAAACCGAATGCGGAATAAAGAACTCCGTCCACGGCTTCATCAAGATCCGCATCGTTATCGATGATGACAGCGTTTTTACCGCCCATCTCGATAATGCATCTCTTAACATGTTGCTGTCCCGGTTGAACAACAGAAGCTCTGTTCAAGATATGAAGACCAACGGCTTTTGAACCTGTGAAGGCAATTGTCGTCGTGTACTTGTGATTCACGATGTATTCGCCAACTTCTTCACCAAAACCAGGAAGAAAGTTGATCACGCCCGCTGGGAAGCCCGCCTCTTGAACCATTTTCATCAAGCCCCAAGCGACTACAGAAGATTGCTCTGCCGGTTTCATTACGACAGTGTTTCCAGTCACAGCTGCTGCTGTCACCATGCCGGCAAGGATCGCCAGAGGGAAGTTCCATGGAGCGATAACAGCCACAACACCACGAGATTTGTAGATGTAGTGAGAAAGCTCTCCAGGAAGTCCGCCAACGCGAAGAGGTTTTTGCAAATTGCGCATGTCGCGCGCATAGTAACGGCAGAAGTCGATGGCTTCACCGATATCACCATCAGCTTCCGCCCATGGTTTACCGACTTCCATCACTTGCGTTGCAATCAATTTGAAACGATCGCGTTGCATGATGTCTGCAAGTTTATCAACGAGAGCGGCACGCTCTTCGGCAGGAACGTTCTTCCAAGTTTTGTAAGCCGCTTGGGCCGCTTGCATTGCTTGTTCCGCGTGTTCAACTGTTGCCATGTTGATTTTGCCGACAACTTGAGAACTTTCAGAGGGATTCACGCGATCAAAGATTTTATCCGTGCGAACTTCTTTGTTGTTGATCATCAAAGGAACATTCACAGGCAATGTCGCGCGCATATCAGCCAAAGCTTTGATCATTTTTTCGCGATCTGCTTTGACTGCGAAATCCAAAAGCGGTTCGTTATAGAACTTGCCTGGTTTCTTAGGAATAACTGGAGAGGTTGGAGTCAATCCTTGCGCAGGATCTTTCAACAACTCCGCAGTTGTTTTGTTATCAGCAAATTTTCCGCGCAACCAAGATTCATTGGAAGAGTTTTCTAGCAAACGACGAACAAGGTACGCCATGCCCGGAATCAATTCACCCACTGGAGCGTATTCACGCAAACGGTAACCCATATCAACCAAAGTTTTCTTGATCGGTTCAGCCATTCCGTAAAGCATTTGGAATTCCAAAGCCTCTTTCGGGATGTTGAGTTTCTCGGCGTAGATCATACAAGCTGCCAAAGTTCTGACGTTGTGAGAAGCAAAAGCCGGGCGGATGTATTTGATATTTTCAAGCAAGTACTTCGCGCACACTTCGTAGTTCGCGTCAGACTCTGCTTTGTTTGTGTAAACTGGAACTGGCCAGCCACGTTGTTCCGCTTCGATTGTTTCGTAATCCCAGTAAGCACCTTTCACAAGGCGAACCCAGAATGGCGTGCCACGTTTTTGCGCGAAGTCTGTCAAAGCTTTGACGTCTTCGAAAGAATCACGCAAGTAAGCTTGGATCACGATACCGAAGTATTTGTAGTTTTTAAATTCTGGTTCATTGATAAGCTCTGTGAACACTTCAAGAGTCAGGTGTTTAACAGAGTACTGTTCCATATCCAGATTGATGAACACACCTTTTTGCATTCCCAAACGAAATACAGGGCGCATACGGTCTTTCAAAATTTTCTTAGACTCATCCCAAGCAAGGTCTTTGATTTGCGAGTAGAGTGCTGTCATTTTCACAGACACGTTCACTTTTGGAAGAGCACCTTCGTGATCGCGATCGATCTGCGGAACTTCGTCCCACTTCTCAGCGTCCTTCGCAAGCCAGTTCACAAGTTCCACGTATTTGTTTGTGTACTCTTGCGCTTCTTTTTCAGACAAGATGGCTTCACCCAAAATGTCGACGGTGAAAGTCATTTTATTTTTACGCGCTTTTTTCAAAACGGGAAGAGCTTCGTCTGGATTTTCACCTGTGATGAACATCTTCGCCATACCGACGACGTTTTTCTTAATCGCGCCAGCCATCAAGCCCGGAGCCAAAGAACCCAAACCAAGTCCCACGTTGAAGACCGGAGGAAGTGTGCCGCCATCTTCAGAGAAATATTCTTTCAAGTGACGGGCAACTTCGTCACCGGAGTTGATGGAAGGAAGAACGTCCACGAAGCGGAACATGTTCGTTTTGAATTTTTCATTTTTCATACTCCATTCCATGATGGAGCCATACCAGAAATCTTTAGAAAAAATGGAAGCCTTTGATTGGCTTTCCATGCGCTTCATAATCTCTTCGCCACGGGCGACGATTTGCGATTGGATATCGTTCATATTTTTACCTCAATGAGAGGGCCGCATATTCCCTCTCTGAGAGGCAAAACTCAAGGATTTTGCTCGTTTGCTGGTAGATAAGTTTATTCGCGATTTGGAGTGAGGTCGAAGGTATTGATGTGGCGCATAAAAACACGAAATAATTCATATTTAAGCTCATGGACCGCTTGGTTCCCTCAGCGGTCCATTTCATTCTTTGATAATTCTGATTACCAAGGGAAAATTTGGACGTTGATTTCGTAGACTTCTTTTTTATCGCCGCTTTCCAAGAAGCGAGCCGTGCGCTCCATAAATTTATGAATGCGCTCTTTAGCAAGAGGTAATTTCTTCGGATCGATACATACACTCAAAGAAGAAAGCTCGCGCTTTTCAACTGGAACGCTGTCAATTTTTTCAGTGACACGCTTCAAAGAAGCCTTGTGAGCAGAGTGAGCGACCTCAGAGGGAGCATTCAAAGCGGCAAGAATATGTTCGTGTCCAACAGTCACTTTATTTTCTTGAACGGAAATCAGTCCCAGTGTCTGTAAGTTTGCAAGAATATCTTGAACTGACTCTTCAGAGATCTTCAATTTTTCAGAAATCCACTGAGGATCTAATTTGAAATCTGAGGCTGTCGTTAGTGCTAACAAAGCAAAGTGAGCTGGATCAGAAAAGACAGAGAACTTATCTGCAGAGAAAGAAGATGTCGTCGCTTTGTCTTTTTTAAACTGCGTTTGAATTTTGGCCATTTGTTCTTCGCTTAAACCCAGGCTGTAAGCGATTTTCATAGCCGTTTTGAGAGAGCAATTTCTTCTATTAGAGAAGTAATCGTTGAGTTGACCGATCGAGATGCCGCAGCTTTTTGCAAAGGATCTTTTTGAGTAGCGCGGGTTGCGGCCTTGTCTTTCTGCAAGTAGATCTTTTAAAAGTTGAGGAAATTGGTTTCTCATAAATCACTCCTTCGTTACGGGATAAAAATTACCAAGAAGAAGAAGTGCCTCCCACGAAAACGCTAGAAAATGGGTGAGCGCATAGGGATTGCGTGTAAGGCGCATTAATTGAAGCTGACCAGCGCTAAATGTTAGAGTGTCGAAAGTTTAGACGGCGGGAGGCCCTATATCCCTCATAGTGCGGGTCTGACTCTTGAAATAGTGTCTCTTAATTATGATGGCATTTCTGCGCTCAGCTCTTTTAATAGGCCTTTTTATCGGCTCCCAGGCTTCTGCCCGGGAATGGTCGGACTATGTGAAAAGCGTCAGTGCCCGTGTCGTTCCTGAGAGTACGGAAGCTCGTTTGATTGAAGCCACTTATTTCCAAATTCTGGGAACTTCTGCAGGGACGCACGTTTGCTTTATCGTCAAAGGCGACGTCGAAGTTCTTGGTCATCTAATAGGTGTTGCTGAATCAGGAAGAGAAAAACTCAATCAACTCTGTGAGCAACAGATCCAAAACCGTGTGGGCTCGACGATTCAATTTAAAATGCGTGGTCATAAAGAGCGACTGCTCCAGCGCCCGGGCAAAGCCTATTACATAGTTCCAGAGTCCACGCGTTTCCCTTACGACAGTTGGACAGATTTAGAAAACAGAACATATATTTCTTCGACCGCTTTGCGTGAAGGCAGGCTGACTCGTGTCCTTATTCACGAACTGCAGATTGCTTTGGATGACAGAGACAATCTTTTAAATAACTGGGATCACCAGAACGATTGGTTGGTTAGTGACAGACGGGAAATGAGAAGTGTCCTGGGCTCTGTCTATGAAAGTCCGATGCGCAAAATTTTTGCCGTTATGCGAGCTTTCAATTATGAAGACGCCGTCTTAAATAACGTGCAGATGTTGAATAACCCCGAGTGCTTGCAAGTGGCTGAATCCGTCATTCAAGGTATGGAAAAAAATTATTCAGCCAAAGAACGAGCCTTGTTGTACGCTGCTTGGAATCAGGTTCGTTCGACAGGCTTATCGTTCTCTTTAAATCCAGCTTATATACTTCCTGATACCGAACATACCACCAGTTACAGAAAAGAACTGAGTCTATGTCAGTTCATGTCTTTGCCTTTTGTTGTCGCAACAGACCACTTATCTGACGGTCCGCGCCCGCGCATTGTTCCTCCCGTGGGAAATGGTGGCTTTGTCATCGATAAGAAAAACGAGATCATCATCGAGCAGATTCGTCGTAATCAAACCGTGAACGGCTTGCTGCTAAAAAAGAAACTTGATCTGAAAGGAGACTCGGATGCAATCCCTTCCGTGGAACCAACTAAAGATTAAGACGGAAAGTCTTCTTAACGCTTTTAAGTATCAAGAGGCGTCAGAACTTTTGCTCGCGACTGTTTACAATCAAATTTATGATGAACGTGAGCGTCAGTTGATGCTTGCAAAAGTTTATATTTACCGAGGTCTTTTTAATATGGCTGACGAGGCTCTTGAAAACTTCCAAACATTGGGAGGAGATCAAGAGCGTTGGCTTGTGGAAAAGCTCGGTTTGTACTACATGGCCGGGCATTTCGCTAAATGGAATACGACGATTGCTAAAGCTCTCGCTCAGTTTTCGGGGACTCTGCAACAGCGTTTTTGCAACTTAACTGTGAATGAACAGATCGCTCTTCTAAAACATTTTGAAGAAGCCGGATTTATAACGGAAGTTATTGAAGGTTATGAATTTTTAAAGACACAAAAACTTGATGAGTGGGAGTCTTTAAAAATCGACGCTCAGCTTTTGCGTTTGAGTTCTTTATGGAAAATCAAAGCACCGCTGGCAGCGCTTTATCAGAAGCTTGTGCTTCTTTCTAAAGAAGAGATTACCACTGATTTTTACGTCGAGGTTCAGCACGCTCTTGTTTTGGCGGAATTAAACCTTTTGGGAGCCGAGGTCGCGCAAAACCGCTTGCAACAGATTCTATCTTCGGAACTTTATGCGTTTGATAAGAGATTGATCCTTTATGATTTCGTCGAGCTGTATGTTCAAGTAGAAAAAAAGCGTCCAGTTATGGATTTCTCTTCCGAGAGCTTGGGAGAGTTGAGCGCTTATGAAATCCACATCCAAAAAATGCTTGCGCACAAAGAAAAAGATCTGGCGTTCAATGCATCCGAAATGACCAGCAGTTCTTGTTTCCGTTTGGTAGCTATGGCAAATAATCTTGGAATTAAAATGTCAGGCTCACAAAATCAAATTTGCATTTTCCTTATCGAGCAGTTCTCAGCTAAAACAAAAAAACTTTGGAAGACCAAACTGAATATCTTTGCAGAGTCAGATGAAAAAACCGCCGTGTCTTTCCACGAAGGTGTTTTGTCCTGCGAAGGGAAAGAGCTCTCACTGAAGAATCAACCGATCCTGGCTTCGATTGTGGATTTGGTTTCTCAATCCCAAGATATGGTGTCTTTGCAGACCTTGTCTTTGAGTCTCTTCCAGCAAGAGGCGGATTTAAGCATTCAAGATCGTCTTCGTGCCCATATCAATCGACTCAATCGAATTTTTGAATCGCAGTTGGGCATCAACAAGCCCCTGAAAATCCGTGAAGGGCAGTTGGTCAGTAATATTCAATTCATTAAAGCGTCTTAAATGACTTTCCAAGAGTGACGAGCTTTGGAACTGATTTCTGCTTCTAAAACGTCTCCCACTTTTATAGGGCCCACTCCCGCAGGAGTCCCAGTTAAAAGTAAATCTCCAGGAACCACAGGAAAATGTTGGCGGACATATTGGATCAGTGATTCCAAAGAAAAAATCATTTGCGATGTGTTGCCATTTTGACGGACTTCGCCGTTCACCTTTAAACGTATTTCCAGATTTTTCAGCTCATCCAAATCATTCACTGGAAAGAAATTTGAAAGCGGGCAGGAGTCTTTAAAACTCTTTGCCAAAGTCCAAGGGTGACCTTTGCTTTTAAGCTGATTTTGTTTGGCGCGGTCGGTGAGATCAATCGCGATACAGGCTTCATCAATTTCTAAGTTGTCGTTGAATCGTAAAGCCAACTCGACTTCGTGATGAAGTTCCGGAGTCCATGAGGGCATGTGAATTTCTTTTGCCGCGATGGAAGAAGTGCTTCCGGCTTTCAAAAAAATCATTGGTTCTGTGGGAACTTCATTTCCTAATTCTTTGGCGTGCTCAGCATAGTTACGGCCGACGGCCCAAATATTTTGAATCATAGTTGCACCTTCTTGAATTCTAGGAATTCGTAAATGCCATCACTGTTCACTTCAAAGCCAATGTATTGGCAGGGACTCCAATGGGAGAATTCTGAATCCGTGAGGTCCTTATCACTTGGTAGAACGCTCATGGCTTCGACAACCAGGTCATAGTGGCTGCACAGAAAAATCACGCCCTCTTTGCGAGCCGCAGCTCCTTCAAAAAGTTTTTCAATACGTGAGCGGAAGTCAGAAAGATTTTCGTCTCCCTGTTGCTCAAGCAGGGCTTCGTTGATTTGCATCGGCAAACCAAAATGCTGAGAGACGGGGCGAAACGTACTATGTGTGCGCTTTTTAGGGGAAACCCAAAGTTCTGTGGGTTGTGGGAGCTCATTTTTAAGCACCTTGTCGAGAACCTTGGATGCTTGTGCATGTCCCTCGGCGGTCAAATCGGGATCGCCGGAAAAGTCCATGGCTTTTTGAGCATGTCTAAAGAGATAGATCTTCATGATTTGGGTTCTCTCTGCTTGAAATTCGTAGATCGCTTTGTTACGTTGCCAGAGTAGTTTTCCATAGAGTGCGGGAGTTTGTCATGAGTAAAGAACGTGTTCATCGTTTTGTTTCCAAAGATTTGACGGTGCGGATCGCCGCAGTGAACGCGACTGAAGTTGTGAAACACATGCAAGGCCTGCAAAATACATATCCTTTGGCCACGGTTGCTGTGGGGCGTAGCATGGTGGGAGCGCTTTTAATGGCGTCTCAATTAAAAGACGGTCAAATGGTGGGACTTCTTTTCAGAGGTAATGGCGCTTTGCAAAGCGTTTACGCTGAAGCTTCTTTTGATGGCCACGTTCGTGGTTACACTCCAAATCCCCAATACCAACCACCAAATTATGAAAATGGTTTAAGCCTTAAAGAGGCCATTGGGAATGGCACTTTGAGCGTCGCTCGCCACCAGCCTTTCCAGAAGCAGCCTTTTCACGGAACAGTGGAGTTGGTCAGCGGAGAAATTGGTCAAGACATTGCCCACTATCTTCACCAATCCCATCAGATTCGTTCTTTGGTTTCTTTGGGCGTTTATCTTGATGCCTACGGAAAAGTTCAGGCCGCAGGTGGAGTTTTGATTGAGGTCATGCCTGGAGTTTCCGAAGCCATGGTGGAAGTGATTCAAATGAATTACGAAGACTTCCAACCCAACATTTCCAAAATGTTAATGGAAGGTGCGCAACCTGTGGATCTGGTAAAACCGTTCATGGCGGGTATCGACTTCCAAGAGATTGAACACAATCATGATATTGAGTATTTCTGTCCATGCACAAAAGATCGCGTTGTGCGCGCCCTTGAAACTTTGGGTGAGGAAGAATTGCAAGATATGATCAACAAAAATGAAACTGCCGATGTGACTTGTCAGATTTGTGGTCGTCCGTACACTGTGACGGTTCCAGAAATTCAAGCGATCAAAGATCGTCTTTACAAAGAATCTTTGCACTAAGGGAACCATCAAGAGTCCCTTAGTAGTTTAAATATTATTTACGAAAAGTAACGTCGACGTGCAGGTCATGCATGTTGAGACCCAAGATTTCCACGGAACCAATGGAAGCTCCACCGCCCAAACGCACGTCACCGATATAAATGCTTTTGAAAGAAGACGGGATTGCCATTGTCGTTTTCACGTCAAGGGCATTGATTGTCATTGTGCCGTTGTACTGAACGCCGTCAATCACGATCTTGTCCAAGTTGATTCCCATAGCGCCAAAAATGAATTGCGTCTGCGCGATGAAAGTCTCTGCACTGATTCTGCCGTCTCCGTCAGCGGCATCTTGAAGCAATTGATCTTTGAGTTTTACAAAGTCAGCAAGGATGCGTTGTTGGTTGAACCCTGCTCGGCCCGTCACTTCAGAAAGTTCGGCATCGCTCATGGCTTGAAGAGAGTAGGCTGGATGAAACGACATAAGGCAGGCAAAAAACACCAATGATTTAAAAACAGATTTCATAGAATCTCCTTTTTGATGAAAGTCCCTTTTTGCAATTCAAGAGCCAGTTTGTTCAAGTTACGTCTCTGAAAAATGAATTTGTGTTCGAGTATTTTGACGAAACGTAGAAGGGCGAAATTACCAACTCGCACAGGTGCAAATGATCGAAAGTCATGGCGGAGTCATCGGCCTTAAGGATGGCTTTGAGTGGTAAACCTATTTTAGGCACTGTCAAAGCTTTAGACAGGCGGGCGTGGCTTGTCGCGTTTATAGGGTGGGAGTGGGGTTTGCTTTACCTTAAGGTATGGATATAACCCATTTTAAAACCTCTAAATCAGTTCCTATCGTCTGGTTGTCTCTTTTTTTGGGGATAAGTTTGATAGTGGCTCTTTTAAGCTTCTCTTATGAGGTTTATACGGCGAAGTCTTCCGTCGAACAATACGTGGGTATTTGGGAAGACGACATTGCCCAAGCGAAGATCTTTCAGGGTGATCCGACCTTACAGAATAAAATTTTAAAACAGCTTAAAGAAGTTCATGCGGCCGTTGGTGTGACGGAAGTTCAAAATCCCGAGAAACTTCAGTGTGTCTTCTCCACGGACGTCCCAATCACTTACAACTCGCTTCCCTCAGGCAGCATGAGAGTGTGCTTTAACTCTGTCGATTTGGTTGTAAAGGCTCTTTTATCTCCTTTATTCATGTTGGGCATTCTCCTTGGAATGATTTTCCTGGGTGTAGGACTTCGCCGTGAATTCTTGAATCAGTTGCACGAACAAAAACTGGAAGCAGAGCTTGCGTTGAATAAAGAAATCGCGACGATCTCTCGTCAGGTTGCTCACGATATTCGCGGCCCTTTGATGGCGCTCACGACATTAAGTCAGCTTTCTCATGAAATGGGTTCTGATAAAAAAGAACTTTTAGATCTCGCGGTTTTAAGAATTCGTGGTATCGCCGAAGATCTTTTGACCAAAGGTAAAAAGAAGAAAACAGAAGAAGCGGCAGTTAAAAAAGAAGAAGGACCGGATCTTTCTCGATTGATGGAATCCCTTCTTAAGGAATATCGTTTTTCTCATCCCAAAGTGGATTTTACTTGGCACAAGCATATTCACTCGGAAAAAGCGTCCGTGTCTCTGGAATCCATCAAGGTTCAAAGAGTGATTAGCAATTTGATTAATAATTCCCTGGAAGCTTTGCCAGAAACAGAAGCGTCCATCAATTTGACCTTGATGGAAAGACAAGAGCATTGGTTGCTGCAAATCATGGATAATGGTTGTGGCATTCCTGAAGAAGTTCTTCCGCGTTTGACTCAAGAAGGTGTTAGCCATGGCAAAGAACAAGGACATGGTCTAGGTCTTTTTGATGCGCGCAAGACACTAGAGTCCATCGGTGGAGAATTACAAATCCGTTCTCGCGTGGGTGTTGGAACCCAAGTCGTTCTTTTATTCCCAAAGACTTCAGAAAATTTAGCCCAGATCTCTTAATCTCAAACTTCCACATAACTTGACCTCGCTCTGAGGGACCGCCATGCTATTGGCATGTATAAATCGTGGAAGCATCTCTTAGTTAAAAGTGAAAAAGATCTACGAGACATGTCTCGTCTTAAAAAAATTCCGGGAGCCCGGGGTTCCATAAATCTTTTCGTCGTTTTCGCCTTTTTTATGTGCGCACTGATTTCTTTCGGTTTGGCATTCTTCTTTGTGTACCTGGGAGTAACAACGAACATGGGATTCTGGGAAGGTTTCGGCGGAGCCTTGGCCATGTTTGTTCTTGGCGCTTTGTTCGTATGGGCGACAAAGATGTTCAAGATGGAACGCGATATAGATATGGCTCGACGTTATCTTCTAAAGCCAGATGATTACGATTTTGTCGAAGGCACATTGGAGTCCGCCTCTTACGGTCGCGGTGAAAGCCGGGGATCAAGTCGCATGATCGTCGTAGGAAAAGCTATTTCCAAATCCGGAAAAGAACTTCCCGTTCTGGAAATGTTTTCGACGTCGATTTGGCCGTTCACAACTCGTGAAGCTGACGAGCAACTGCAAGAAGGCGATGACTGGTATGATTTAAAGGGGAAGAGGCCTTATCTTCCGGTGAAGGCTTACTTCCTCTGTGAAAAGAAGGACCCCACGACGGCGATTCTTATTGGTATTGACGAGCATTTTATCAAGCAAGCTTTGAAAAATGCGGAGATGGATTAGTCTTCTAATTGAATTCCGAGAACATTCTCGATTGTTTTTTCGTAAACGTCTTTTTTACGTACTTTTGCAGGACCTGTTTCTTTTTTGCGAATAGTTCCAGCTTCCTTAGGGAAAGAGACAAAGAGATCACGCTCTTGATTTTTTGCCAGAAGTTCAAATTTATATTCAACATCTTTGCATGTTGCCGTTAATGAAACGGGAAGAGGTAGATCTTTGGAAGGTGTGATTTGCAGTTCACTGACATTAAGAGTTGTGATCTTAATTTTCAAATTCTTTT
The DNA here is from genome assembly GCF_047323225.1 of Bdellovibrio sp. HCB-110. Lineage (GTDB taxonomy): Bacteria > Bdellovibrionota > Bdellovibrionia > Bdellovibrionales > Bdellovibrionaceae > Bdellovibrio. The sequence goes on from NZ_CP178750.1 coordinate 1,342,781, forward strand.
CGGACGGATTTTCAATGTTCTCGATCGCACACGGAAAGGTCAGAAGAGTTGGGCTTTGTATTTCTACATGAATTTGTGGTGCAAAGCCGAAAGCGCGAGGAGAAGAATCAAATCTCATTTCTTGAACTAAAAGCCCCCAAGGGTTTTCTAAAGTTCGCTCCGCATTTTGCAGTTTAAGACGGGAAGTGACATATAGTTCATTCTTAGTGAGCTCGCCTCTTTGTTGAGTTTCTTGATGGATTTGCAAATAGGTCTGAGCTTCGTAGGAGCCATCATCCAGCTTTTTCAAACTTTTCAGTTGGCCCAGTTGGGAAAGATTCTTCTGCTGAATTTTTTCGCGTAAACGACTGACTTCACGAACACGCTCTTCGCTTAACTTCGGAGCCATCAAGAAAGCTAAGGACGTTTGCGATTGCCAAAAGTTATTGGAGTCATAGTTATAGAAACGATCTAGATACTGACGGAGGAAAGTCATCTTTTCCATTTCGCCAAGTTGCATGTTCTGAAGGGATTCTTTTCCGGCTTCCATGCTAATAGCTACGACACGCGGGTTGTTCTTAAGCTTCCAATACAAATAGCTGACGCTGCTAGCCCAAGCGATACTGATAAGAAGAAGTACTAAGAGAATCTTCGTTTTCATTTGTCTTTATTCTCAAGTGGAACAGTTTCCATCATCATGTCTCGATGATATTTTCTATTTGGACCGTCATCGACCCATTGATCAATTTCATAAAGTTTGATTTGGGCTTTTCCACTTTGGAAAAATCTTTTGTCTGCTTTTCCTTTACCTTGTTTAACCAAGGTCGCGGTGCCATTTTGAAAGAAATCTAGCTGTGCTTTTAGCTTCTCATTTTCAAGCTTCATGACCTCAATGTCGCGCTCATCATTAAAATAATAATTCGCAGCTACCGCCGTCACAACACCCACGATTCCACCCCAATAAAGAGCGTGAAGTTCTGGGCGTTCATCGTCGGGAGCTGTTCCGGCGCCAATGCCAGCACCGACGCCAATGCCGATGGCAGTGGCGGCTAGACGGCTTTTTTGGTTGGTCGCACAAGCTGAAACAAAGAGGCAAAATCCAAGAAGAAGAATCTGTAATTTCATATAGACAATTCTAGGTTTAAAGAATGCGTCTTGCAAACTCTAGCTTGCTGTCTTTTAGACCAAAGTTTACTTCATCAGATGTTGGTATAAAGGAAGATACATGTCCTCACTTGGGGAAACTTCCAAGTCGGAACGGGCGGGAGTGTCGGTGAACTCCACAGGGGGATTTTGAATCACCGCTAAAGGACATTTCTCTGCGGCTTCTCCCATCATAAGAACGGCAGCAGCAGCTAGACTATCTGTGAGATTGATTTTTGTCATCTTAAGAGGTCGGCCAAAGATATCGTTTTGCCCAATCATATTGCGAAGGGGATGAAAGCCCGCATAAGACAGAGACACGCCAACAACTCCCAGGCGCAAAGGTCCAGTGCGCGAATCTGTCAGGATCACACCCAATTCACGCAGGCCCAGACGCTTCATCAAACCCTTGCGAAGATTTTCAGCAGAAGCATAGGGATCTTTGGGATAAACGATATAATCCCCATTTTCAGAATTGGATTCGTCGATACCCGCAGCCGCGACAAGAAGTCCATGTTTGATTGTCAGGCTGACACCATGACCGATCTCACCCAAATAGACATCGGCTTCGCGTTTGATTAAAGATTTTTTGTCGATGCTATTCAGGGGGACCAGACAGCCTTCTGCGAGGCTTACGATCTTGGATGTGATGACCAAGATCGAGCGCTCATGCAAAAGAGCGGCATCAACATGTTTAATGATGAACTCCACCAAGTCATCGCCTTGATGAAATACAGAGGTTTGAATCGGGGAGATCATCATTGATTTTGTCACAGTCAAATTATCCTAACTTCTGAATGATCGCATCAGTGAAAGAAACCGTTGTTCCTTTACCGCCAAGATCACCCGTGCGGGCATTCACATCAGAAAGCGCCGCGATCAATGCTTTCATGATCGCATCTGCTTTCGCATTTTCACCGATATGTTGAAGCATCATCACTGCGGATTGAAGCAATGCTGTTGGATTGGCTTTGTTTTGGCCCGCGATATCAGGTGCTGATCCATGAACAGCCTCAAAGATCGCGGCTTTTTCTCCGATGTTGGCACCTGGTACAACTCCCAAGCCACCGACGAGGCCCGCACAAAGATCACTTAAAATATCTCCGTAAAGATTTTCAGTGACGATCACGTCGAATTGTTGAGGCTTTGTCACAAGCTGCATGCAGGCGTTATCAACGATCACATCTTTTGTTGTGATGTTAGGATATTGCCAACCCACTTCTTGTGCGACTTTCAAAAATAAACCGTCAGACATTTTCATAATGTTGGCTTTATGAACAATCGCGACACGAGGTTTTCCGGTTTTTTGTGCTAAATCGTAAGCGTAACGGGCGATGCGCTCTGAACCCTTACGAGTGATGCGCTTGATACTCTCTGCCGTGTCTTCATCCACCATGCGTTCAATACCGGCGTAAAGATCTTCGGTGTTTTCGCGCACGATGGTTAGATCCACGTCGTTACAAACGCATTGAACTCCTGGCAAAGAACGAACCGGGCGGACGTTGGCGTAAAGATCGAACTTCTGTCTCATGGTGACGTTGATAGATTTATGTCCACCACCTACAGGAGTTGTTGTTGGGCCTTTGATGGCGAGCTTTGTTTTATTGATGGAATCACAAGTCGCTTGGGGAAGAAGGTCACCCAATGTATGTAAGGCGATTTCGCCGGCTTGATGTTCTTCATATTCAAAGGGAGCTTTAACGTATTTAAGAACGCGGATCACCTGAGTCATGATCTCAGGACCGATCCCATCACCAGGAATCACAGTCAGTTTCGTCATTACAAAGACCTCTCTATTAGGTCTTCTTTTTATCACGCGCGCGCTGGTAGGGGGAGCTTTTTTGGCTCCTTACCAGGAAGGTGGGATGTGGTGATAGGCTGTGGGGCTCGCCAGGATTCCCCGATTGGGGTAGGAGCCGAAGTGTCTCAATGTGAGACTTGCTAATCCAATAAAGCAAGCGCCGGGCCAGGTCGTTCGGGGTCCTTTTGCACCACACTTTGCGGCGAGGGGGTGTTGGAATCTTTGACACCTATTAAGCTAATAAATTTCAAATACTTAGACGAAAATTCCGGGGCTGTCTGGGAACGAGACACCGACTTTTAAACGAAGGCTCTTTTATAGGCACTCTGGCAAATGACAGGGAAACCCAAGTTATTTCATTGGTTTAGGTGGTGTTATCAGGAGCCCACGGGCTGGTCCTTTCTTTGTATTGAAGAAAGTCAGTGGAGGTCGCTCTCATGTTGAAGTGGCTTGGGACTGCTGCGGTCCTATTAATAGCATTAACAATTCAAGCCTGTGCACCGAAGTCTCAGGAAGACTGCGGATTCGTGCAAAACGTCTATGGCGAGCGCATCTCTTGGAAAGCCGATGTTCCAGTGACAATGCAACTTCACTCATCGATTCCCGACTCTATGGTGCCTGCGATTTTATCTGCCGCGGAAACTTGGGAGCGCACAGCCGGTCGCAAACTTTTTAATATTATTACGACTCGTTATAGCGGTCCTCTCAATCCTCATAAAGACGGCGTGAACATTATTTATCTTATGAACACTTGGGAAGACAATCGTGGTTCTGAACAAGGCCGCACAAGTGTTTACTGGATTGGTGATCTTATTAAAGAAGCGGACATTCGTTTGAATGGCTCTGATTTCGGTTTTTACTGGAACAACCAAACACTGACTCGGGCTGCGAAATCAGGTCGCGCCAACTCGGCTCCTGTGAATATTGAAGCTTTGGTGCTTCACGAGATGGGTCACGTTTTAGGATTAAAGCATAAAGACGGGCAGGGCTCGGTGATGGCAACTTACTTGGCGAGTGGAGATGATCGTGTGCACCTAGCGGGAACCGATCAAACGGCCCTCCAGTGCGAATACTAAGGCGCTGAGCATTGTAAAAAGTCCATGTAAGTTTATTTAAGTTGTTGGAATAGAAAAAACCTAACTAGACTTTTATTTCTGCGCCCACGGCAGGCGAAGGAGAACCAAATGAGAGTGATCAATTTAGATAAGAACACACAAGGTGAAACAGCGGTTGAGTCTTATTTGGGGTCTATCTCTGAATCATCTCCTGTGACGCACAAATCTTATCATGAACTTGCTGACACTCCGGTTGTAGAGGCCGATGCTCTTGCGCAACTTCATACGAACATTGAAATGCTCAACGATCTTCAATCACGTCTTTCATTCCTGATGAGAGAAGTTCGTTACTTAATGAAAGCCTAACGAGATTCCCTTCCACCCTAGGTGGAAATGTCTTCTTCTGCGTACTTGTGTTAGATGACAGGCTCATAATATCTCTATTTAATCTGGATATGGGAACAAACCTCGGAGAATTCCGAAAGTACATTCAGGTTCACTTTGAAAAGTGGGGACTTACGAAGGCCGAAAGTGAAATCGGCCTTCTTATTCTGCGTGGCTTAAGTCTTCGTGATATTGCCGTCCAAAGAGGAACTTCCGAAACAACGACTCGTCAACAAGCTCTCAGTCTTTACAAAAAAGCCTCTGTTGAAGGACGCCATCAGCTCTCGGCCTTTTTCATTGAACATCTTTTAACTTCAGAAGAAGGCTCTACGCCTTGCGATCGAAACGGGTCAGATTCCCTTTAGGAATGTGATAGACAACCCAGTCACCTTGACGTTCACGAGTCATACCCTCGGTGACAACAGGTTTTTCAAATGGAAATTCTTCGCGGAATGTTTGGTAGTTGGCGCTACTTACGATTTTTCCGTCATCTTCAATTTTATCTTTAAACGAACGCTGTCCCGTGATGGTCGCTTTGTCGTTTTGAATCGTGACTTTCACGGCGTCTTTTTCGTGCTCGGGAACAAAAGCTTTTAAGACGTAAAAGTCAGGATTTTCACGCAGGAAGCTGCCGCGGTCTTCGACTTTGTAGAAGGGGTCATCGTTTTTATCGCTGTACTTTTCGGCGGCTTTTACGAAGTCTTTGCGGGTCTCGGCAAGTTCACGCACATAGCGTTGCTTTTGAATATCTAAAGCTTCTCGTTGCGCATTTTCATTCTTGCCATAGAGATTTTGAAAGCGTTCGTTCTGCGTATGCAACTGTTCTTCGTTCGCTTTTTTCGAGTGCATGATGCGTTCTGAATACTGTTGATTCAAACGCTGTTCTTTCGAATCCCATTGCTTTTGCTGTTGTTCGTAACGTTTGGCGGAGGAGTCTTGCAGGCGATTTATTTTCTGCTCTTGCAGTTCCTGCTCACGGGCGATTGTGTTTTCGCCTTTGGCTTGCAGTTGGGCATATTCTTTTTCGTTACGCGCACGCACGCGCTCATGGGCGCTGCGACCACGTTCCACTTCGTTCGTCAGACTCATGTCGTTTTGTTCGCGTTGGTAATCCAAGCGCTTCTGACTGAACTCGTTGATCTTGGCCATGTCTTGATTGTATTTTTGTTTTGCGGAACGAACATCCTCGGCACTTTTTGCGCGAACCTGTTCAACGCGTGCTTGAGACGTGCCTTCGATTTGCTGCACTTTTTCGCGGGCATCCGCTTGGGCTTTGGCCACTTGCTGTTGACGCTTGTTACGCGAGTCCATCAATTTTTCGTCATAGTCTTTTTGCAGGGATTGAGTGCGAGCTTTGTAGTTTTCACTCACACGCTGTCTTTCTTCGGACGCTTTTTCAGAGACTTCTCTTTGACGGTTGCGGATGTGATTGATGGCCGCTTCGTTGTCCTCGATCACTGAAGATTTTTTGTCGTCGTAATACTCTTTTAGATCAGAAAGTTCGGCCTCGTTCTGATTTCGGACTTCCTTTTTTTTGCGTGCGTATTCGGCTTGAAGATCATTCAAGTCCGCTTGTTGGGATTTGCGCGAGGAACTGTCAATCGACGACATGAATGTAGTGTATCAAAATAATACGTCTACATTAAGGTGCTGCGTTTTCCTCGGGAGGAATCTGGCCTTTCGGGTTGGGGCAGTGAGGTTGGAAGTCGCCAGTTCGGCCATAGCAGCGCCATGTATCGATATAGGTGACTTCTTCATCAGCGGCGACGGGATAAAAGAAACGATACTGAATGTGATCCAAGGTGCTTTCAACCAGACGGAAGTCCTGAGAGGGGTTTTGCGGATCGGCGGACTTCTTTGTGATCTTCAAAAGAAATACCCGGTACTCAGCCTGACTGAGACTTGGGGAGAGAAGAAAAAAGAAAGCCGATAAGAAAATCCGATATTTCACAAATCTTCCTATCGGCTTTGCGGTGGGAAACCTTGATAAATCCCGATGAACTCAGAATATCACGACGCCAACGCCATGCATTAAATATCGAAAGAGGTGTCGATTTAGAACTCTAGGAGTTCGACAGATTGATGAACATCCCCATTTCCCCGAGGGAAAAAGAGGAAATGTTCAAAGAACTGACCAAGTTTTATACAAAGGTGCCTGCTTCTTTTAGTGTTTGTGTTCGTTGTTGGCTCGCACGGTGTTTTCCACAATGTGGAAGTAGGCGCGCACTAGCATTTGGTAGGATTCAGGGTCGAGGGCTTGAAGGTAAGCCATCTTTTCGAAGTAGGTTTTCTTCGCAATCAGCTCTGTCATGACGTCTTGGACCTTCTTCATCTTATCAAAGCTGTAGAAGTCTTTGTCGTCTTTCACTTCTTTCAGAACATCCGCGATAGACTTATTGTCAAAAAGAACATGAACACCCATGGCTGAATGAGAGAGCAATGCTTCCATTCGTTCCAAACTTGTCTCTTCTATATTGACCAAGAAAGCGCCTCCTGTTGCGACGTCTTTATTCAGATGGTGAGTAATAAATGCCTTCCTTGCAAGACCAAAAATGAGACTATGACGGACCTCGTCGAGTCGTCTTCTTTTTCTAGTTGTTGGGAGTCGAGAATCTCTCGATAATAAAGTGTGAAGGATACCAAATATGGCGAAGACAAAATCCCGGGCTAAAAAGAAAACAACGAGTTCCTCCTCTGAAAAAGAGTATATCATCGTCGATGAAGCGGCAGGTCTCATTTTCGAATCAGAGACGGAGCTCTTCGGCTATTTTGAGGGAGCCATCAATAAACTTGAGGAAGAGTACCAATCCTTAAGATCTCCGGATGATTTTACTGATGAGGAACAAATCAGCCGTGAGCATTATTTGGAAGCGACACTGGATGAACCCGATGAAGTTTGGCTGGATGACAAGACGATGGAAGACTTTGCCATCTATCATTTCATCAAAGCTTTTGAAGAGGGCGCTGAAAGTTTCAGGTATGTGGCTGTGGCCTATGTGTCATCCGAGGATGAATATCCGACGTTTGTATTTATCCACTTCCCGACAAAAGACAGCCGCGTTTGGCAAAACTACCAACGAGGCGAACTGGTTTACGACAAAACTTACGAAGAAGTTTCTGGAGGAGCGATTGAAGGCGACGCATTGGGTGAGGGCGATCCGTTGGCGATGGGCCTTTATCTGGCGATGTTGAAAGTGCGGGGAGAGAAAGATATTCCGCAAGAGAAGTTTCAGGATTTCGGAACTCTTCGTGAAGACACGATTGAAAATGCCGATGAGATCTGGCGCAAGAACGATCTTGATGGAAATGTATTGGTAAGTTTTATCAAGGAATTTCCGGATCACGAGGACGTCAAGGATCTAACTTACATCGCGATCACTCAGGAAGATGAAGAATCCAACGTTCATTCTCTTTTGTTCTCGTTCCCGACTACGGACCGCACTTTGGTGGATCGTTATCGTCAGGGTGAGAATCTGCAAGCGGATGAGGTCTCTCAAGAGTCAGCACACTAGAATCGATTCCCTTTTGTTCTTAGAAGCACAAACCTTGAGCCATTGATTGGAACTGAGACGCTGAGTAACCTTGGCCTACGTAGTTCTTGAAAGGGTGCAAGTCGCGAAGAACTTGAGCACGAGCTGCGCCATTTGATTCAGTCGCGTAGTCAGCAGGGTTTGCGTAGAACAGTGGAAGCAATCCGTCTGTTTGGCTCAAAGCTTTGTTTGTTGAAAGGTCATAGTTTGTGATTTTCAAAACATCGTATTCGCCTTGAGTGTCTTTCAAATCAACCAAGATATTTACGCTGTTAAAGAATGTTTGTGGGTCTGTGATACCCATGCCAGAAGCGATTGTTACAACATCACTCCAGCGAAGAGTTGTTTTCCAAGCTGTCAAAATTTGACCTGTTGTCGCGTTAGCAACTAGGAAATTAAGGGGAGTGCTATCCAAGTGGGAAGCACCGCTTGAATTCGTCATCCATTTCCACATAGAGATGTAAGTTTTGTCTGTTTTGAAGTTTGTCGGCAAAGCCGTCAATCTTGCATAAGCATAGTCCATGCGAACTGTGTTTGAAGAATCAACGTAAGCTCTCAGCTTCGCTGTGATCTCTGTGCCAGTAGCCTGGTTGCAGTAAGAAACCGGTTTAGTAGAAGAAGAGCTTGTATCAATTGGAAGTCGGCTTGAAAGATCCGAAGATCCTACTTGGTTGCTAGAGCCGCAAGCGGTAAGGAAAGCGACTGCACTTAGAGTAAGGATTGTTGAGAAGATTTGTTTCGTATTTTTCATAAAGCCCCCTGATGCCATACTATAAAGCAATGGTGGTGCCATATTTCACTCTGAAACGAACTTAAAACATTTGTATTTTCAATGAGTTGCGAAGGGGCTCATTCTCACTCTGAGGCGTTCTCAGAGTGAGTCGTCAAACTTCTAGGGTGGTGCCGCACAAGGATCGTCACTTATTGTACTGAGGGATTAGCTGGCCTTGGCGTAGGCCGGAGATTTACGAAGGGATGTTTTGATCTCTTTTTTAATTTGCAGAAAAAGTCTCTCTTCAAGACTTTCGATTAAGTTATTGAGTTTCTTTTTATGAAGTCCCAGGCGTTTGCGAAGGGGGTCACTCATAACAGCGGCAAAAACACTAAAGGCTGTGAGTAGAACACCCACACCGAGAGTGGCCATGAAGACCTGGGCCTTTGTTGGTTCTGGAGGAAAGGCGCTATAAAATGCCGATCCTAATTTCTCGCCAAAGAAAAAACCGGAGGCTGCTTTATCGCGAGCCATTTTTCGGGCGATACGATCTCCTATTCCGAAAATTCCCAAAGTTTTGTCTCCAAAGAAATACCATCCCGTTAGAAGGGTCATCACGGAACCGCTAAGATCCGTGATCATCGCTTGGCTTGAAGAGTATTTATCAATCTCTTTGTTAAACTCAGCTTTGATTTGGAATTCATTCAGAGTGAGTTCTTTGGTGGCGATAAGTTTATTGATCGTCGGATGTTTGCGCAGTTCTAAAACGAGGGCGTCGTAGTCGAGAAGTTCCGTGGCAATCAGCTTCTCGACTTCTTTTTGATAGCCCGTTTTTATTCCGGAAGGGACTCGCTCCATGGCAGGAGTGAGTTTGGCCCAGCCCAACTTGTCGAGAGTCTCTACGGATTTTTTCAGCGAAAGATAGGGAATGGACCACAGGGCGTTAAGCGGATTGAAAAGCAAATCAATGGGAAAAGACTTCTTTTGAATCTCGATAGTTTCTTGAATAGAAAAATGTCGGTCAATAAAGTCGTCGACGCGTTTTTTTCGATCTTCTGTGTATTTTTCAATGCATTCATCAAGGGCGCCAAGAATCAGCGCCAGATTTTGTTCTTCCATGACATGGGGCTCCTGCATCTAAGGATAGAGGAAGTTTCGTCAGAAGTCCGATTTGTAAAGTTTCGATCTCGTTTTAAAGCGATGCTTAAGTCTGAATTTCCGGTTTTTTGTACATACTTCAGTCAGGAACACGAGCTTTTCTAGATATTAAATTCAGTCCAGTTGATCTATATTGAGGGCGATTTATAGAGGATAATTTTGTGAATCAACGAAAGAGGTTTTGAACATGAGAAGGGAATTTTATATCGCCTTTGCCGTAGCGATAGTTCTGAATTTTATATTCTATTTAGTTTGGCCAGCGGGTTTGTATTCTCTGTTCTTCTTTGTTCCGTTCTTTGCCTTAGGATTCCGCGATATTCGCCAGCATCGTCATGCGATCAAATCAAACTTTCCCGTCTTTGGGCATTTCCGTTACCTGTTAGAATCCATCCGTCCTGAGATCAATCAATACTTCATTGAATCCAATACCGACGGAAAACCTTTCAGCCGCGAACAACGTTCCGTAGTTTATCAAAGAGCAAAAAAGGTTCTCGACACAGTTCCCTTTGGAACTCAGCACGATGTTTATGAACAAGGTTACGAGTTCGTGACTCATTCTCTTTATCCTAAACATTTAAATCGCAAAGATCTTCGCGTTACTATTGGCAGCGATCTTTGTAAGCAACCTTACTCGATGTCGCTTTTAAATATTTCTGCGATGAGCTTTGGTTCTCTTTCCACAGCCAGTATTCTCTCGCTCAACGGGGGAGCTAAAGACGGAAACTTTGCCCATAACACAGGGGAGGGAGGAATTTCTCCTTACCACCTTGAACCCGGTGGTGATTTGATTTGGCAAATCGGTACGGGTTACTTTGGTTGCCGCACTCATTCTGGAGATTTTGATCCGGAACTTTTTAAACAAAATGCCAATCGCCCGCAAGTGAAGATGATCGAGCTGAAGCTTTCTCAGGGTGCGAAGCCCGGTCATGGCGGTATTTTATCAGGTAAGAAAGTCACTCCGGAAATTGCAGCCATTCGTAACGTACCATTGGGGAAAGATGTGATTTCTCCTCCGGGGCATAAGGCATTTGCAGATGCCAAAGGGATGTTGCAGTTTATTTCTACTTTGCGCGATCTTTCCGGCGGAAAACCTGTAGGTATTAAACTTTGCTTGGGTCATCGTCAGGAATTTGAAGAGCTTGTGACATTAATGCGTGATCTACAATCCTATCCAGATTTTATCGTTGTGGATGGTGCTGAAGGCGGAACAGGCGCTGCTCCGTTGGAGTTCACCAACTACATCGGTATGCCAGGAATGGATGCGTTGGTGATTGTTGTAGATACACTTCGCAAAGCAGGTCTTAAAGATAAGATCAAAGTTATTGCCACAGGTAAAATCACAACGGCTTTTGATATCGTAAAATTACTTTGCATCGGGGCGGACGCGACCTATGCGGCTCGTTCAATGATGCTCGCTTTGGGATGTATTCAAGCTCTTCGTTGTAATAATAATAAATGTCCAACGGGTGTAGCGACTCAAGATCCTGCCTTGGTGAACGGTCTTCATGTACCGACGAAGCGCGAGCGTGTGAAAAACTTCCAGCAAGAAACACTGGAGTCCGTGGCTCACATGATCGGTGCGATGGGTGTCGCTCATCATAGCGATCTACGTCGTCATCATCTTCACAAGCGTGTTGATGAAAATCTTATTAAAACTTACGCAGAGATTTACGCGGAGACATAACTACTCCGCGTCTGTGAATTCTTCTTTTTGAAAGATCGGGCCGTAAGAGCCCGCAAATTCACGTTTCCACCAAAGACCTTGCTCGCGAAGTTCCTTGAAGCTTGCGAATTTGTATTCGTAGCGCTGAATGCGCAAAGCTTTAGGGGCTTTCCCGCGAAATGGGTCTTTTGCAAAAAGCAAAAGCACATCCGGGGATTCTTGGAAAATACGCGTGATAAGATTTTGCAGCCACAGATTTTCGTTAAAACCTTCAAGAGCCGCGAACCACATTTGCCAATCCAATCGGGGTTGGTGAGGAGCCACAATCGGTGGCGCGCGTTTAAGAGACGTTGGTTTATAGCTGAACTCGTACTCTTCCCAATGGTGGCCATCGTTACTGCCTTCAAGAACCAACTCGGGACGGTTTTTTGTCATCACTGCAAAAAGCCCGTAAGGATTGGAAATGCGAAACGGATAAAAGAACCGCATATAGGGCAGCATAAAATCCAAAGCTTTGTTTTTCTCGAACAGGCTTTTATAAATCCAAAAAATCGAAGAGGGCACAAGCAGCAAAAGCGGGATCATCGCTATCGGTGTTGAGATGGCGGTGTTTTCAACCCAATTGATCTTAAAGCCCCAAGTGGAATCAGGCAGAACGCCTAAGCAAAGTCCTAAAGTCAAAAGATTGAAAAAACCGTAGTTGCCAGTCAGAACAATTAAAATTTGCAAAGACACCAGAAAAATAACGGCAATAACTTGTTGGGGACCTGGGACAAAAATAAAAAATGGAGTGACGAGTTCAACAAAGAACATCACAAGCGTACTAAAACGCTGAAAATGCAAAGGCAGTTTGTTAGCAAAAAAGGCAAGGGGTGTCGGAAGGGGCTGAGTCCAATAGTGATAAGTCAAAGCAGTAAGATCTTTCCAAGACGTGTCCTTGTTGGTGAGTTTCACAACGCCTGAAAGAAACATCAGCTTAAATAGAAGGAATAAGGTCAGTCCGTAAATGATCGGATGAAGAGCGTGAGTTCCAAAAGGAATCCATTCCCACTTTAGCGGAGCAAAGAAAAGACCCAGGAATCCAAACTCTAATAAAAGACTGTCCCACTGATAGCTTAAGAAAAGCTGCCCGCAACTGACAAAGGACAGATAACAGACGAAACAAATAAGCAGCATGAATGTCTGGCTAAATCCAAGGAAGGCCAATGAGGACGCCATCATGCCGATAAAACAAACGGTTTTCAGGGCAAAATCCGAAGAGAACAACCAGAAGAGGGACGGTACGTGATAAAATCTTTCGGCTTTCATCTCGTTATCTAAAAGATTTAAAAGATGATCAATGGATAGAATGCCGTGGCGACCATAGAGCCCAAGAAGCTGTGGCAACAGGGATAGAAACGCCACAAAATATCCAAGGCTTAAGGTCTTTGCGAAAATCCAACTTGAAATGTTGTAGTCGACAAGCGGCATGAGGAACTCCTACTAGGCTTCGCCGATTTCCACCCACGTAATTCCGTCTCCGCCACCTTCAGGGGATCCGGCTTTCCATTTTTTTACATAAATGGAACGGGAAAGATAAGTGCGAACTGCTTTTTTAAGAGCTTCCGTTCCATGTCCGTGAATGATCTTCATGCGATCTTCACGAGACTGCGCTGCCTTATCTAAAGCCATTTCCAATTCTGACAAAGCTTCTTCCACCGTTTTACCACGTAAATCCAAAGTGCGATCGTCATCGGCCAATGCCACCGAGAATGAAGATCCTTGGCGCACAAGTTGTGACGTCGGATTTTGCGGTTTTCCTGGAGGTCTTAGTTCTTGCCAATGCAGTTGCAATCTCACAGATCCAGACAAAACTAGAACTTCACCTTTGGAGTTTGGCGTACTTTGCACGATTCCGTCTTGATTCAAAGACGCAACGAAGACTTTCGATCCAGTTGGGAATCGTTTTGCAAACTCTTCCGCATTTTCAGGAGCCCCTGGTTGAGTGATCGGTTTTGCTTTCACAATTTCAGGCAATTTGTATTTGATCTCTTGTAAAGCGGTGTGGCGTTTGAAAGTTTCAGCTACTTTGGCTTGCGCAATGGCTTCTTCAACTTTGCGTTCGGCTTTTTTCACCGTGCGCTGCAACCATTCGTCTTTGTCTTTGTTGAATTGCTCAAGCAGTCCTTCATATTTCTTTTTCATCGCAAGAGCACTGTTCGTTTCTTTACGAAGGTGTTCTTGCAGAATAGAAATATCACTCTTTAACTGTTCGATCTGTTCCAAACCTTCAAGGCGAGCCCGTGTCGCCGGAGCTAAGACATCCAAAGCTCTTTGCACGATGGCTTGAGAAACGCCGACGCGTTTTGCTGTTTGAATGGCCAAAGAATCTCCGGGAATACCGGCGATAAATTGATATGTCGGGCGGCCGGTCTTTGGATCGTACTCAAGACTTCCGTTAAGAACGCGGCTTTCTTCATCCCATCCGGACTTCAATGGCCCTAAGTGAGAGGTGATCACAGCAAAGACATCGTTGCTAGAGAAGGCTTCAATAAAGCTTCGTCCTAGAGCACTTCCTTCTTCCGGATCCGTGGATCCGCAGATCTCGTCAATCAAGATCAAGTTGTCGCGATTTTTTAACGAAGCGGCTCGGCTTAAGATTTTTAAGTGAGCGGCAAAAGTACTGAGTTCTTCATCCACACTTTGCGCATCACCAATGCCAATAAGAATATCTTTAAAGAATGGAATTTTTGAAGTCTCACTGGCACAGATCGGAAGTCCACAGCGCGCCATTTGAGCGGCAAGCCCAATGGACTTAAGTAAAACAGTTTTACCACCGGCATTGGGACCACTCAGAAGTAAAATACTTTTTTTACCTTCCAAAAGAACGGAGTTGGAAACAACAGGCTTGCCAGAAAGTTGCAAAAGAGGGTGGCGCACTTCGATCAATTCTAAACTTTCTTTAGAAAACTGAATCGGGTGAGCATTTACTTGCGATGCAAACTGCGCTTGAGAAAAACGCACATCGCATTCTTCCAGGAGGACGCGACTGCTTTCGATCTCTGTCGCTTGGGAGGAAAGATAGCGAGAAAGTTCGGTCAAAAGTCTTTCGATTTCATCTTCAATCTCGACTTCGATTTGGCGCAGACGATTGTTGGTCGGAATAACTTTTTCCGGCTCCATAAAGACGGTTTGTTTTGTTTGCGAAGACCCATGGATCACACCCGGCAAGTGGTGTTGCATTCCACTGCGAACAGGAAGAACCCAACGACCGTCACGAGTGGTGACGTACTTATCTTGAAGAACGTTCTCCATTTGATGATCTTTAACCAAACGGTCTAAAGTGCTTTGCACTTCGCGGGCCAGACGTTCTTTTTCACGGTACAGACGGAAAAGAGTTTCACTGGCATCGGCGCGAATTTCTCCATTCGGCGTCAGGATTTGATCAATAGCCGAAAGAGGTTCGTCAGCCTTCATAAGGCTTGCCGCGATTCTTTGTGCCCAATCATTTTCGACAGGGGTTAAAGCTTCTTTTAAAGCCAAAGTCTCTAAGCAGAAGCTGCGCACATCTTTGATTTCAAGATTTTTAAGAACCGCATTTTTCTTAAGACGGGTGATCCACGTTGAATACAGATCCAAACTTTGCATGAAAGGACGGATGCCTTGATTCAAAACTTCTGTGGCATGAGCGATTTCTTCAAAACTGGCATAAGCCTCTTCTGCCGAAGCAAGAGGTTTTGTCAGCATCACCGTTTCGCGCCCCACCTCACTTGTGGAGTGGGAGCGAATCTTTTCTAAAATTTCAACCCAATCAAGAACGACGAGATCTTGCATGAAGAGCTCCTGTAGTTATCAGCGCAAGTAAAGCAATGATGATTAAGACCCAGTCCCAGTGTCCCCATTGCACATAAAAAGTGGTTGGCGCATTTTTAAGATACTTTATCACAAACTGACCGCTCCACTCTTTGTGAAGAGGCGATTTTTGTAGAACATCACCGTTAGCCAGGACCGCTGTGCTAATTCCGGTGTTAGTTGAGCGCACCAAGGGGCGACGCACTTCGATGGCGCGGGCAAGTGTCATATATAAGTGTTGTTGTGGCTCGGAAGGTCGGCCAAACCACGAGTCGTTCGTCACATTGACCAGGACATCGGAACCTTTTTTAGCAAGGCCTCTTGTAAACTCGGGATAAAGTCCCTCGTAACAAATCTGACCGCCCCAATGAATGGTCTCACCCTGAAAGTTCCAAGCCATCACATCAGGACCTTGTCCGCGTCCGAAGTTGGATACGAAAGGCAGAAGTTTTAGCAAAATAGGGAAGCGTTCACTCAACGGAAGATATTCCCCGAAAGCGAGAAGTTCTGTTTTGCGGTAAGGCTTGTCCAAGTTGTTGGCATTGGCATCAACCAAGAAAAGCGCATTGTACGTGGAGTGATCCACATTCTCGTCGGTTTTTTCATCCTTCGAGTAAGCGCCCGTGATCAACGGTTTTCCAAGGGGAGCTAAGCCCTCTGCAAGAAGTTGAGTGTGCTTACGGCCCAAAAGATGTTGATCTAAATAATCAGGGAACGCTGTTTCCGGCCAAATGAAAATATCCGTTTGCGGGAATTTTTGTGCAGCCTCCCGAGTCATGTCCAAAAACTTAACCGTGATAGCTTCCTGATAGCCTCGGCCTTTTTCGGCGTAAATCTTTTCTAGATTTCCGATATTGGCTTGAACAACAGTGGCGCGGAACTCTTTGTCAAAGTGGTTCCACTTTTGACCGTGCCAGTAGCCAATGCCTACTAATGCAGCAAAAGTAAGGGTGAGCAGACTTAATTGGCTCAGAGCTTTTTTAACGTAATTTTGTTTAAGCCAGATGTATCCCATCCAAGCGTTGAAAAGCAAAACGATGGTGGAAAGTCCCAAGAAACCAACGATGTCGGCCAAGCTGTAAGTGGGAATTTTCGCCCAGAACAGGGTGTAGCCCAAATTCCAATCAAAGATGACGGGCCACACTCTTTCTAACAGAGATTGTAAGAGGGCGATGACAAAAAGACTTTTCCCCGCACTTAAAGAGAAACGAATTCGCAACCACGTTCCCAGAGCCACGGCGACCGGGATGTAGAGATGCATGAACGCACAAAAAAGCAGCAAAGCCACGACAGACGTGGACCACGGGATCTGCCCGAACTCGTGCGCTGTGTAAGCAATCCAGTGAAAACCGATGATGCTCAGAACGAACTGTGTAATCCAAGCTGCCCAAAAAGAATCTTTCACCGAGCGGCTTTCCTCGGTGGCGTAGAGCCAAAGTGGCGTGTAGCAGAAGATCAGTGCCCAAGGAGGAAAAGGGATGTAGCTTGTTCCGACCAAAATGCCTGAGAGGATCGCCCAACGAAAATCGTAGGCTTTATGCTTGAAAAATTGAATCGATCTCTTCATCATGGTATTAGTAACACAAAGAGTGAGTGAGTCCACTGTGAATTTAACGACGAAAATGAAAATTCGATGCCCCTCATGCGCTAAGCTGTACGAAGTTGCGAGTGATGATATTCACTCTGAAACTCCGTTGTTTCAGTGCATCTCATGTGAGAGTCGATTCAGTTTCGAATATCCTCCGACAGACCCTCAAAATGTTTTGTGCTTCCATGTTCCGGTGGTGAGTGAAAATCCGGTCGCTACTGCGATTACTGCTGATGCTCAGCATCAAGAGGCGTCGCCAGAGCCGGGAACGCAAGAAATGAAGTCGTGCCCTAAGTGCGGCGCTTTGAACGGTCGTCGTGCGAAAGAATGTTATTCTTGCCACGTTCTTTTTGAACGTTTGGAAGGATTGCCAAAAGATCCAAGTCTTAAAGCTCAGCCAAGCCTTGTGCGCAAATGGAAGAACTTGGTGGAGAACTTTGAAAACGAAAGTCTTCATGACGAGTTCATCCGAGCTTGTCATGAATTGGACGCTCTTCGTTTTGCGACATTGAAGTATGAAGAATTAAAAGCCGCTCAAGGTGGAGATCCGCAGTGTGATCAAATGATCGCCCGAATCAACAGCTTGATGATGGTGGGGCTTTCGCAAAAACCAACAGCTTCTAAAGAAGCACCAGTTCGTCCAAAATGGCAAAAGTATCTTTACTGGGGACCTTTTGGTGTGAGCGCCTTCATGATCCTTCTTGGAATGATCAACCTTGGGCATCGCAATTTGATCGGTGTCGGCGTGGCTTTGGCCTTTATGTCGGCGGGTTTGATTGTGATGATTCGCGGAAAGATCAGCCTCTCCGACTTTATCGATTGATCGCTCAGAATACTGAATAGAATAAGAGAATAGTTATCTTTGTGCTTTGACACGCGCTTTGAGGTCGTGATGTGATTTTTAGCAATTACATCAGCAAAGGATCTCAAGAATGTTGACCTGGTCACGCGCCTTCTTAATTCTGTCCTGTTTTTCCGCTTCCGCTGCATTTGCTACTTCAAAAGTTGTTGTTCGTTCGGAAGAAAGCCGTTGGGTGGTTGAAGTTGTCCATCCAAGTTCTGACGGATGGCCTGAAGTTACTTCACGCAAAACTTTTGCGACAAAAGAACAAGCTCAAAATCAAGCGCAGCTTTTTAAATCGCAGGGAGCCGTGATGTCCTCTCTGACCTTCGAGCCTCTTATGGCTTCTGGGAATTTGTGGCCGACAAAAGCAGCTTGGTCTGCAGAATGGGAACAGCGTTACGCGAAGTGGATTGAAACAGAAGTCGATTCGGAGTTCTTCGTTCGTTATAACATTGCGACCGATTGTGCTGACGTGGCGTATTCCCTTCGTTGGATTTTTGCGCGTATCAATGGACTTCCGGCGGCGGCTCGTCTGGGAGGCTCCAATGTTTTGATGTCCAATGAAACAGTTCGTTCAGAGTGGTCAAGACTTCCTACGGCAAGTGAGTGGCATAAAGATCGTCGTTTCCTCGCGGCTTTGAATTATCTATTAGATATGACTTACACGCACACTTTATGGGACGATTCATTTCCCGTAGCTTTAAATCGTGAAGCTTTATTGTCGGGTGCTTATCATTTGAGTTTGCGTGATAACTCAGGTCACACGCAGCTAGTTCACTGGTTGGGTGAAGACAGTGGCGTTCCATTTTTGACTTTGAATTCCACGGTACCGCGCAAAGTTCGCTCTTTGATGGACTCGATGCTTTTTGCTGATTATCCAAAGAATAAAGAGGGTGGATTGCTGCGTTTCCGTTGGGCGGTAAAGACTTCTTCCGGAATGACTTTAAAGCCAGCAACCGAAATGCCGGGATATTCTTTAGAACAGTTTTCTTTTAAATCGCAAAAAGATTTTACCATCGCACTTTTTGAGAAATTAGGATTTTCCGGTGGTGCTGATGCGATTCGTGACTATTTATATAAAGATATTTTAGAGCAGTTCCGTGCGCGCGTTGGAATTGTGGAAGAAGGTTTCACAAAGTGTCAAAAGATTGATTGCAAACCAGGAACAGTGGGATGGGAAGATTGGAGCACTCCTTCCCGTGATTCGCGTATCAAGGGAAAAATCGGCAGCTTGGCTTCTTTGGATTTTCAACCAGCAAATTCTCCGAATAAGTATGCCGATCAGGAAGTCCTTGTCCTTGAAGGTGCATCTTGGCCTTTAAAAGCTATGATTTGGAACTGGAAGAATGATCAGTATGTTTCAGACCCTCGTGAGTCCGTAACCTCTCGCTGGAGCGCGGGAAAAGAAAGTTGGATTCTTTCCCAGAAGAAATTTTTTGCCGGAAAAGTTCAAGAGCGTATTCAGGTTTTGAGTAAGGGTAAAAGTCTTTGCCAAAAACAGAATTGCTCCTTTGGCACAGCGGCTTGGGATGCGACAAGTTCCAATACTGTTGATACGGAGATTGCAAAACGAACGAGTTATATTTTGGGTGGCACACTTGAGTTTCCTGCAGAAGTAGTGGGGCTGATTGAAACCAAAGGAAACGAGACACTGGGAAGTATTGAAGGTGCAGAGATCACTCTGAAGCATCTTATTAAAAATCAAATCAATATGAACTCCTCGGCCATGGCTTCAAAAGAAGAGCAATGGGCTTTGGGAGGAAATCTGGCTTTGATGGCAATGACTTCCTTCAACATGGAACCGTACTTTGATAAATGGATTTTAGAAAAAGACCAATGGCGTTTATTTGACCGCGCTACGGGACTTGAAGTTTCTCTGGGTGGAAAAGTTCTAACAGCCTTTAAGAACTCTCCCGTGGCGTTAGTTGGTTCTGCGGCAGGAGTCGAAGTCGTAAGTTTGAAAACCGGCGCGCGAAATATTTTAACGGCCTCCCTTCAAGCTTCAGATAAATTTATGATGACGACAGAAGGGCGCTTGGTTTCTCAGTCAGAGGGACGGGGAACGCAAGTATGGGAACTTTCTGAGGCGACTTTGTCTTTGAATCTTCTGCAAACACTGCCCGGCGCAAAATGGAAAATGGTGGCAGACAGTTTTCTAGAGGAAGGCAGTCAGCTTTTTGACGTCGCGTATTTGAAGTTTGTCGCGATCTCTATGCAGAACCAAAGCTACTTTTTTTCTAATGAAAAAGTTTTTGGTTATGTAGATAAGGCGACATCGCAAAAAGTTCTTTTGAACCGTGCTTCTGGTGTGACGGCTATTTTACCCACAAAAGACGGAGAGTGGTTGACCTACACGGGAAAAGACGGCGATTTGTTTGTGACAACCAACGCTCGCGAATCGAATGTCTATCGAGTGAATGAAAAATTTGAAGTGGTTTTAGATAAAGTGTTGAAGATGGCTTGCTGGGGTGGTGGAGCCATTGACTATATCGGGTGCTTTCAACAGAACAATGTTCAATTCTATCAATATAAGAATGGGCAGCTAAATCTTGTAGCTTCAGGGGAAAAACTGGCGGGTGTCTCTGATGAGTTTTACACTAAAAAACCAACTCCAGATCAAATGCAGCTTTTTGATCGAAAAACCAACCAACTTCTTATGGTAGCGCCAAGAATTTATATGCTTGAAGGGCCTTATGTGGCAGTGATGACCAGTGTAGAGGGCCGAGCTCACATCGTCGACACTCGTCAGTCCGGGAAGCCCTTGTTCACAAATGTTTTTCCTGCAAAATACGGAGTGCACTCCAAAAATATGAACGGAGATCTTTTGCTGACTTCTTTTAGTGAAGACAGAATGAATTTCCCAGTATTGTGGAAGCGCTACTAGAAGAGTTTGAAAAGGGAAGGGTTTAGAGCCCTTCCTGTTTTCGGACAATATAAGCTCTCAAAATAGCTTATATTAATTCCCAAATTAGGCATGACGCCTGCATTAAATCCAATGAAATCAATTAATTGCCTCCTTATTTTCATTTGATATATTTCCTGATATACTTATGAATATATAAGGAGCTTTTTTTTATGGGCAAGCCACTTATGATTCAGCTGGATGATGATAAGCGAATTGAAGAGTTAAAAAAGAAGACGGGCGCGAAGACAAAGATCGACGTGGTCCGAGCTGCATTAACTCTATTAGAGCATGATGTAAAACGAACTGAGAAAATTCAGCGCTGGCAAAGAGCAGCTATGATTGTCGGCAGATCTGGTCTCGATGTCCTTAAAGACTTTCAGACCAAAGATAGATTTAAGAAGCTCCCATGATCATTCCTGAACGTTGGCATATTTACGTTGTGGATTTAGAGCCACGAGTTGGAACCAAGCCCGGCAA
This sequence comes from Bdellovibrio sp. HCB-110, assembly GCF_047323225.1. Taxonomy (GTDB): domain Bacteria; phylum Bdellovibrionota; class Bdellovibrionia; order Bdellovibrionales; family Bdellovibrionaceae; genus Bdellovibrio. The sequence continues at coordinate 1,363,851 of NZ_CP178750.1, forward strand.
ACAGCGTCCGTGTCTATGTATACAGCCGTCAGTATTTTGTGAAGCGGGTTTGGGATCGGCATTGGTTATTCCTTTAACTACGAATGTCTTTGAGGAAGATACTTTTCCTATACGCGTAAGAGTTCCGAAAGGAACTTGCGGTTTGCAGAAAGAAAGTGAAGCTCTTGTGGATCAGATTCTGGCTTGGGATATCAGTCTTTTTAAAAAAGACCTCGGTGAAATTCCCGAGGGTCTTCAAGAATATGTTAAGGCTGCTATTAAAGATTTTCTAGATTTGTAGGGTTTAAAACCCTTCCGATCCTTGTTTTGTACCTAGTTTTGTCGGACGAGGCTTCGTGCCGATAGCATCAATCAAAGATTTACCGAAGTGGCTCATCTCTTTAGCCGTAGGATCAACACCGTCGTCGATTGTCGGTTTTGAATTGGTGTCATTCGGATCTACTGTGAACTTTAAATTTTGTGGATTTAGAGCTACGCCGCCAGAGGACGACACACCTTGATCCAGAATCGTGAGAGCTTTATAGAGATTCAACTGACGAGACGTTCGGGTTTTTGAAGCAAGCTGCGTTTGCGCATCACCTGTAGCCAAGATGTACTTTTTCACGTCTTCAGCTTTAAAAGACTGTTTATGAGCCATCACCAGAGCCGCAGCACCTGTTACGAAAGCTGTCGCTTGCGAAGTTCCCGTCATATAACCGTAAGAGTTCGCAGGAAGGCAGGACAAGATGTTTTGTCCTGGAGCTGCGATATCTACTGTTTCAACGCCGTAGTTAGATGAAGCCAAAACTTGAATAGACGGATCAATCGCCGTGACAGAAATAATATTGCTAAGTTTGTAATCAGCCGGGTAGTAGTGATGTTGGTCTGAGTTCGATCTTTCATTTCCAGCGGCTGCAACAAAAAGAATTCCTTTTTTCTGGGCTTCCGCGATTGCATCGTGCTCTTCTTGAGAGAACTCTGTTCCGCCACCGGAATAGTTGATGATGTTAGCACCCATTCTTACGGCGTAACGAATAGCGGCCACGGTATTCTTAAGATTGTCTGTGCCCGGAACTTTCGGATCGTAATACTTAAGGATCATCAAGCTGACTTCTGGAGCGATACCTGTAATACCTTTTCCGTTTCCAGCTTCAGAGCCGATGATACCTGCGATATGAGTTCCATGTCCGTGGTTGTCGTCGAGTTTAGGATTGTTGCTAACAAAGTTCCAACCATAGACGTCATCGACAAATCCATTGCCATCGTCATCGATACCGTTAGTCGCCTTGTCGCGGCCTTGAGCATCTTTTCCTGTCTCGCCAGGATTTCTCCAAAGATTTCCAGCTAAGTCTTCGTGCTTCACATCAATACCAGTGTCGATCACGGCAACAACGATATCACGGCTGCCTTTCGTCACAGACCATGCGCGAGCGGCGTCGGATTTTTTCAAACCCCAAGCTTGGCTGATAGCAGGGTCGTTGAAGAGGGCGCTCGGCTCATCTTCGACTTTGTCTGTTTTTGATGTGATGAAAGAGTTTTCAAAAAGACGGTTGCTATCTTTTTTACTGGAACTCTGAGTACGTGAAGGGGATGACGATTCTGTTGAATAGAGATAAATCCCTAAACCGCCAAAGAAAACCAAACCGACACAAGCTGCTGCAACCCACACTTTGCGAGAAAACATGAATTCCCCTTTTCAACACCTTCTCTTATCGGTGTTTAGGAGATGTTTCATAATAGTCTTTCTTGTTTTTCACGAACTCGGAGGCCCTTAGTCCTGTATCAAAATGAGATTTGCAGGCGGATAATGAGAATGAAATCGATAAAGGCTCTCACCTTAAAGCAGGAGGGCCTAGTTCCGAAGAGATGAATATGAAAAAGTTTATCATCATTTCTTTTAGCGTTGTTGTTGTAGCGGCCTGCGGTCAGAAAAGCGGGACGGGATCTTTGGACCTAGGAAGTCTAAGTGAAGACTTTAGTTATCACGCTCAAAGTGAGAGTTTGCAAACGGGTGAGTTCAGTTACGCTCGTGTTGATTTAAAAGCGAACGGTGATTTTGAGCAATCAGAGGCCTTGTGGACGACAGCACCAAATACGGGAACAAAATGTTCTTTAAAAGGAACTTGGACAGTGCCAGTGACGGATGTTGAAAGCACAACGGGGAATGAGCTGGTTGTCAATGTGACTGAAGTCAACGGTGTGGTTCTAGGGACTCCCGTTGAAAAGCGCTATGACCTCAGTGAGCTAAGCGCAGATTCACTAAAGCTTCGATTTTCAAGTGGCGGGGATGTGGTGGATATGACGAACATCGACTACGTCACGTTCTCTGAGTATTCATCAGTCAGCGCAGGGCTCACCGATGATACTTTCTGCAATCGTTAAAATTACTTCTACATTTCTTAGACATCCCTACGAGGGCGCTTCGCGTTGAATTAATTTTGTAATAAAATTTCTCTTGTTGGGTATTTCGTACTTCCTATTTCTTTATGTGCGATATGATCACCTGCAATTCTCGAAGCTTCTCCAGTCGGAATTTATTTCTTCATAGTGAAGCTATTAGCGTGTTTTAGGTATTATTTCTGTGATAACTCCAAACTCGCTTTTCCCTCTGAAAAACTCCAAAAATATCAACGAAAAATTCATGATATAAGTTCTCTTAACGGAGGCTGTGATGATTGATTTAAAAGAGCTGTCAAATGACGATTTGGTTTTGAGAATGGAAAAATTGGTTCGTACAGAAAGAAAAATCACTCACCTGGTTTTACTTCATATTGCTGAAATTGAGAGTCGTAAGATCTATGCAGAAATGGGATACGATGGAATGTACTCATATCTTACTCGTGGCCTTGGCTATTCGGAAGGGTCTGCATATCGTCGTTTGCAATCTGCTCGCTTGCTAAAAAAAGTGCCATCTATCTCAGAAAAGATTGAAGACGGAAGTATCAACCTTACTCAGTTGACGCAAGTTCAGAAATGCATCAAAGAAAATACAAAGAGTGGCAAAAGCGTTTCTGTTGAAAAAGCAATCGACGTTTTACAGAAATTAGAGAACAAAAATTCTTTTGAAACGCAAAAGACTTTGGCATTGGAAATGAATCTTCCAGTGCAATCTCATGAGAAAATCAAACCTCAGTCTGATGACTCAATTCGTCTTGAAGTCACTCTCACAGAGGAACAATTTCGTGAACTAGAAAAAGCTAAGAATTTACTTTCTCATATCTGCCCCGATGGGTCTTGGGCGGAAGTGATTTCAACGCTGGCAAAGAAATTTAATCAGCAAAAGCTAAAAGGAAGAGCTAATAATCTGAAAGAAAAATCTAAGAAAGTTGACGAGCAAACCAACTCAACTCAGATTGTCATCGCTGCGAGGGATGTCGTCGCGAATTCAAACTCGTGCGGAACCGTCCCTGTTCGACGAAAGTATATTTCAATATATACTAAACGTTTCCTTTTAAATAAAGCTGATCATTGCTGTGAGTATCGGAACCCCGATACGGGAAAAAGATGTTCGTCAAAGTATTTGCTTGAAGTAGATCACGTTCATCCTGTTGCTTTAGGTGGTACAAATGAAATTAATAATCTTAGAGTTCTTTGTCGCACTCACAATGCTCTTGCGGCCCAAAAGGTCGGTTTGACATCCAGGCAGACTAGAGCCGAGATTGAAGGGAAGTAAGGTGAACTGGGATGAGGCGTTTCCAAAAGACGCTTCCTAACTCGCGCCGAAAAGAAATGGCGCGAGTGGGGTATGAAAAGTTGCATACTGTGATCTTAGAATAACTAATTTTTCAAAGCGAGAAGCTCTTCAGGGAATGGAGTGCTTTTCTCCGTATTCAGAAGTCTTTGATAGAAGACATAGTTTCTCATTACAAGTTTGATGTAAGCGCGAGTTTCCTCATAAGGAACTTCTTCGATAAATTCGACAGAATCAACTCGGTAACGAGTTTTCAACCATCCACGAATGGCGCTGTCGTTGGCATTGTAGCCTGAAACGGCGAGGATGAATTGGTTGTTGTACTTCTTCATCAACGTTTTCAGCTCAAATGCGCCCAAAGGAATATTGATTTCAGGCTTAAACAAATCCAAAGCTTCGCTGTATTCCAAAGAGTTTTGCTTCGCTAACTGTTTTGCCACACTTGGCAGAAGTTGCATCAAACCAAAAGCGTCCACGGGACTTCTTGCTTCGGGATTGAATGCAGATTCTTGGCGAATGATCGAGAAAATAAACTCTTGAGGAACACCACTTTTTTCAGAAGCATTGGCGATCACATCACCAAAAGCTTGTGGGAATAAAAGATCCGGATGGTCGTTCAGCAATCTGTCTTTCACTTCTGGTTGTAAAGCACCGATCGTTGAGAAGAGCGGCAGGTACAATCCTGTGCGCGCATAACCAGACGACATCGCAAGCCATGTGTCTTCCGAAGTGACATTGCGTTTTCTTAGATCTTCAGCGGCACTGTTAAGAACTTTTTCTGCAAAAGGTTTTTCGTTGATAGCAATAAGCCACTCTGTTGTCAGACGTGTTTGAGCATCAAGTTCGCCCACACCTAAAAGACTTAGCCCTTCAAGTTCCTTGTGATCAATTTTCAAAGGCGGGAAGCTTTGCTTTTGTTCGCGAACGGCAATAACACCGTAATAACCCAGCGGATCTTCTTTGATAAGAGATTGAAGTTCCGCCGTAGCTTCTGCGTTTTGATTGAGCTTCTCAAATGAACGAGCCAACCAGAAACGAGCGCGGGCTTTGTCGGCAGGATCTTTTACAAGTTCTTTCATTTGTTGGAAGCTGTTGCGTGCATCTTCCCATTTTTCCAATTTGTAGTAGTTCCAAGATTTCAACCACGCGATTTTATCACGAAGACCAGGAAGACTGACGGGTTGTTGGTAACTAGCTTCAAAGTATTCAAGAGCTTTTGTGAAGTTGCCTTTTTCTTCCTCGATGCGACCTAAGATAAAATAAACTTCATCCATAGGGTAAAGGCCACGCAATAGACGGTGAGTCTCGTTAAGAACTTTCACCGCTTGTGAAGTTTGATCTTCCGTCCACAAAGTTTTAGCAAAAAGAACTTGAGCATCATGATAACGAGCGACCGCTCTGCGGTCTTTTTTATTTTTCTGGAATTGTTTTTTTGCCCAATTCACAAGATCCGCCGTCGCATTGATGTAGTCGCTGCGATGTTGAGCTACTTTGTGAGTCTGACGAATGTTTTTCAACGCCTGGAAGCTGTCATCAGTGGACGCTTCTTTAGAACTTAAGATTTTCTTATAAGTTTTAAGGGCACTATCAAATTCACGATGAAAACGATAATCCGACGCCACGGAACTCAGTTCGCGGAAAGTTGGCAGCGGATTTAAACGTGGAGAATTTTTATAGAGCTGAGCTTGGATTTGCAGAACATCGTCTTTAAGTTCCAACTTTTGCGCCGTGAGAAGTGCTTTAAGATAAAGCTCCTCTTTGTTTTTCTTGTTGCTTTCAAGGCGGGCCTTTTCAAGATAAGCCGTAAGATCATCACGCAAATCTTCAGTTTCCAAAGCCTCTTTCAATTTAATATCAACATAGAGGTCGCGATACCAAGGAGCCACGTTACCTGGAAGTTCGGCAAGTTTTTCTTTTTCAGAACAAACTTCATAAGCGCGCAAAAGAGCCAGATCGTGCAAAGGGAAATCATGCTCTGTGGAAAGACTTTTAAAGCCTTCGCAGGATTCTGTCGGAGCTTTTTCTTTTTTCGCCAATGCGATAGTATAAGTTTTCCACCAGCGAATATTGTCTTCCTTAGCTCCAACTTCGAGTTTTTCAAGATCTGAAAGGGGAGCCGTTTTCCATTTACTTAAGAAATTCGGAATAGGCGGTGTTAAGCGCTTATCAATGCGCGTATCAAGACGAGAGGTTGTTGTACAACCCATCAAAACTGAGAAAAAAGAAAGAGCGATAATTATTCGAGGCATAGCCTGTCTAGGCTACGCCCTTTTGAAGTAAAGAACAACCTTTGAGGTTTACAGACGGCCCGTTTGTAGAGCTTTGATGCGCACTTCAAGCGGTGGGTGCGTCATGAATAATTTCGCAATACCACCTTTGTCACGGTTGGAGATCATCAAAGTCGCTGTTTGACCTTCCTCCGGAGGAATTGGCAAATCGTAAACTGATTTAAGCTTCTGAAGAGCCGCAACCATGTTTTCACGAGAAGAGTACTTAGCTCCGCCAGCGTCAGCACGGAATTCACGACGACGTGAGAAGTAGTTCACAACGATAGAGCCGAGCAATGTAAACGCGATATCGCCTAGGATCGTAACGGCAAAGCGCACGATTTCGCGGAATTTTTCGTCCACGTTGGAAGCCACAAGGTTTGCCAAGATACGAGAGAAGAACATCGCAAACGCATTCACAATACCTTGGATCAAAGTCATTGTAACCATGTCACCATTAGCGATATGGGCCACTTCATGGGCCAAAACGCCTTCGACTTCTTTGTCGTTCATTCTCTGCAAAAGTCCTGTTGAAACAGCCACAAGGGATTTATTTTTAGTAGGACCTGTTGCGAACGCGTTGATGTCCACAGATTCGTAAATACCAACTTCAGGCATTTTAGAAATTTGCGCACGACGAGCAAGTTCATGAACTTTCATCACAAGAGCACGAAGCTCCGGATTTGGATTGTTAGGTTCAATAACTTTTACGCCATGGAACATTTTCGCCATCCACTTTGACATCAACAAAGAGATGAATGCACCACCCATACCCCAAACCAAGCAGAAGGCCATGAGGAACGGAATGTAAGAGTTAAGGCCTGCAAGACCTAGGAATCGGCTCACCAAAGACCAGACGATACCGATGGTAACGATCACAAGAACGTTAGTTAAGATGAATAAGCCAATACGTTTTAAAAATGCCATTTAAGACCACTCCTTTTAGAGTCCTCATTAATAATGATAACTCTAAAAGGAATGTCAATGCTATCACATCACGTCGTGACGGGTTGTTTTTGATTCTTTTGACCAGTGCCGTTAGGGGTGGTGCTAAAATGGAACTTGAGAATATCTTTTTCCAGTTCCACATTGACACGTCCACCGTCGACAAGGCGTCCAAAAAGAAGTTCGTCGACCAGAGCTTTTTTCAGATGCTCATCCACACAGCGAGCCAATGGGCGCGCTCCGTAAACTTTGTCGTAGCCTTTTTTCATTAGCCACTTAATTACATCTTGAGAAACATTGAGTTCCACTTTTTTCTCAAGAAGAACCATCTTAAGCTCATCCACAAATTTCTGAGTGATTTTGAGCACCATATCTTCCGACAAATCGCGGAAAGAAACGACGGCATCCAAACGGTTGATAAACTCTGGAGAGAAAGCTTTTTTGATCGCATCCATAGAAAGCGAACTGCGGTTTTCTTCCACCATGCTGATCGTACCACGCGAAGTTTCTAAGGCTCCGGCGTTAGACGTCATCACAAGAATGACATTTTTGAAATCAGCCACACGTCCGTTGCTGTCGGTGAGGCGACCGGCATCCATGACTTGCAACAAAACATTTGTCACATCAGGATGGGCTTTTTCAATCTCATCCAGCAAAAGAACACTGTAAGGATGTTTGGTTACGGCCTCAGTGAGCAAACCACCTTCTTCGTAACCCACGTATCCCGGAGGTGCTCCGACTAAGCGAGCGACGGCATGTTTTTCCATGTACTCACTCATATCAAAGCGTTCAAAATGAACACCCATGATCTGAGCAAGCTGACGGCAAACTTCTGTTTTACCGACCCCCGTAGGGCCGGTGAAGAGGAAGCTTCCGATTGGTTTGTTAGGACGACCTAAACCACTTCGTGCAAACTTAATGTTGGCAACGAGGCGGTCAATGGCTTCATCTTGACCGAAGATAAGAGCTTTTAGTTTCTTATCCAAATCTTTAAGCTGTGTTTTTTCAGTCGAAGAAATACTTGCAATCGGTAGACCCGTCATTTTTGCAATGACTTCTTCGATTTCTGGAGAATCAATTTTAATATCTTCCGCATTTTCATATTTCAAACGGAAGTGAGCTCCTGCTTCGTCCAAAACGTCGATGGCTTTATCCGGAAGAAGTTTTCCGTGAATATGTTTTTGCGAAAGTTCCACAGCCGAGCGTAAAGCTTCGTCAGTGAATTTCACTTCATGGAACTCTTCATAAGATTTGCGCAGACCTTTTAGGATTTTTACGCAATCTTCTTTTGAAGGTTCGTTGACATCAATTTTTTGAAAGCGGCGATTGAGAGCGCGGTCTTTTTCAAAATACTGACGGTATTCACTGTGAGTTGTTGAACCGATGCAGCTAATGTCACCACTCGCAAGAGCTGGTTTCAAAAGATTGGAAGCATCCATAGAGCCACCACTGGTGGCTCCGGCTCCGACAATGGTGTGAATCTCATCGATAAAAAGAATAGCGCCGGGACGTTTTGCGATGTCTTTGACAACAGCTTTAAGGCGTCCTTCGAAATCTCCACGGAATTTAGTACCGGCAAGCAAGCCCCCTAAATCCAAAGAGTAGATCACGGCATTTTTTAATTTTTCAGGAACATTTCCTTGCACGATTTTTTGCGCAAGTCCCTCGGCGATGGCTGTTTTGCCAACACCGGGCTCACCAATCAGCAAAGGATTGTTTTTCGTACGACGGCAAAGAACCTGGATAGTTCTATCAAGAACATCTTCTCGCCCAATAAGTGGATCTAATTTTCCTTGTTTTGCTTTGTCGTTCAAGTTCACACAGAAACTTTCAAGAGGGGAGCCGCGACCTTCTTCGTAGCCTTCTCCCTGATACTCGCTAGGGCGAGGGGAGGCTGCTGGAGGAATGTCGTGTTCTTTTCCGTCCTTCGTAATTCCGTGAGAAATGTAATTAATGATATCAAATTGAGTAAGACCTTGTCGCGCCAATGCAAATGTCGCGTGAGAATCTTGTTCATAAAATAACGAAACCAACAAACTTCCTTCGCTGATCTGATTGCGTCCCGCACTTTTCATTTGAATGGCAGCACGCTGAATCAATCGATGGCAGGCGAGAGTGAACTCTGGCGTCCACGACTCAAACCCTCCATAGGAAGAAAGTTGATCATCGGTGATTTGAGGAATGCCCACTTTTAAATGGTCGCGCAGATCCTGGCGAAGTTTCTGCACATTGACTGCGCAGGCTTCCAGAATCTCAACCATCACCGGAGACTCGGTGAGGACTAAGAGTATATGTTCTAGCGTCACAAACTCATGATGGTGGCGCTTGGCTAGTTCCGTCGCTTCTGCGAGCTTGCGCTCAAGTTCACGGCTCATCATGTTTCCTCCTCCAGTGTACTTTTCAGGGGATACTGATTGAGTTGCGCGAACTGGTTGACTTGCATCACTTTCATCTCGGCAATCTCAAGACTGTAGACCCCGGCGACACCTGCACCCTTCTTATGTACATCTAACATAACTTGTGTTGCTTGCTCTTCTGTTTTTGCAAAAAATCGACGCAATACAAGGACCACGAAATCCATCGGAGTGTAGTCGTCGTTCAGTAGAATCACCTTGTACATCTTCGGTGTGTCTAGTTTTGGGACGATCTGGACGCCCGCTTCTCCCTCTGGATTCGAGAATGGATAGTTGCTGTTGTTATTATTGTTATTATCACCCATATGCTTTTATTCTACCTTATGACTCAAAATGAGCACTCTTTCGTCTTTGGCAAGTCTAGGCTCTTGAGAAAAGCTGTAGAAAAGTCGAGAATAGAATATAAACCCAAGTGTGTTCGTAGTACGTGAATGGGGAATAGTTTGGGTTCATATTTCCAGCACTCTCTTGCATTCACGATTTAATTTTGACACACTTATGTGGGTAAACAGAAAAAAAGAACCATGGAGGTCTTTAATGTCTTTTTCATCTAGAAAATCTCAGCGCGGTTTCTCGCTCGTTGAGTTGATGGTCGTTGTGGCGATCATTGGGGTGTTGGCGTCGATTGCGATTCCATCAATCAATAAATATATGGCGAAAGCTCGTCAGTCCGAGGCGAAAACGAACTTGTCTTCGTTGTATACTGCTGAAAAGTCATTTATTGCGGAATACAATACATATACTGGAGGTTTTCAAGTTTTTGGTTTTCTTCCAGAAGGACAGTTGCGTTACAACGTGGGCTTTACGGCTGAAGGCGTGAACTGTGCAACAGTGAGAGCATCATATGGGTATACGGCACCATGTCCGGCCGCTGTTCAAACAAATACAAATGCGTACTGCGCTGCGAATAATACTAGATGTACGCAGTTGGCGGATGGATTGAATAACAACGGTACTCTTACTGGAGTAGGCAATCCAACTACGAATGCATTCACGGCGATTGCATCGGGTCGTATTAGAAATAGTACCAACGGTGCTATCGACAGATGGTCTATCAACGAAACTAAAAACTTAGTAAATACCAATGATGGTACTCAATAGTATCAGATTTTATTATATAGTAAGAAAAAGAGTCCCAAGCATTTTGCTTGGGATTCTTGCTTTAGTGCTGCTTGCAACATCTCAGTCCCACGTCGATGGGAATAGTTTTCGGCCCACTAATTTTGTAGCTCCTCCGCCTCTTATTGAAAGATTTAGTTTTGGATTTCATGAATCGATCGCGGATGCGCTTTGGATTCGTACTCTTCAAGATTTTGACTACTGTGAACAAAAAATAGCGGAGAATGTTTGTAAAAATGAGTCATGGCTTTTTAAAATGCTTGATGCTGTGACGACTCTTTCTCCTAACTTTCGTATGCCATATGCTGCTGGGGCATTGGCGCTAACAATCATAATTTCAGATATAGATGGTGCCACCAAGATCTTTGATAAAGGTGTTGCTGCCTTTCCAAACGATTGGGCGATTCTCTATCGAGCTGCATATCATTATCTTTATGAGGTTAAAGACAAGAAAAGGGCCGCAGAGCTTTTAGTACGGGCTGCGCAAAATGGTGCACCTCCTTGGCTTTATTCTCTTGCTGGGCGTCTGTATTCGGATTCAGGTCATCTTGAGTTAGCGGAGTCTCTTCTTCAAGATATGATTCGAAACAATCAGGAGCCGGGGCTCATCAAACGCCTCCAAGACAAAATCAACTCCATGAAAAACGCTCCTAAATCCAAATAGAAGCATTGCGTCCAACTCGAGAATCACTAAAATTTCCAAGGAAGCATTGACGGATACTCCGTCGTCACCATATTTTGAATTGCACTCGTCCATTCAATGACTTACGGAAGATTATGGCTCAAAGAGACTACTACGAAATTTTAGGTGTATCCAAAGATGCAGAACAAGATGCGATCAAAAAAGCGTATCGCAAATTGGCCATGCAATTTCATCCGGATAAAAATCCGGGGAACAAGGAAGCCGAAGAAAAGTTCAAAGAAGCCGCTGGAGCTTACGAAGTTTTGAGTGATCCACAAAAACGCGCGCAATACGATCGTTTCGGTCACGATGCTTTCACGGGTCGCGGTGGTGGCGGAGCGGGCTTCCAAGATGTGGAAGATATTTTCTCTCACTTCGGTGATATTTTCGGAGACTTTTTTGGCGGCGGTATGGGCGGTCAACAAAGACAACGCCGCAATCGCAATGAACCACGCCGTGGTTCCGATCTTCGTTATGTGACAGAAGTATCTTTAAAAGAAGTCATCACAGGTCTTGAAAAAGAAATCGAATTCGATACAGAAAAAAACTGTGACGACTGCAAAGGAACGGGCGCAGAAAAAGGTTCGCAAGTTGTAACTTGTACGATGTGCGGAGGCTCGGGCCAAGTCGTGCGTTCTCAAGGTTTCTTTGCAATGGCATCAACGTGTCCACAATGTCATGGGCAAGGAACTCAAATCAAAAATCCATGCAAATCCTGTAAAGGCAAAGGACGTGTCAGCGAGCATCGCAAGATCCGTCTTAACATCCCAGCAGGTGTTGATACAGGCACACGCTTAAGAGTCGCAACAGAAGGTGAAGGCGGTTACATGGGAGGTCCTCCAGGGGATCTTTACGTCGAAATTCGCGTGAAACCTCACACGCACTTTGAGCGTCGTGGAGAAGATCTCTTCGCAGAACTTTCGGTGCCATATGTACAAATGCTTTTAGGTGCAGAGATCGAAGTGCCAACAGTCACAGGCAAAGCCACTTTGGAAATTCCAAAAGGCGCACATCCTGCGGACAATGTGAAGCTTGCGGGAGAAGGTTTGCCTTCACTGCGCGGCAATCGTCGTGGCGATATTTATTTCCATATCAACGTCCAATTCCCAGACAAACTTAATAAAGACGAAGAGAAACTTTTGCGAGACATCGCGAAAGCTCGCGGTTTGAAAGTCACACCTGAAGGCGGCGGCGGGTTTTTCGGGCGGAAGAAGTAAAAACCGGGCCAACGACTAATTAATAATCGCTCAAGTAGACAGTAAATACATAAAAGTTTATTTTTTTATGGTTGGAGTCGATGATGAAATCTAACCATAAAATTATGTATTTATTTTTTCTATTCTCTATTTTCTTCGCAGAAAACTTATTTGCTCAAAGTTGCGAAGAGCAGGTAGCACAGTATATCAAAGACTTTTCAAATCGTTGCAATGAGGCGACTTACTGCAACTATTATACGCCTCCTCCAAATTCAGGACCGGGAGAGTTAATTAGTGTTTGTTCAACTGGGACATTTCGACTCGTTACAAAATTTGCGGACGGATATTCAAAGTTTGATATTTTTTGTGATGTAAGGACAGTCGCCTCCTATAACGATGGGACGACAAATGTTCAAGACGGAGGATTTGGGTTTACGGATTTATTGATGTGTTCAAACCCGAGTAACACGCAAAGTAAGCCGAACATATGTTCTGTTCAAAAAAAAGGTTCAGTCTTGTATGTTGAAAACCAGACTTTACTTGAGAAGGTTCCAATTTTGGGAAGTTCTCGAACTTTAAATTATGTATCTTCTTATCAAAGCGGTTTTCAAAGAGATTTCCAGATTAATTTCCAGGTTTCTGGGGATACACCTCGTGATTACATTCAGAGTTTTGATCTTAAGTTATTCAAGAATGGTAACTTGGTTGATTCACAGTCATATCAGAATAATCTGCCGAACCAAAACTATAGCTATATCTGGAACGGCACGGGCCCTACTTCTGCGCAGGCGGTTTCTCAGCGATTTATCTTAAAGGTTATGGAGCATTCTCCTTCCGGAAGTTTTGAATTTCCTTATATATACGATTTGTACCACTTCGATGCCAAAGCTTTTGGACTCGGAGGGTGGCTTCCAAGTGAGTTTTATTTTTATGATTCTTTGTCGGGTAGAATTTTTTCTTCTGATGGAACAGTAATTCAAAAAAAACTGAACACTTCTCCAAATGGAACTTACTTATTTTATAATGGGCAGAAAGTGCTGGTGTTTAACTCTTCGGGTAAGCTCGAGGTTGTTAAGGGCGCTTTTAGTGGGCAGGTTTTAGAGACATTTAACTATGCATCTAATGGATATTTATTATTTATAACTGATGCATTTAGTAATACTCTTCATTTTAATCGAGACCTGTCTGGCAATCTAGTATCAATAGTATCTCCTCGTGGACAGTCTTCAACTGTTGCAACGTCTGGAGGAGCAATATCGTCTATTAGTAGCCCTGGTGGTATTCAGTATCAGTTTACTTACTATTTAGGGGATCTTTTAAAGAAAATTATTTATCCAAATAGTTCTTACACTGAGTTTGAGTATCTAACGAACGGGGAGATGAAAAAAGATACGCATTCCGGCGGATACTTTACGGAAATTTTGAGGACCGCAAATCAAACTCAAAATCAAAATGGAAATTTTGAAGTTATGTCCAGTATGGGGAGAACCGAGGTCATTTCCCATTTTGTTCAGGACAACGATAGTTTCACTAGAAGCTATAGTCGTGCTGATGGAATTACCGAGTCCACGACCGCAACATTTAATAATGGATACGGTAGCTTCTCCAATAATTCGCGAGGTCTCGATTTCAATGTAAACTACAATCAAGATTCGAGATTTGGTTCTGGACATTATTTTCCGTCAATAATTTCCTATAATGTGTCGGGTGCTGGAATCAGATCGTTTTCTAATGCGCAGAATATTACGCTCGCAAATTCATCGGATCCATTTTCGGTTACAACGTGGCAGGAGTCATCTCAATTATATGGGGCAAATACGTCTGTGACAACGACGTATGAGCCAACTACGAAGACATTTAATGTTGTTTCGTATATGAATCGCAATAAAGAGATTAAGATTGATGGATACGAACGAGTAACATCTTTTAAAAATGGCAATCTAGCTCCGATTGCATTTGGGTACACCAACGAAAACCTAACATCCATTTCCCAAGGAACAAGAAACACAACTTTAGGTTATAATGCCACTTCCGGTTTTCTTGAAAGCGTCACGAATCCTCTGAGTCAAACTACCGGCTTTGTGTATAACAGCGCTGGAAGAGTCACGTCGAAAATTCTCCCAGACAGTCGAGTGATTGGTTTTGGGTATGATGCCAATGGAAATATCACGAGTATTACGCCTCCAGGACGTCCTGCTCACGTGTTTTCAATCAATGCGCACGAAATTGTTGGATCTTATGCGCCTCCGGCATTGAGTGGAATTTCCGTAGTCAATACTGCCTACCAATATAATCTAGACAAACAACTCACTCAGATTGCGAGACCCGAGGGAAGCACGATTGATTTTAACTACAACTCCACAACAGGCGTTTTAGAAAGTTTCGTAACTCCCGACGGTACATATACCCAAACGATGGATTCTACGAACGGATTGCCATCGGTGATTTATCAACCCGATGGTTCATGGACTTCAATCTCCTATGCGGGATTAAGAATGATCGGCTCAACGAACTATGATTCGTCCTCAAGCCTCATTGGCAGTTATATGCCAACATTTTCAAGTGTTGCGTTGGTGGAGTCTGATACGGTTTCTAATTCTCTTGGAGCAACGTCGACTATCAACTATCTCTACAACGATGACGAAGATTTAACAAAATCCGGAGACCTCACTCTCAGTTACAACACTCCAAACGGCCAACTCACAGGCACAAGTATTGGCACGGGGACTTCCGCAATCACTGACACCTACACGTATAACAACTATGGCGAAGTCACAGACTACGTCGCAAAACGCGGAACAACGACGATCTACAGTCTAACATTGGCTCGCGATGCTTCAGGTCGCATCAACGGTAAAACTCAAACGATGAATGCAGCAACGGATGCCTTTGAGTACACCTTCGATGATACCGGAAGACTGACAGAGACAAAGAAAAACACAGCAACTGTTGCGACCTACGGCTATGACTCGAACAGCAACCGTAACGGAGGCACAATCGGTGTTCAGCCGACAACAGCGAGTTACGACGATCAAGATCGTCTAACGACTTACAACACATTGTCCTTCACATACAATGCGAACGGAGATCTCACAAGTAAGACCAACAATACTCTAGGTCAGACAACTCAATACACTTACGATGTTTTCGGAAACCTCAAGCAAGTTCAATTGCCAGGTGGTCCTACGATTGATTACGAAGTCGACGCCTTAAACAGACGCATCGGCAAAAAAGTAAACGGAGTCTTACAAAAACGCTGGGTCTACATGGACCAATACCGAATCGCCGCAGAGCTTAACGCCGCGGGTGCGATCACAAAACGATTCGTGTATGGTTCTAAATCCAACATCCCAGATTACATGATCGTCGGAAGTACAAAATACAGAATCATCTCTGACCACTTGGGTTCTCCAAGACTTGTTGTAAAAATGTCGGACGGATCTATTGCACAGAGAATGGATCACGACGAGTTCGGTCGAGTGACAGTGAACACAAATCCAGATACGACACCTTTTGGATTCGCAGGTGGATTGTATGATCATCAAACAAGTCTCGTGAGATTCGGAGCGAGGGATTATGATCCTGAGGTTGGCAGATGGACTGCGAAAGATCCGATTTTATTTAAAGGGGGAGACAGCAATTTGTTCGGATATGTTGCTAATGATGCTATTAATTGGATTGATCCTACCGGTCTATACCAAATTTGCTCACGTCCTTTAGATATGCCAGGAGGGGCGACATTGCAGAGTCGCGATCCTATTGTTTCCCACCAATATATTAGATTTGAAGATGGTAGTACGGCTTCGTATGGCACCCAGGGCAGTCCTTTTGGGGGAGCGGGAATTAAAATTGAGGAGAGTGGTGAAGGCGCAGTTTGTGGTAAGAATATTTCGGTAGGAAGCGGTATTGAGGAGAGAATGAAGAATTATGCTAAGACTAAGTATTCTTTGCCTTACAATTTGATAAATAATAACTGCCAGCAATTTGTCGGGGATGTTATTTTGAATGGCACTGGTTTATAGGAGTAAATAGGATTGTGAGAAGAAAAGACTTGTCGGTTTATTCTTTTGTATTGTTGGCTCTTCTTCTCATTTCAATATCTCCCTATTGGGTGGGGCCTGGCTTATATGGAATAGTGCCCATACATATTTGGATCATTGCAAATCTTGGAATTCATCCTGCAATTGTAGGAGTAATTTTTGGAGTCGTGTGCTGGCTATCATTGGGCATTTTTTCTCACCAAATTACCTTTAATATTCTTTTGTTTTGGAATTTTTTAACGACTGCCATGGGGACTTGGTGGTTGATAAATTCATATCAATCCATAACAGCTTTCTCTTCAGATGCATTCTTTGTATGGTGCTCGATAGCTTTTATCGGGATTCAATCTCTTTGCTGGACTTTGTCACTGAAATTTAAAAATACGACTCGGTCTGGCCGCCTTGCTCTGGCGACTCTCTTGACGGTCAATGTATGCTGGGCAATGATGCCATACTACGGTATTTATTAAGTCTTAATTTATCTGCCTTATAGTGATTCGATATTGTCATGATTGTGTAAAGTAGTTATTATTTAATTCATCCATTTCAAGGACGAAACGGTGCTAAGACATATCTTGGTGTTCTTAATTTTATTTTTCTCTGCAAATGGCGTTTTCGCCATTCAAGGCACCGCCAAATCCAAAGTCAAAGTGGTCAACAGCATCCAAATCCACAAACTCTCCGACCTCATCTTCTCCGAAGCAGGTGCAGGCTCAACAGCTGAAACAATCCCAGCCGACGTCGTCGAAACGCCGAAGAACGCAAGTTTTGAAGTCTCCGGCGAAGCAAGTCGCGCCATCGCAGTAACTCTTCCCGCAGACGGAACAATCAAAATGACCACAGGCGGGAGCGGTCCTGACAACGAAATCGCTGTGAATGGTTTTATGAGTAACAATCCAACCACCATCGATGCAAACGGGCAGTTGGATCTTTTTGTGGGAGCCACTCGTGAGGCACTGACATCGACACAGGCTCTCGGTGATTATGAGGCCAACTTCACTGTCGATGTCGTTTATCAATAAGGCGACTCAACATTTCAGTCGCTTTTATTTTATAATCTAAAATCCTTCAGTACTGCCAACTTTTCTGTAAGATTCATCTTCATCAAAGGGAATGACCTTACTGGAACTTTCTAAGTTCGTTTTTTTCGTTTTAAGAGCGACAACTTTAGGTGCGACTTTGGGTTTTGTCGCGTTGTTTTTGGCAGGCGCAGCTGGAGCTTCATTCGATTTTCCGCTCACGACGCCATTTAACGTTTCTACGTTTTTCATCAAGGCGTGGGACTGAGCCGTTAATTCTTCAGCGGCTGCGGCAGCTTCTTCAGAGGCTGCGGCATTTTCTTGGGTGACTTGATCGAGCTGATTCATAGCTTTGCCGATCTGCTCCAGTCCTTTAAACTGTTCTTCGCTGGCAGAAGCAATTTCGCTGTTTAAGTCGGCTACTTTTTTTACTGAATTGACGATTTCACTTAAAACCACGCCTCCTTGGTTCGCCTGTTGGCTGCCGATGGCGATGCGCTCGACGCTGCCACTGATAAGAGCCGCAATATTTTTGGCGGATTCAGCACTTCGCTGAGCTAAATTTCGGACGGCTTCTGCAACTACAGCGAAGCCTTTTCCCTGCTCGCCGGCACGGGCAGCTTCGACAGCGGCGTTAAGAGCTAGTAAATTTGTTTGAAACGCGATGTCGTCAATAACGGTGGTGATGTCTGCGATTTTTTTAGAATCCCCTGAAATCAAATGAATTGATTCAATCAAAGTTTTGATTTCATTTTCACCTTTCACTGCAACTTCTCGCGTGGAAAGAGCCAGGGTTGCGGCTTGTTTGGCATTATCGGTGTTCGTGCGAATCATGGACGTTAGCTCTTCCATAGTGGCGACAGTTTCCTCTAACGAGGCCGCTTGTTCAGAGGAGGCTTGAGACAGAATTTGTGACGAGTTCGAAATTTGTTCCGCAGCTTGGTTCACTTGCGTTCCACCTGCTGCAAGATCTAATGAGACCGTCGAGATGGATTTTGAAAGAGAAGTCGCAAATAAGAATCCGATCCCAAGGCCAACCAAAACGCCCAGGGCAATCGTAATGTTGATCGTGGTGTTTGTTTGGCTTGCGGTTTGTCGCGCACTCTTAACCCAGCTTACACCGTGTTCACGATGATAGTTGGTTAAAGCGTCAATCGCGGCGTTGTATTCAGATGCGTATCGAGGGCAATCATTTAGAAAGATGGACATCATTTTAGCATGATCTTCGGGCTTGCCGGATTTATGGTAGCCGATAGCTTGCGCCCCAATCTGTTTGAATTCTTGCCACGTGCGATCTACTTTTTCATAAAGAGCCGCTTCCGTAGGATCCATTTTCATTTTCTTGTAGCTGGTGTTGTGTTTTTCGTATTCCGCAATACTCTCGTTAACGCTCTCGACGAACTTGTCGGCTTGTCCAGTTGTGATTCCCTCCAACCCTAAGCTGCGTAAATGAACGCGAACGTTCCGAAAGTTTTGATACATCTGATCGGAAAGTTCAATATTGGGTAAAACCCCTTCTGTGACTTTTTCATATTCGTGTGCGATGTCTTCCATTCCGAAAGCAGCGATTTCACCGACAATCACCGGAATAGTGGCCATGAAGCCGCAGAGTAAAAATAGTTTTATCTTTAAGCTCAACCTTGATCTCATCTGTATCATTCCTTTGTTCCTGAATTGTTCCGATTTTTCCTTGATTACTAATCGGTAGAAAAATAATTTCTTCGTGAAATTTTCCAAAGCGTAATGATAATTTGACAGATTCAACCGTCAGTGGAGACTCGGAAAGCAAGTTTGAGACACGAGTTCCGATTAAACTCACATTCATCGTTCAAGAGTAGGAATGTTCAGATAAATACCAAGGCAGCTAATTTCTTTTTGGTGGAGGAAGTGTAGGTGATGGGCGCACGTTTTGCTGATCGCGCAAGGCTCGCTCAATACTCTGTTCCTGACGAAAGCGTTCTCGCGCTGCTTTTTCTTTCTCCGATTTTTTTTCTTCTTCAGATTTATCGTGCGAAGTTTCTTCTTCAGTGGGGTTGGCTTCAGGACTTTTTTGCGCACGAGCCTCGGCCTGAGCAAGCGCAAAGATCATCAAGGAGGAGGCAATAACGCTGACCATTTTCAAAGTTAAGTGTCCCATGTCTATGAGTATATGCCGGGCAGATTAAAAGGGCATTAGAACGACATTTAAATTCCTTAATTTCAGTGCTTAAGAATGAGGCAATTTGCCTTAATAAAAATTGAGGCCCCGGCGTTGAAGGGTTTGCGCCGAGGCCTAGAGGGGCTTAAATGTTTTGTGTTTTTAAGAGAGGAGCGAGGACCCATAATGCCTAATGGTGCGTGATAACACGAGTTAAATGTCCGTAACATATTGATATTGTTCATTAAAATATTGTCATAAAAAAATAACTACGTTAGCTTGACGAAAACGTACAAAGCCCCACATTTAAAGTGCTATAAGCAGTGAAATTCATGGAAGTTAAGGAGATTTTGGTATGGGTAAAATAATTGGTATCGACTTAGGAACGACGAACTCGTGCGTTGCGATTATGGAGGGCGGTGAGCCTAAAGTTCTCGTGAACGAAGAGGGCGCTCGTACCACTCCTTCAGTTGTCGCATACACCAAAGATGGTGATCGTTTGGTTGGACAAATTGCCAAACGACAAGCTGTGACGAATCCGGAGAACACAATCTATTCTGCGAAACGTTTTATCGGTCGCAGATTTGAAGAGATTCAAGAAGAAATCAAACTTGTTCCTTACACTGTTGTTGCTAAAGGCAATGACTGTGCGTTCAAGGTTCAAGGTAAAAACGTGTCTCCAGAAGAGATCGGTGCAGCCGTTCTAGCTAAACTTAAAAAAGTAGCAGAAGACTATTTGGGTGAGCCGGTAACTGAGGCAGTTGTAACAGTTCCAGCTTACTTCAACGATGCGCAAAGACAGGCGACAAAAGATGCCGGTCGTATCGCAGGTCTTGAAGTAAAACGTATTATCAACGAACCAACAGCCGCAGCGCTGGCTTACGGTCTTGATAAAAAGAAAGATGAAAAAATCGTGATCTACGACTTCGGGGGAGGAACATTCGACGTTTCTATCCTAGAAGTAGGTGACGGCGTTGTCGAAGTTCGTGCAACAAACGGTGACACTCACTTGGGTGGTGACAACTTCGATACAGTGATTTTGGAATGGTTGATTTCTGAGTTCAAAAAAGATCAAGGTATTGATCTTAAGAACGACAAAATGGCTTTGCAACGCTTGAAAGAAGCGGCAGAGAAAGCGAAAATCGAACTTTCTTCTGCGCAAGAGACTGAAATCAATTTGCCGTTCATCACAGCAGATCAATCAGGTCCTAAACATTTGCAAACGAAATTGTCTCGCGCAAAATTCGATCAAATGACAGAAGACCTAGTAAAACGCTCTATGGAGCCTTGCCGCAAAGCTTTGGCTGATGCTGGCATGAAGTCTTCAGAGATCGACGAAGTGGTTCTAGTCGGTGGCTCGACTCGTATCCCTGCGATTCAAAAAGCAGTGAAAGACTTCTTCGGTAAAGAGCCTAACCGCACAGTGAACCCAGATGAAGTTGTGGCAGTGGGTGCCGCAGTTCAAGGTGGTGTTTTGGCTGGTGACGTTAAAGACGTATTGTTGCTAGACGTAACTCCACTGAGCCTTGGTATCGAAACTTTGGGTGGCGTGATGACGACATTGATCGAGAGAAACTCTGCGATTCCTACTAAGAAATCACAAGTGTTCTCGACAGCGGCAGACAACCAACCCGCAGTGGACATCCACGTTCTTCAAGGTGAGCGTAAGATGGCTACTGACAACAAAACTTTGGGACGCTTTGAGCTTGTTGGTATTCCACCAGCTCCACGCGGAGTTCCTCAAGTTGAAGTGACATTCGATATCGACGCCAACGGTATCTTGCATGTAAATGCTAAAGATATGTCTTCTGGTAAGTCACAACAGATCAAGATCACAGCACAGTCGGGTCTTTCTGAAGAAGAGATCAAACGCGCAGTGAACGATGCTGAAGGACACGCTGAAGAAGATAAACGTAAAGCGGAAGCAGCAACGGCAAGAAACAACCTCGACAACTTGGTTTACCAAACTGAGAAGTTGATCAAAGACTCTGGCGCGCAATTGCCTGAGGCTGAGGTGAAATCTGCAAACGAAGCTGTGGCTGAAGCGAAAAAAGTTCTTGAGAACAAAGCTGCGGAAGCAGAAGAACTCAAGTCAAACTTTGAGAAGTTGCAAACTCTCACTCACAAATTGACGTCTGAGCTTTACAAAAAGCAAGGTGCGCAAGCGGGTGGTGACGGCAGCGGCGGCGCTCAGCAAGAAGGTGGCGGTGAAGCCTCTTCTGAAAAAGGCGGCGACGACGTGATCGATGCTGACTACAAAGACGTGAACTAAAGTGTTCTTTTCAAGGCCGGGTTGAATAGACCCGGCCTTTTTTTTGTGCCCTGGGGCAAATGAGTACAATCGAATTTAAAAACCTTTTTCAAGATGCTCCGATGAAAGTCCTCAAACGAGGGGATGTGATTTATCGCGCGGGGGATGAGCCCGAGAACGTCTATTTCGTCGAATCAGGGTTGGTCGGATTAGCGCTGTGGGGAGAATCAGGAAAAGATCATTTGGTCCGTCTTTTCAAAACAGGTCAAATCTTCGGACATCGCAGTTTGTTTGCACAAGAAAAGTATCATGCCACGGCGACGGTCATAGATGAATCTCAAATCAGATACTTAAATAAAGCTCAAATGCGTGAACGCATGAAGGGCAATTGTGATCTCGCGGAAAAGCTTCTTGAAACCTTGGCCAAGGAACTTCGTCAGGCCGAAGCCAAACAATTGGTCTTAAGTGAAAAAGATGCGACGGCGCGAATTGCAGAGGCTGTCGTGTATCTTAAAGAACTTCATCCTCAATACGATTGGACAAGACAAGAAATTGCCGACTTCTGCGGAACTACCACGCCGACAGTGATTCGCACGCTTGCTAAATTTGTGGATGATGGATTGCTTGAACAACGCGGTCGAGAGATCGTGATCCTCAACCGCGATTTATTATTGTCTCAAGGGCAGCTTTAAATAGCTGACACCATTGTTCTCCGGCGCAGGCAAGCGACCTGCGCGGATATTTACCTGCAAGCTTGGATACAAAAGTTTAGGTGCTGACAAGGTGGCGTCACGGTCTTTGCGGAAGCGAATGAACTCTTCCTTGCTGACGCGAGAACTCAATTGAATGTTCTTTTCTTTTTGTTCTTTTACGCTTGTTTGAAAGCGAAGCTCACGTCCGTCGGGTTGATAATCATGTCCCACGAAAATGCGCGTATTTTCGGGCAGTGAATAGATTTTCCCAGTCACAGAACTATAAAGAGCCTCAGCGCTTCCCTGAGGAAAATCGCAGCGGCCCGTTCCTGAATCCGGCATAAAGATCGCGTCTCCTGTAAACAGAGCATCTTCGATCAAATAAGAAGCACAAGCCGGAGTGTGGCCAGGGGTAAAAAGAGTTTTAAACTTTAAAGATCCCGCTTCTAAAATGTCATTCTCTTTTAAAAGAATGTCGAACTCTCGTCCTTCGGTATTGATGTCGGAAAGATTGAAAACCGTTTTAAAAGTTTTTTGGACTTCCGTGATGCGCTCTCCGATGGCCACCTTGATATTCGGAAAGAAATTTTTAAAAAGCTGAGAACTTGAAAGATGGTCCGCGTGGGCGTGGGTCTCCATCACGTAGTGAGGATTGAGCTTGTTCTCTTTAAGATAAGCGATCACCGGATCCATGGCTTTTGTACTGAGCTTTCCAGAAGCGGCATCATAATCCCACACCGGATCAATCACAACGGCATCTAAAGTCTTGGGGTCGTGGACAACATAGGTCAATGTCGACGTTCCAGGATCAAAGAAATGTTGAATTTGCAGAGCCATAGACGATCTCCTGAAATATAGGATTAAAGCTGATCTCAGAGTAATACAACTTAAACCCCGACCGTTATGATGGCGGGCATAAAGAAATTAAGAAAGTTTATGTCCGCGGGCATAAAGGTTTTCAGCAGGATAGCTTTAGTATGGGTTGTGAGTGAAGCACTAAAAGCGAGGACTCTATGCGTGAAATTACTTGCGAAGAGGTCAAATTGAAACAGAATGAATGGACCTTGATTGATGTCAGAACCCCTGCAGAATATACGGGGGAGCTTGGTCATATCGAAGGAGCGAAGTTGATTCCACTGGGGATTGATGTTTTGGAATTTCTAAAAACAGCCAACCCTGCGCAAAAGATCGCTTTCGTTTGTCGCAGTGGAGCGCGCTCCGGCCAAGCAACACTGCTCAGCGAGGAAATGGGGTTTATCAACACGGCCAATATGGTGGGCGGAATGATTCGTTGGAATGAACTGAAATTTCCAACGCAGAAAGGGTTTTAAAAATGGAAAGCATTGCAATGGCTCTTTTAGGAGGAGCTATTATTGGTTTAGCTTCGTCGCTGATGTTGATCTTTAACGGTCGAGTCACAGGAATCAGCGGAATCGCCAATGGGTTTTTAAGTTTTGTTTCCGGCGAAAGATTGTGGCGCGGGGCTTTCTTGCTGGGACTTGTTCTTGGTGGCGTTGTGATTGCGGCAACGCAGCCTCAATTATTTCAACAAACAGAGCGCTCGTTCGGTGTCACGATTTTGGCGGGCTTGTTCGTCGGTTTCGGCACTGTTATGGGGAGTGGGTGCACAAGCGGACATGGCGTGTGTGGAATTTCGCGTTTTTCAATTCGCTCTTTGGTTGCGACAACGGTTTTCATGGCCGTGGGCATTTTAGTCGCGACATTTTTTAGAAATTGGATGGGAGTTTAAAATGAACAGACGGAAAAATCTTCAAGCGCTGACAGCATTCGTTGTGGGATTATTGTTCGCTCTGGGACTTGCCATTTCAGGAATGACTCAGCCACAAAAAGTTTTAGGATTTCTAACAATCGGTTCCGGTTGGGATCCGTCGTTGATGTTTGTGATGTTGGGAGCGATCCCCGTACACGCACTTTCTTATCGTTGGATTCGCGGGAAAAAAAGTCCTCTGTTCGATACCAAATGGCATGTGCCACAAAATAAAGACATCACAATGCCGTTGATTGTGGGAAGTGCCCTGTTTGGCGTGGGCTGGGGACTTGCGGGTTATTGCCCTGGCCCGGCGCTTACATCTTTAGGAGCGGGTGGGGAAAAAGTTTTTTATTTCGTCGCAGCGATGAGCGCAGGAATGCTTCTTTATCGTCTCTATACCAAAGTCACAAGTTAAGGAGAGTTTTTATGGAGCTTATGGGATATTTAGGTGCCGCTTTGATCGGAATATCCTTGGGCCTACTGGGTGGAGGAGGTTCGATTTTATCAGTGCCTCTTTTTGTGTACTTCTTTGCTCTTCCCCCGACACAAGCGACGAGCTATTCACTTTTTGTCGTCGGTGTCGCAAGTGCCGTGGGTTTTGCAAAAGCCTGGAAGGCAGGACAAATTCATTTAAGAGCAGGATTTCTTTTTGCCGTGCCGTCATTTTTAGGCGTTTTATTTATTCGCCGTTTTGTTATGCCACATATTCCAGCAGAAATGGATATTTTGGACTGGAAACTCTCGAAAGAATTTTTGGTGATGAGCAGTTTTGCTGTCGTGATGTTGGCGGCCTCTGTTTCGATGTTGCGACCGCGTAAGGAAAAAGTTCATTCAGAAAAATCAGCTCCGTGGACTTATGCTTTCAAGGCATTTTTGGTCGGTTCCGTGACAGGTTTTGTGGGCGCCGGCGGAGGATTCTTAATAGTTCCGGCTCTCGTCGTCTTAGGGGGCCTCGCAATGAAACACGCAGTGGGTACATCTTTAGGAGTAATTGCGGTGAACTCCCTCTTCGGTTTTGCAAGTGATGTGGTTGCTCATGTGGCGATGGATTTCATTTTCTTGATGAAGGTCACCGTTATTGCTGTTGTGGGGATTTTTATAGGCTCACATTGGGGGAAAAGAACTTCAGAGGCCCAACTAAAACCTGCTTTCGGCCTCTTTGTTCTAATTTTGGGGACAGGAATTTTTGCACAGCAACTTATGAAATTATAAATTTGACCTCACTCTCATAAGGATTACGATTTAAGAGTGAGGTCTATATGCATAAAGATTTATATCCCGTTCCCTCTGAAGTCGCAAAAAACGCACTCATTGACGAAGCAAAATACAAAGAAATGTATGAACGCTCTGTCAAAGATCCGGAAGGTTTTTGGGCAGAGCAAGCGGAGCGCTTAGAGTGGTTTAAAAAATGGGACAAGGTTAAAGAGACGAGTTTCAAAAAGCCCGTCAGCATTAAGTGGTACCAGGGTGGAAAGCTCAACGTCTCTTACAACTGCATTGACCGTCACCTAAAAAAACGTGGCGATAAAGTCGCTCTTTTGTGGGAGCCGGACAATCCTTCTGTTCCCGCAAAAAAAATCACCTACAAGGAACTTCATTCGGAAGTATGCCGTTTTGCCAATGTCCTAAAAAAAATGGGCGTCAAAAAAGGCGACGTTGTTACGATCTACATGCCCATGATTCCAGAAGCGACCTATGCCATGCTTGCCTGCACACGTATTGGCGCCATTCACTCGGTGATCTTCGGTGGTTTCGCTCCGGACTCTATCGCAGATCGTATCAATGACGGGGAATCCAAATTCGTGATCACGGCGGATGCTGGTTATCGCGGAAGCAAGCTGATCGCGCTTAAAGAAAATATCGACAAAGCTTTAGTGAAAGCGCCGATTGCTAAAAAAATTCTCGTCGTTAAATACGCCGAAAATAAAATCGAAATGCAAAAAGATCGCGATTTCTGGTATCACGACATGGTCAAAGATGTGAATGATCAGTGCGAACCAGAACAAATGGATGCGGAAGACCCTCTTTTCATTCTGTACACTTCAGGCTCTACAGGAAAACCTAAAGGTGTCTTGCATACCACAGGCGGATATCTTGTTTTCGCCAGCATGACTCACGAATATGTTTTTGATATTCACGAAAACGATGTTTATTGGTGCACGGCGGATGTGGGCTGGGTGACTGGACACAGTTACGTCGTTTACGGACCTCTGGCGAATGGCGCGACTTCTATTTTATTTGAAGGTGTTCCAAACTATCCAACGCCATCTCGTTTCTGGGAAGTGGTTGATAAGCACAAAGTTTCTGTTTTCTATTCTTCTCCCACGGCGATTCGTTCTTTGATGCGAGAAGGGGATGCTCCCGTTAAAAAAACGTCGCGCAAATCTTTGCGTATTTTGGGATCTGTCGGTGAGCCGATCAATCCCGAAGCATGGGTTTGGTATCATGATGTGGTCGGCGACAATCGTTGTCCTATCGTGGATACATGGTGGCAGACAGAGACGGGCGGTATTTTAATCACGCCACTTCCAGGGGCGACGGCTTTGAAACCGGGCTCTGCGACTCAACCATTCTTTGGTGTTCAGCCAAAACTTTTGACGAACGAAGGAAAAGAAATTTCTGGAGCCGGTGAAGGCGTTCTTGCAATTTCAGATTCGTGGCCGGGACAGATGCGCTCTGTATATCGTGATCACAAACGGTTTGAAGAAACTTATTTCTCTACATACCCGGGATACTACTTCACGGGAGACGGCTGTCGTCGTGATGATGACGGTTATTATTGGATCACAGGTCGTGTGGATGACGTGATCAACGTTTCCGGACATCGTTTGGGAACAGCAGAAATCGAGTCGGCTCTGGTTTCAAATTCCAAAGTCGCTGAGGCTGCGGTCGTGGGATATCCTCACGATATTAAGGGCCAAGGAATATATGCCTTCGTGACACTGAAGTCCGGAGAAAATCCATCCGAAGAACTCCGCAAAGAGCTTATCCAGTGGGTCCGTAAAGAGATCGGCCCGATTGCGACGCCAGATTTGATTCAGTGGGCTCCGCGCCTTCCTAAAACCCGTTCCGGAAAAATCATGCGCAGAATCTTAAGGAAAATCGCGGAAAATCACCCGGATCAGTTGGGGGATACGACGACCTTGTCCGAGCCAGGAGTCGTCCAAGAACTGGTGGACAATAGAATGAATCGATGATAATTTTGCCACCTTGCGCTAAAGGGGATAAGACTATGACACAATTGATGACTTTGGTTTTGATGGTACTTGCAGCGGCATTCAGTCGTTTGGTTCCTCATCCGTGGAATTTCACAGCGATTGGTGCGATGGCGCTTTTCGGAGGAGCTTATTTCCCTTCTAAAAAGCAGTCTTTGATCATTCCTTTGGCGGCTTTGCTTTTAAGCGATTTGGTTTTGGGCCTTCACGCGACAATGGCTTTCGTTTACATCGGCTTTACGGCCATTGTTCTTTTGGGTTGGACTTTGCGTGAGCATAAAAGTGTTGTGCGCATCGGAACTCTTTCTTTGGTGACAAGCTCTCTCTTCTTCCTCATCTCCAATTTCGGAGTGTGGGTGATGGAAGGCATGTATGCTCCAACATGGGCAGGATTGGTTCAATGCTACGTGGCTGCGATTCCATTCTTTGACAACCAAATTTACGGAGACCTTTTCTTTTCGGCTCTTTTATTTGGTGGCTATGAAGCAGTAAAATATTTTGCACCGGATTTTGTCGGTATTTCGAAGCAGAAGAACGTTTAACTGATTTAAATTTTTGACACCTCCTGGAAGTCGAACTACGACTTCCGCCATGTCCAGATCGTCCGAATTTTTGCTCGCACAGTTTAATCAGCGCAAGGCTAAGAATCCTCGCTATTCTCAGCGAGCGTTCGCACGTCTTTTGGGAATCAATCCCGGTCGCGTCACCCAATATTTTGGAGGCGAAAGGCCGATCACGAAAATTGCTGCCCAGAAAATGGCGGAAAAACTGGGGCTTGATAAAGAACAACAGGCTTATTTTTTGTATCTCGCGGAAGTAGATAAAAAATCCCGCAGTACCATAGACCCACGTGTTCTGCGCGATGATGAATTGGCTCTTATTGTTGAGTGGTATCACTTCGCGGTTCTTTCTTTGGTTTCTACAAAAGATTTCCGTTTGGATTCAGAATGGATCGGCAAACGCTTGGGAATTCCAAACTCTATTGTTGAGTCGTCTTTGCAACGTCTCGAGCGTCTTGAGTTTATCAAGATTGAAGAGGGCAAAGTTCATTTGGCAAAAGGACCTATTACGACTTCTTCCGATATTCCGAACGAGTTTCTGCGCTTGTCTCATCAGGATTCTCTAAGATACATCGTCGACAATGTTGCGACAGTTCCCGTCGAAAAAAGAGATCTTTCTTCCATCACTTTAGCGGTGGATGAAAAGAAACTTCCCGAAGCAAAACAAATGATCCGTACGTTCCGTCGTAAATTGGCAAACTTCATGTCTCAAGGAAAGAAGAACCAAGTTTACATGATCAACGTTCAACTTTTCCCGCTTTCGAAAGAGAAATAAC
Source organism: Bdellovibrio sp. HCB-110 (assembly GCF_047323225.1). Taxonomy (GTDB): domain Bacteria; phylum Bdellovibrionota; class Bdellovibrionia; order Bdellovibrionales; family Bdellovibrionaceae; genus Bdellovibrio. The sequence continues at coordinate 1,392,605 of NZ_CP178750.1, forward strand.
AATGAAACAACTCATCGCTTTGCTTTTTCTTTTCCCCTGTCTTTCATTTGCTAGCGGCGGAGACTGGTACGAAAAGGGCAATGGCGGTTTTGTTTTGATGTGCGGGCCGGGGCAGTTGCAGGTTTTTGATCTCTATGAAGCCCAAGTCCGTTATAGAATGCAGTTTGATCCAAAGTCTCTGGCAAGTTTAGATGAGCGCGTTCAATACCTGCTTTCTAAATTTGAAAAACACAATGCCAGTCGCGCGGTTCTTTATCGAAAATGGTATCGAGAATTTTTTGTTGAGGCCGAGTTTATTTCTAACGCCAAGTTCAATCCTATCGGCGACATCGGTTTTGGATACATTCCAAAGAATTGTTCTTTAGAGCAAGTGATCTTTCAAAGAGCGCCGAGTATTTTAAATTATTATAGATATGCGATTAACAAAGATATCTGGGATTCTTTGAACGTAGAAAATCAGGCCGCTTTAGTTCTGCATGAACTCATCTATCGTGAGCTGACTCTGCCACCGAATAGTCATGAAAGTTCTGAAGCTGCTCGTTATTTCAATGCGCTTTTGAGTTCCACAAGGTTTCAATACCTAACCTATGGCCAATATATTTCTACTCTGCAAGAACTGCGTTTCACGAAAGCCGATTATCAGGATGTGAAGATCATACTTGGAGAAAAAAGAGTCGGCGGAGGTTGGGCGCAGTGGGATCTTGAGTTTTACGATGAGGCCCATCTTAAATCCGCGATTCTTGATAATGTTCAGAGTTTGCGACGTGGAAAATTTATTTACGACAGTCGCTGTATCGTCGACGACTTGGCGCAAGGAAGTGTTGCGTACTTCCATCCCCAAGGACAGTTGAAGCTCTTGGCTATTCGGCAAGTTTCGCCGGATGCTTGTAGCTTGCCTTATTATGATTATGAAAATGGAGAGACAAAGATCCGTTTGCAGGGATCACAGTGGCAGTTTAATGAAAAAGGGCAGCTGTTGACCATGGGAGGGAATTACACCTTCAATAACCCGGTTCAACGCTATTTCCATTTCAATGGATTTACCTTTGAGTTTTTCGCGCGCCCTCAGTCTATCGTTCCGGTCTTGTTTGATTTTGATGGCAAAGGCCGCATTGTGCAAATGATGCTGGGTACGATGGCCTGTTTTGACCCAAGGAGGAGTGTCGTCATGCTCAGCGTGGGCCCTTCCTTTGAGGCTCTGGGCATTTTATTCTCTTCTGAGCATCTCGAAGACGAGATAAAGGCTCTGAAAGCCTGCTCACCTTAAACCCATTGCCAGAAAAAGTCCTTCCGGGTAGAAGAGTCCCATGGCATTGGACTCTTTGGGCACTCATTCAAAAAAACTAGGACTTCATAGACCCATTTTAAATGGGAAAGTGAATTTTCCTCTTTGCTTAGCCCCCATGGTGGGACTTACCCACGTGGCTTTGCGCGAAGTGATGCGTGAGTACCTTCCACAAAATGCTTATACCATTTGGCCTACAGAGATGCTGAACTCCCGCCGTATTCCTGGCGAAAACTTAGAAAAAACTCCTGAAACGATGCGCGCCTCCCACGAAACGGGACTTGTGCCGCAGATTTTAGGAAATGAAGAAGACGCCATTGCAGAAAGTGTGAAACGTCTTATTGAGTGGGGAGCTGAAGCTATCGACATCAACATGGGTTGTCCCGTGCAAAAAGCTTTGAAGCACAATTACGGTGTGGCATTGATGGGTGATCCTCAATACGCCGCTGAAGTTGTGCGAATGACCGTCAAAAATTCGTCGATCCCTGTCAGTGTTAAATTGCGCGCCGTCGGTAGCACCAAGGAATTTGACGAGCTTTTAAGTTTTGTTTCAGGTCTTAGAAATTCCGGAGCAAGTTGGGTGTGTTTGCATCCAAGAACGGCGGCACAAAAACGCCGTGGCTCTGCGGATTGGGAACAGATCAAACAGCTTCACAAGGCCGTTGATTTTCCCGTGATCGGAAATGGCGATATTCAAACTTCTGAAGATGCGATCATGATGTTGCAAGAAACTGGTTGCGACATGGCGATGGCAGGACGTGGTCTTGCCGCTCGTCCGTGGATGATGTGGCAATTGGGTGAAGATCTTGGCTTTGCACCACCTCAAGGTAAAGAAGGTCTTAAAGCGCCACGCACCTCAGAAGAAGAAGGGGCTGAGTATGGAAAGTGTTTACTGAAACTCATTGAACGTTCCCGTCATTATTTTGGCGAAGATCTTGCGATGAGAAAAGTACGCTTCTATGTCAGAACGACGAGTGTGTGGTTGCCCTTCGGGAATACTCTCGTGGGGATTTGTGCGAAAGCGAAAAGCACGGAAGAAATGTCCGTCGGTGTTTTGAAATTTTTTGAGGGCTCTGTTGATATGAGCCCCCGCACCGAACTTCGTCAATAAGGACGCGGATTCTTTTTGTACATTAAAACTTTAGTTATAATCTTTTTGACTTAGGGCCAACGGGGAGACAAGGTTTCTGTAAGATGAACTGTTTACTCTGCCAAGCCTCACATTCAGCGCCTTTTAAAGTGGAGAAAAAGCCCGAGCGGAGCTATTTCCATTGTGCAGAGTGCGATCTGATTTTTATGAACCCTGCAGAGCGTCTGAGTCCTCAGGAAGAAAAGGCTCGCTACGACAATCACGAAAATCAGGGGAGTGCAGGACATCTGGCTTTTTTAGAGCCCTTAGTGAAAGACATCGACGATTATTTTAAATCCGCCGGTCTTGTGCGCTCGCAACTTTCAACCTTGGATTTCGGTTGCGGACCGAAACCTTCTTTGTCGGTGTTGTTTGATATGAAGGGATACAAAACTTTTAACTACGATTTGTTCTATCATCCCGATCAAGACCAGCTTCGTCGCACCTATCATCTGGTGACCAGCACGGAAGTGTGGGAACATCTTCATAATCCAAGACAAGAAATTGAAAAGTTGCTCCGACTATTAAAGTCAGGTGGACTTTTAGGTGTTATGACATCGGCTCATCGCGGTGAGGCTGCTTTTCATGATTGGTATTATCGCCGAGACCTTACGCATGTGGTGTTCTTCTCTGAGAAAACCATGGAGTGGATTGCAAAATCCTTTAAGCTCCAAGTTTTAAAATCAAAAAGTCCTTATTGGATTTTTCAAAAGATGTTCTAAGAATAATTAAAAACAAATACGTTCTAGGTTTTCTTTAAATTCCGCAGGCTTTTTAATAATCTTTATTTCGTCAAAGACCTGCTTGGCCTCTGCATTTTTCAAAGACAGCGCTTTTAACCACTGCTTCGTGCGGGAAACCGCAAAGTAGTCGTTGATGTAAAGGGTGCTCGCTTCAAAAAATTGCGGAAGCAAAGGTTTGGCTTTGGGCCACGACATTTCTTCGACAGGTTCTTGCGCAAGACTTTGTTTGATCTGTTTAAAGATAAACGGATTGCTCATCACTCCGCGGCCGATCATATAGTCTTCACATTTTGTTACTTCTACGCAGCGATGAAAGTCAGAGACATTCCAGATTTCTCCATTCGCGACAATGCGGATTTTTGTGTGTTCCTTAATGCGCGGAATCCATTCCCAGTAAGCAGGTGGTTTATAACCATCTGTTTTTGTGCGGCAGTGAACCGTAAGCCACGTGGCATTGGCGGCTTCCACTGCTTGAGCAATCTCAATACATTTTGTCGGATCGTCGAATCCCAGACGAATTTTTGCCGTCACAGGAATTTCAGCAGGGATGGCCTTGCGAACTGTATCGACAATTGTAAAAACACGATCACAGGATTTTAGAAGACTCGCGCCACCATCGTGACGGTTCACGGTTTTTGCGGGACAACCAAAATTAAGATCAATCCCTAAGGCGCCAAGTTTCACAGCTCTTTGCGCATTGAGCGCCAAAGGTTCGGCATGACCGCCAAGAAGTTGGACAAAAACAGGTGTGCCCCAACGCGTGCGTGAATTGGTTTTAAGCTCCGGACAGTTTTTATAGAAAACACTTTCAGGATGCAGGCGATCAGTGACACGCAAAAACTCTGTCACACATTGGTCAATACCACCAATGCGCGTGAGAGTATCACGCATCACCCAATCAACCACACCTTCCATCGGAGCCAAAAACAGTTTCATGAACTACAGGCCGCCCATTTTTTTGACGATGTCGAAATGCTTTTTGTCGACAGGCTGAACAGACAGGCGAGAACCTTTTTGCAAAACAACCATGTCAGAAAGTTTTTCGTTGTCGCGAAGGTCTGAAAGACTCACAAGATTTTTAAATTTGCTGACGAATTCCACCTCAACGCAGAACCAGATCGGTTTTTCTTTCGTGGCTTTCGCGTCAAAGTATTCTGATTTTTTATCGAACTGAGTTTTGTCAGGAAAAGCGATTTTAGAAACTTTCGCAACACCCGCAACACCTGGTGGTTCGGCGTTAGAATGATAGAACAAAACCAGGTCGCCTAGCTCCATATCTTTCATCATAAAGTTGCGAGCTTGATAATTGCGAACGCCTTCCCAGGGAGTCGTCTTGTCTTTGCTCAGTTTATCAATTGAATAAACATCCGGTTCGGATTTCATGAGCCAATATTTCATTTTTTGTTCTCCGCCTTGATTTTTCCAGATTTAAAAAACCACTCTCCCGCTTGTTTGCGAAAAGTGCTCACTTCATGATGAACATACTCTTCATCATCGACTGAATAGAAGGCTTTAAACTCCACCGTGCCTTTGGTGCCTTTTTCTTCGGCGCGAACGATTTCAAGCTTGAGGAATTTTGCTCTCTCGGCCCATTCTTTATTGGCCTCGTCATCAATCAAGTCCAGAGTTTGCGGATCCGTCGTGTCACGCAAGTACTGCATTTGATTTTTAGCAAACGCCGAATAACGGGAACGCATTAAAGCCTCTGCCGTGGGGGCCAAAGCTTTTCCCGAATGATAAACGCCGCAACACTCAACATAAGATTTTTCAGAACCACATGGACATTTCATAGGCCGCGAACCTACCAGAATTCCGGCTCAGGAGGTACGCCGTACCTTTCTGTATTGCAGAGCATTATTGGGGAGCTAGATACCCATCGGGGGAGGGGGCTGCTATCGTCTTAGTTTGAGGTGAAAATATGGCGAAATGGGCTTTAATCACGGGAGCCACATCAGGCATCGGCTGGGCGACGTCTTTGGCGTTGGCAGGACAAGGTTTTTCGATTTTAGCGACGGGCCGTCGTTTTGAAAAACTTCAAGAACTCGAAAAATCCATCAAAAGCAAATATCCCGCTGTTTCGGTGAAGCTCGCCCCATTTGATATTTCAGATCGTTTTGAAGTGAGTGAGTTTTTAAAAGCGCACACCGCGGAATTAGCAGGCGTCGAAGTTCTGGTGAACAACGCCGGGCTTGCAAAGGGAACAGATAAAATGCAAGACGCCTCTTTGGATGATTGGGAGTCGATGATCGACACCAACATCAAAGGTCTGCTCTTCATGACCCGCGGAGTGGTTGAGCACATGGTTCGCAAAAACTCAGGACACATTGTGAATCTGGGTTCCGTTGCCGGTCGCTGGACTTATCCAGGTGGTGGCGTTTACTGCGCAACAAAGTTTGCAGTGCGAGCTCTTTCAGAAGGTCTGCGCATGGATCTTTTAGGAAGTAAAATTCGTGTGACGAATATCGAACCAGGCATGGTCAGCACGGAATTTTCATTCGTGCGTTTTAACGATCAAGAAAAAGCCGATAAAGTCTATGAAGGTATGACGCCTTTGGAAGCTAGCGACATCGCCGAAACCATTGCGTGGTGTGTAGCACGTCCGGCTCACGTGAATATTCAAGAACTTGTTATTTATCCAACGGATCAGGCCCACGTAGGCCAAGTCGCTCGAAAGTAGGAAAAATGGCACAGCAAGGATTTCGTACAGAGAAAGACACGATGGGTGAGGTGATGGTTCCCGCAGATAAATTCTGGGGAGCCCAAACTCAAAGATCCACGCAGAATTTCCGTATTGGTGGAGACCGCTTTCCTCGCGAGATGATTCGCGCATTAGGAATCTTAAAAAAATGTGCGGCTTTGACCAATCATAGCCTGGGCTTGTTAGATCAAAAGAAAACTGACGTGATTGTAAAAGCCGCTGATGAAGTGATCGCCGGAAAACTGGATGGACACTTTCCTCTGGTCGTGTGGCAGACAGGTTCGGGCACACAAACCAATATGAATGCCAACGAAGTGATTGCGAATCGCGCGATGGATATTATGGGTGTCACGTTACCCAGCAAAGACATTCATCCCAACGATGACGTCAATCGCGGTCAGTCTTCCAACGACACATTTCCGACAGCGATGCACATCGCCGTTGCGGAGCAAATTGATCATCGCCTTATTCCGATGATGGAAAAACTTCGCAAGGCTCTTGAACTCAAGCAAAATGAATTCAAAGACATCGTCAAAATCGGTCGCACGCATTTGATGGATGCAACACCGCTCACCTTAGGACAGGAATTTTCAGGCTACACGATGCAAATGAAACACTCTGTACAAAGAGTGAAAAACACATTGCCTCATCTTTATGAATTGGCTTTAGGTGGCACGGCGGTAGGGACGGGATTGAACACGCATCCGCAGTTTGCTGAAGCGGCTGCAAAAGCGATCGCTCACGAAACGAAACTTCCTTTTGTATCAGCAGAAAATAAATTTGAAGCTTTGGCGACCCACGACGCTCTTGTTGAAGTCAGCGGCGCTTTAAACTCTGTGGCTGTGTCCCTCATGAAGATTGCTAACGACATTCGTTTGCTCGGATCAGGACCTCGTTGCGGTATCGGTGAGTTGAACCTTCCTGAAAATGAGCCAGGCAGCTCGATCATGCCGGGAAAGGTGAATCCCACTCAAAGTGAAGCTATGACTATGGTCTGTGCTCAAGTCATGGGAAATCATGTGGCGGTGAGTATCGGGGGCGCGACCGGGCATTTTGAGCTCAATGTCTTTAAGCCTTTGATCGTTTTTAACGTTTTAAACTCCATTCGCCTTCTCGCGGATGCATGTGAGTCCTTCACGGAACACTGTGTGGCGGGGATTGAAGCAAACACAAAACAGATTAAAAAGCACCTCGACAACTCTTTGATGTTGGTAACTGCGCTGAATCCTCACATTGGCTACGATAATGCCGCTAAAATTGCGAAAACTGCCCATAAAAATGGCACAACACTGCGCGAAGAAGCCATCAATCTTGGACTCCTTTCTGGCGAAGAATTTGATAAGATAGTAAAACCTAATGAAATGATAGGCCGGTAGGCGCGTCTGGCGCACAGAGTGCAGCGGGCTTGCCCGCGGAACTGGAGTAGTAGTAGATGAATCCTTTGTTGGCAAAAGCGAGCTGGATGGAGCGCGATGATATTCGCCCTTATGTGTTCGTTCGTCCAGAAAATCAAATCGCGTTGCCAGGCTCCGTTCATCGTTTGGACTGGTTTCAAAAAGAACCGATCTTCAAAGATCCTCTCGATATCGATCAAATCTCTTTTGCAGATCGTATTTACTCCATCGAAGAGCGTGCGTTTGGTCCTTCCAATATGGCCATGCCTCGTTGGGTGTTTTATGATTGTGCGGTCATGCCGGGTTTTGTTGCGGGCTTTGCCGCAAAACCTTCTGCTCTTACCAAAGAGATGCGTGCGGTTCTAGATCCTAAAAAATACCCAGCTACAAATTCTCCCATTAAAACTTCCGGTGTTCTTAAAGAAGTGACGTCCTTGGATGACATGGAGTGGGTTCCCCTTTCTTTGTTTATTATCATTCCGACAATGCACCGCGGGGAGTGGGTGGCGCACAATTTATGCTCTATCAACTCGTTGCTTCCAGACGGTGGCCTTTACGGTCTTGGATTTCTCTCGAAAGCCTTTGGATTGTGGTACGCTAACGTGGAACAATGTTCAGGGATGACTCAGTGGGGAAGTCCGGCGTTGAAGCTGCATTCTCACTATGGCCACTTGGAAGTGATTGGTGCCTATGCTCCGGTTCACTCTCATGCAAAGACCATCACGTACCGTGTGCAAGTGAACACCAACTGCTGGGAAAAGTTTTTTAATAAACAACCCGATCTCGCGTTCTTGGAAAACTACGGACCGACAGGGACGTACATTGATCCGAAGAATGAAGAGAGCATGCTGGATTTTCAAAAGCGCATTGAGCGCAGCGAAGGTCCCTTCTATTTGAGCGCAAGTGAAATTGGCCAAAAGAAGTTAGATGAAAAATTGATGATTTATAATTTGAAACAACAATACTAGATAGGAAGAACCAAATGTCGATGAATACCCTGCCCCCTGTCGCGAAGTCTTTTTTTGCATTCTGTAAGAAGTGTGATGCTGACAGATACCACGTCGTTTTAGCGCACACATCTTCGACTTCGGCGAAAATCAAATGCGAAATCTGCGGATCGCAAAAGACATATTCTCTTCCGAAAGCGCAAACTCGCACTGGCAAACCATTGACGGGAGCGGCGGCGAAAAAACGTGAACAGACAATGAACTCACGCAAATCCAGCCATCGCAACGAATACGAAATGTTGATGTCGAATGAAGGTGCTCCAACAGCGTCTTACAATATGAAGGCGAAGTTTGAAAAGAACACGAAACTTCAACATCCTAAATTCGGTATGGGTTTCATCAAAGACGCGATGTCTGACAAAATCGAAGTGGTTTTCGAAGACGAAGTGCGCACATTGATCCACAACAGAGTATAGTTCTTTATTTAAACGAGATTTCATGGATTGGCTTAAAGGGTTGAACCCCGAGCAGCAGAAGGCCGTAAAACATAATTACGGCCCTTTGCTTATTTTGGCTGGAGCGGGTTCAGGTAAAACAACGGTTCTTGTTTCAAGAACAGGGCGCTTGATTTCTGAAAGAGTCGCACAGGCTCAAGAGATCTGCGTGCTAACGTTCACAAACAAGGCCGCGCGTGAGTTAAAACACCGCGTGGGAGCAAAGCTTGGAAATACGGGAAAAGGTCTCTGGGCAGGGACTTTTCATTCTTTCGGGCTGCAAATTCTGCGTCGTTTTCACAAGCACGCCAATCTGTCTCCGTACTTTGGAATCGTCGATCAAAGTGACTGTAATTCCATTTTAAAAGACCTTATCAAAGACATTAAAAATTCCGGCAAAGATAAATTCGACGTCGATAAAATCCTGGCGATGATCAATGATCGTCGTACGGGCCTTGCTGTGCAAAACGAAGCTTTCGATGAATACCATGAGATGGTGGAAGTCTTGGCTCCAAAATTTGCAAAACGTCTGGAACATCTGGGCGTGGTCGACTTTGAAGGGCTTTTGATCAAGCCTTTGCAGTTGTTTAAAGAACATCCAGATATCTTAGAAAAAGTCCAAGGCTCTTTCAGCCAAGTGATGGTGGATGAGTTTCAAGACACCAACCGCATGCAAATGGATCTGATTGCTCAGATCGTGAAGTCACATAACAACCTGACGGTAGTGGGTGACGACGACCAGTCGATTTACGGCTGGCGTGGCGCGGAAGTTAAAAATATTCTGAACTTCCCGCAAGAGTTTAAAAACTGCGAAGTGATTAAGCTTGAAAGAAACTATCGTTCGTCAGCGGAAATCTTGGCGGTGGCGAATGCGGCGATCTCCAAAAATAAAAATCGTCACGGAAAAATCCTGCGTTCACAGGCGGCTCAAGATACGGGTGAATTGCCAGAGCTGTTTGTTTTGGACAGGGAAGAAGACGAATGTGAATTTGTCGTCTCTGAAATCCTGAATTTCCAACGTCAGGGATTTAAGTATAAAGATTTTGCGATTCTCTATCGCTCGAACACGCAAGGAGGCTTGATTGAGTCCTCTTTGCGTCGTGCGAACATGCCTTACAATATCTCGGGCGGTACTTCGATCTTTGACCGACGTGAGATCAAAGATTTGATGGCGTATTTAAAGCAGTCTTTGGCACCCAATGAAGTGTCCCTTCGTCGTATTATCAACGTGCCTTCGCGCGGTATTGGTGACACGACAATTGAAAAGCTCAGCGAATTTGCACTCAAAAAAAGAATCAACTTTGTCGATGCCTGCCGTTTCTGGAAAGAAGCCGAAGTGCAAGACAAAGCCGGGGAGTCGATTGATAATCTGATGAAGTTTATCGAAGACCTTCCGAAAAACATTCTTGATTTCCAAGTGGGCTCCTCGCCGGGAGCTAAGATGGTCCAAATCTTTCAAGAGATTGGCTATCGCGAATACGTCTACGGGACGGCCGCAGATCCCACGAGTGCTGAAAAGAAATGGATGGTCGTTGAGATCTTTGGGCGTATTCTAGATTCCTATTTGGGACGCAGATCTTACGACATCGAAAATATCAAATCGTTCATCGACTCCATGCTTTTGCGTGACGATATGTCGCAAGAGGAAGAAGAGCCGAACAAAATTCAGCTGATGACTTTGCATGCGTCAAAAGGTCTTGAATTCCCAGTGGTGATTTTGGCGGGGCTTGAGGAAGATCTTTTGCCTCATAAAAACCTAGGCTCTGATATCGATGAAGAACGCCGATTGTTCTATGTCGGTGTCACTCGCGCGAAGAAACGTCTGGTGATGTCACGCTGTCAGCAAAGGAAGAAAAACGGGGCTGTTCGTCCTGTAACTCCGTCGCGTTTCTTGCTGGAGCTTCCGAAGGAACTCTACAAAGAGTATCCATTGGGTGCGCGCCCGGTTGTGGGCCAAGAGCGTGATGATCTAGTCGCAAACTTTCTATCTAAATTAGAAAGTCAAATCGGAACAAAAAAGTAAGTTAAGGTTTTTCATTTTCACCGAGGCATCCAAAGGAATCGCACGGCCTTTTGCTGGTGCGTTTCATAGAGCCTGCGATATGAGTGACTTTGTTGCCACTTAGTTGTGCAATGGAAAGAATGATTTCGCCCTCTTCTTTTAAATCAATGGTCACTTTGCCGACATTCTCCCGGGTCAGGTAAAAGCCATCACTCCCAATGGCTCCTGCTGGTAGCGATGTTTTAATCTCAATCAGGGTATTTTTTTGAATGCGGTGGGGATCGAAGACGGCGCCATAAAAGGAATCTCCGATAGAATAACCCATTTGCAGATAAAACCGATCTGCGATGATGTTGACGCGCATTTCAGCTTTGCAGGCAACAACGGAGTCTACGGTGCAGCGGCCTTCCCAGTTGCCAATGAAGTCACCTGGAGCACCGTCGTAATTATGGGGTAGCTCGGCAGGAGGTTGGTCAACAGGAGAAACACTCTTGGCAGAGTCTGAGTTCTGGCAACCCAGAACAATCAATAAAAGAAATTGCACCGCAAGTGTTCTCATCGAGTTGATTATCGCGCGGTGCCGTTCGCCCCAGAAGGGAATCGTGGGGCTTCTGCAAACTAACAAAACCCTTTATTTGAAAAGCTCTCGAAAATCTTCGGGCATGGGTGTTTCAAAAGTTTGAGTGCGTCCTCCGATAGGAAGACTCAAACGGAAGGCGTGCAAATACATACGATCGGTTTTGTAGATTTGCGCCATCTTGTCATTGTACTTTGGATCTCCGTAACGGGTGTCGCCGACAATCGCATGTTTTGCCAAAGCTGCGTGTTTACGAATTTGATGTTGTCGTCCCGTGAGGAGGCGTAATTCCACTAGCGAGAAATACTTGTTGGAATCCAAAACGCGATAGAGCGTTTTGGCCTCTACACGGTCCTTAAGAAGTCCTTGAGGATTTTTACGACCTTCGGCTTTGTCAGAAATTGGAAAGGCCCACTCTTGCCATTCCTCTGAAACATCCATGCCACCGCGAAGAACGGCATAATACATTTTTTCCGCTTTGTGATTTTGAAATTGTTCAGACAGGTTGGCAGCGGCCTCTTGTTCGGTGGCAACAACTAAAATTCCACTGGTCTCTTTGTCCAAGCGATGAACCGGATAGATGTCGTGGAAAGTTCCTGGATGCAGTTGTTTTTTAAGGAGGCTGCGAACATCGCCCGCTTCGTTGTGCACGGAAATTCCTGGTGGTTTGTTGATGATAAGCCAGTTTTTAGATTTTTCGATAACGGGGAGTTTGCTCGCGGGTTTCATTCACATTCCTTCAGAATTTCCTGGATGGGTTCGACAGCTAGATCTTGCGTCGTCAGATCACTGGAAAAAAGCTTTCTCTCTTTACGAGAGACTGCCAAAGAATGCACGGAAATTAAGACAAGAAGGTTAAAGAAGAAGCCCACCCAACTTAAAAATAGGAAAAAAGTACCCATTAGCAGGATGTTCTTCTCGTAAGACTTTAGATCTTGCTCTTCCTTTCCCTCGCGAAACGGCTCCATATCCGAGCGTGACTCACGCCAAATCAGTCCGACTTTTTGCAAATTCTTTTGAAGCTGGCGGTAGGGGGCCGATTTGACTTTTTTCCGATTCAACCAAATTTGCAGTCCCGTGATCGCGGCGGAGGGAATCCAACCGACAACATAGGCTGCTGCCATTTCGGGAGCCATAGATGTCCTTTCATAAGGTCGATTTAGCTTAGGCCCGATTGTGATTCTTAGCAAGATGGGGACGGTCCAATTTGTTCAGCGACGGGAGCAGGGCACAATAGAGGGATATTTGAGGTGCGTATGAATCCAGCCATCCATGAGTTTTTAGACTTCCTCGATAAAGAAGACGACACGGACTATGGAGATTTTAAAAGGGAGGTGGATCTTCACCTGCGCAGGCTGATCGAATCGTTGCGCCCCCTCACTCCTGAACAAATCTGGCAGTTTCGCAAAATGCGCGAGCAATTGCTCTGGTCGTATAAGTTCGACATCGAGGAAATGAGATCCATCATCAAGGATGAGGTCCAGCATCTGGAAGATTTTAGTCCTCCAGAGCTATGATAACTCTCTGCGCTGTTCTTGCGCTTAAGGGGTCCTCTATGTACGCTCTAGGGCAAGAGGAGATTCTTATGTCGACATTGGCGCAGCAGGAATTTTGCATCACCCTCAGTGATTTGGCTTCTTTTATTGAAGTTCCTCCCAGCGAAATTAAAAAGAAGGCCGAAGCGACTCTCAAAAAAAAGATCAAATCTCCTTGGCTTTTGCCAGAGGAAGTTCGTTCCGTTTTGCTAGCGCAAGGTTATAAGTATCCGCAAAAAGTGATTTCCATTCAGATGCTCAAAGGGGGCGTTGCTAAGACGACGTCTGTTTTAAACATGGGCCTTCGCGCAGCGATGTATGGCGCGCGTGTTCTTTTCATCGACATGGATCAACAAGCCAACTTAAGCTTTGCTTTGGGCGTGGAGGATGAATCTCTTCCGGTGTGGGTGGATATTGCTGAAAAACGCAAAAGCATTGAAGAGTGCGTGTGTTTTGTCGAGCCCCATGTGGATTTGATTCCCTCTTCTTTGAATAACTCGGTCTTAGATCGGGTTTTGATGAATTCGAACCGTAACTGGGCTCAGGTTGTTAAAGGACCTTTGGAGAAAATCAGACATCGTTATGATCTTATTTTGATCGACACAGCTCCGGCGCTGAGTGCCGTGAATACCGCTGTCACGGTGGCTTCTGACGAAGTGATTTTGCCAGTGAATCCAGATAAATTCGCTTTCTTGGGACTGCAAAAGAATTTGTTGGAGCTAGACGATATCAAGCGGGATTTTGACTTGGATTTTACAAAGAAGATTCTTTTCACTAAGTTCGATGGTCGTGAGAATACGAGCCATGAACTTTTACAGAAGTGCATCGAATCTTTTGAGGATTCACTGATGAAGGGTTATATTAGAACTTCTTCTGAAGTAAAAAACACTGTGCGATCTGGCAAAAGTCTTTTTGCTGGAAAATCGCCGGTGAAAGCTGACTATGATTTTGTGACTCGTGAAATGTTAGGATTTGCATAGCTTAAGAGGTTTATTATGCCAGAGATCAAAAATTACGACGGAAAAAAGAAACATCACTCTTCAAAAGCTCACCACGCGAAAGGATCTCATGCGACGAAGCATCCTCATAAGCGTCGTCCGCATCACGAAACTCAGAATGAAGAGATGGAAGATATTATGGCAGACATGGAAGAAACTCGTGTTGCCACTGAACAAACGATGGATGAGGCAGAAGCCATCAACACGGAAGCTCAGAATGAAGGCGTGCATGATGTCTATGTTGATGATGAAGTTAAGGCTGAATCAGAAATGATCGCTGAAGGTGGACCCGCTTATGGCGACGAGCCTTCTGAGCACCATCATTCGCAAAAGACTCATTTGGAGTTTTACGGCAGTGAATTGATCCGCCAAAAGGCTCCTAAGGTCATGGAATTGGCAGACACAGTAGCTGACGAGTGGAAACACGATGGCCAATTTGAAGGACTTCCTGTTGGCAATCCCATTGCGCAAATGGCGGCGGCGAAAGCTCTACGCACAGCTAAAGATGTAGAAAAGAAACTGGAAGAAAAAGGTGTCATCGCCATGGCGAAAATGGGCATTGATTTCGTTAAATCAAAAATTGAAAAGAAAAATCACTAGTTCATGTCTCGCGCTTCCCGATTGAATGAAATTTTAAAGCAGGCTCTTGTTCCTCTTCATATGGAGATCGAAAACGAGAGCCACATGCACTCTGTTCCTCCGGGAAGCGAAACGCATTTCAAAGTTTTAGTGGTTTCTGCCGCATTTGAAGGCAAATCACGCATTGATCGTCAAAGAATGATCAATGATCTTCTCAAAGAAGAACTGAAAAACGGTCTTCATGCGCTCACGCAAAAGACCCTGACACCTGCAGAGTGGGAAAAACAAAAAGCCACGCTACAGTTCGAATCACCCGAATGCCTGGGTGGAAGTAAGCACGATAAAAAGTAATTATTCGCCGAATTCTTTAAGTTTGGATTTAAGCTCGCCCAGAAGTCTTTTGACTTCCTGCAGCTGCTCTTCTTCAGGGGAAAGCTTGTTGCTCATTTGCTCCGTGAGTACATCCCAAGTATCCAAAGCCTGCTTGAGGTCTTGGTTCAGACTTCCAAACACGGACTTCCGCGAGGATTCTTTCTTTTCGGTGTTAACCGAAGAGTCTGGAATAGGGTTTTGTTGTCTCTCTAAGATGCCGTCACTCATTCGCTAATTAGTTCTGCTTATTTTTTCTACCAAAAGTGCTTCGTGCACAGGGGCAGATAGTGTTATAACACTTCCTTTTACAGGAGAGGACGTCATGTCTCAAGAGATTATCTACACAATGAAGGGCGTAAGTAAAGTATATCCTCCACAAAGATACGTTTTGAAGGATATTTATCTTTCTTACTTCTACGGAGCAAAAATCGGAGTTTTGGGTCTGAACGGCTCTGGAAAATCCACTTTGCTCAGAATTATGGCAGGCGTAGACAAAGATTTTCTCGGTGAAGCTTTCCCATCTAAGACCATGAAAGTGGGTTACTTCGAGCAAGAACCTCAACTTGATAGCGCATTGACGGTGAAAGAAAATATCTTTGCCGGCATGGGCGAACTTCCAAAGCTCATGAAAGAATACAACGCGATCAATGACAAATTCAGCGACCCTGATTTGGATCCAGACGAGATGAATAAACTCATCGAAAAACAAGGTGCGATCCAAGAAAAATTGGAAGCTCTTGGTGCGTGGGACGTAGATCAAAAAATTGAAATCGTGATGGATGCTCTTCGCTGTCCAGATGGCGATTTGCCTGTGACGAACTTGTCAGGTGGTGAAAAACGCCGTGTCGCTTTGGCAAGACTTATCATGTCTGAACCAGACATCTTGTTGTTGGATGAGCCGACGAATCACTTGGACGCAGAGTCAGTCGCATGGCTTGAACAGTATCTTTCAAAGTTCCCAGGAACTGTTATCGCAGTAACCCATGACCGTTACTTCTTGGACAATGTTGCTGGTTGGATTTTGGAATTGGATCGTGGTGAAGGTATTCCTTGGAAAGGAAACTACACATCTTGGCTAGAACAAAAAGACAAGCGCCAAGCGAACGAAGCCAAAGATCAAGCTCGCAAAGCTAAAACTTTGGAGCGTGAGTTGGATTGGATTCGTCAAGGCGCGAAAGCTCGCCAAGCGAAATCGAAGGCGCGTATTTCTAACTACGAAAATCTTATCAAAGAAGCTTCTCCAGAAAAAATTCAAGAGATGTCGATCTACATTCCACCAGGACCTCGCTTGGGCGATATCGTTGTGGAAGCAAAAGGCATCACGAAAGCTTACGAACACAAAGTTCTTTTGGACGATGTGAGCTTCACCATCCCTCGTGGTGCGATCGTGGGCGTGATTGGACCGAACGGTGTGGGTAAATCGACTCTGTTCCGTATGATCACAGGAAAAGAAAAACCGGATTCTGGAACATTCAAAGTCGGTGAGACTGTGAAGATTGCTTACGTCGATCAAACACGCGAGACATTGGATCCAAATAAGTCCATCTATGAAGAACTTTCGGGTGGCGCTGATGTGATTCAATTAGGAACTCGCGAGATCAATGCTCGTCAGTACGTTTCTTGGTTTAACTTCTCTGGCACGGATCAACAAAAGAAAGTCGGTCAGTTGTCGGGTGGTGAAAGAAATCGTGTGAACATGGCGAAGATCCTTAAAGAAGGTGCGAACCTGTTGCTACTGGATGAGCCGACGAATGATTTGGACGTGAACACAATGCGCGCCCTTGAGGAAGCATTGCTTGAGTTCGGTGGATCTGCAGTCGTGATTTCGCATGATCGCTGGTTCTTGGATCGCGTCTGCACGCATATCATGGCTTTCGAGGGTGAATCTAAAATCGAATTCTTCCCAGGAAACTTCTCTGAATACGAAGAAGATCGCAAAAAACGCCTCGGCGAAAATGCGGGACCAAAACGTATTCGTTTCAAAATGGTGTAAATATAAAAGAGCGGGGTGACCCGCTCTTTTAGTATGCAACCCCGGTTGCCACTAACTCCCATAAAAATGGGTCCGTATGAATTTGTGAAGCGCAGGCCCCACGCGAAGTGATGTATAGATCGTAAGTGGTTGTTGCGGAAATATCGACATAAGCCAGCACCGTGGCAGTTTGAAAGTCTCCGGTGGCCGCTGGGAAAAGAGTGTATTTTACTATCGTATCCGTTGCGGATGCACGAAGACCAAAGTCTGCGCGGCAGGACGACGGCGTCGTAATTCCCATACCTGAAAGTTGCCACTTTCCGGGCGGAAGAGTGATTGTCACTCCTGAAGTGACGCGAGAGCCATTGGATGTATTTCCCGTAAGTCCCGCCGTGCTTCCGCGAATAATTGTTTGTTTCCATGCCGCCAAACCATTGGCGTCAGAAGCGAGAATACGTCCTTGAGCCTGTGATCCATCAACAATTTTTACGGAGCCCGCAACATGTAAAGTTGAACTCGGCGATGTTGTTCCAATGCCCACTTTGCCATCGTTCAAGCGCATAATTTCCGTCAAAGTGTTGGCTCCCGTTGTCGTGGTTTGAAAGCGTATGTAACCACCAGTTGTTGTTGTCGTTGTATTTTCGGAAGTAACGACGGAAATGCGCGCCGATGGATTGGAGGCCGCAACCCCTGTTTCATTGGTGCCGTAGAAATTGATTTGCCCCAGGCCCTTGCCGCTGATTGTTTGTGAAGTCGCAGTGTCTGTGGCGTCGGCTGAAGTGTAAAAATCAACTCCGGGGCCAATGCCGGAAACTTCAGTACGGCGTAATTTGACGGAACTTGCAGAGTAATTGTCGCCTTGAACATCGACCCGATAGGAAGGGGTCATTGTGCCAATACCGACATTGCCGCCGCCGATCTGGAAGAAGCTGTTTCCCCCATCCACACCCAACTGGGTATGAACGGTTGTACTATTGTCGCCCTTGAACAACTGCAAAGACTTGGCACCTGATGTATTCGTGCCACGAAACAGACGGACATTACTCGCCGAGGTCCCATCCGAAGGAATCGGTTGAATATCGATCATTGTATTGCCAACTTGGGTTACTTTTTGAATCAACGTTTGAGTGTCCTGGCTATCGTAGATCTCGAAGTAGCTACTTGCGTTGTTGTCGTCTTGAACTTTTAAACGCGGCTTATCGCTGTAAACGTGAAGATGACTTCCGGGAGTAGCTGTCCCAATCCCGACGTTGCCCAAGGAGTCAATTGTTATTCGAGGAGAGTTGTTCGTTTCTAAAGTTAGGTTGTAGTTGTCATTGGTTCCTAAAGTGGCTGCACCAGCGAATGAATTTCCACCATTGAGGAATACGGAACCCGTCGTGAAAGTGGAACAGATCATCAAACCCGTGGCATCAAACGAAATCATTTGTCCGACAGCACAGTTAAATGTTGTGACGACTGAACCCGTTCCATTGGATGCAAGAAGTCTATTCGCTGTAAGAGATGTCGCTCCCGTACCACCTTTAGAAACAGGAACAGCGGAAGGGAAGTTCGCAGGATCAGCACTGATGGTTCCCGATGAAACCGCGATACCTGCACCGACTTGAACCGCACCTTTTGCACCTGTAGTTGCGTCACTGATTGAAATCGCAGGGGTTGTTGAACCTGTTGCTACAACAATGGGAGCTGTTCCAGTGACATTCGTCACAGTTCCATTTGTTGGCGTAATCCACTGAAGACCGGAAGCTTGAGCAGAGTTTGCAGAAAGAACTTGTCCATTGGTTCCAACAGGCAGACGAATATTATTGGTTCCGTCGCGAGTTAGAATATCCCCTTTTGTTGTTAGCGGAGAAAGGCCATTGAATGCTGCTAATGCGGAAGTTTGTCCTGTGCCTCCGTTGGCTATTGGAAGAGTGCCAGTCACATCCGAGGCAAGACTGATCGCACCCCCACTACTCGCAGCAGTCAAACGGCCCTGAGCATCAACAGTTATACTAGCTCTTGTGTAAGAACCTGCTGTGACTGTTGTATTAGCAAGTGAGATAGTTCCAGTAGAAGTGATAGGGCCGCCGCTTAAGCCAGTACCCGTTGCGATATTAGTAACCGTACCACCTGAAGATGTATCTGTATCGTTCGCACATTCCCAGCGAGAGTTTGCCGTGATCCACTTCATCACTTGTCCATCAGTACAAGCGACGTTATTCGGTTTATAAGTCAGATATTTAGAAGCTGCACTGTTGATGTCACCATAATCCAAAACAACAGCACCAGTTTTTGTTGCCACAGACGTTACGGGAAATGCAATCGCCGCACTTGAAGCCGCAGTCAAACGACCTTGAGCATCCACGGTGAAAGTTCCAACTTGAGTTGTTGAACCATATGATCCAGCACTCACAGCCGTGTTTGCCAAAGAAATAGTTCCCGTTGTTGTGATTGGACCACCACTCAAGCCAGTGCCCGTCGCAATATTCGTAACAGTACCGCCAGCATTTGAATCCGCAGCCGGAGCCCACTTCGTTCCATCATATTTAAGAACTTGGCCAGCGGCTAACCCTGTTGTATCAACATCAACACCTTTGATTTTATTAACGGAAACTGCACCAATCGTTCCACTCACATCACCTGCAACAGACACGTTGATCGCCTGACATTGGAATGATCCGGAGACTGAGTTCCAGTACGGCGTTTCATAAGCCGCACAGTTCGCACTTCCCACCGCAGAGTTAAATGCAGCCACAGTATGATAGTTACTCAAAGTAGAATTTAAATTCGTCACATCACTCATCGCAATGGCAGAACCCAACCACTGAGTTCCATCAAACTTTAAGAAGTGACCATTCGTAGGAGCCGCAGCAGAAATCACAACGCCTTGAATTTTACCAACGGAAGGATTCGGATAAGATCCGCCCAAATCTCCACCGGCTGTTCCCATTGGAACACGAGCATCCGTAAAACGAGCATCGTCACCAGCAGCAACGGTTCCCGCAGTGGTTCCCACATTCAAAGTGACAAGGGGAGTAGAAGTGTTATTCGTGATTGTGACATAAGAGTTCCCGGACGTCACATTCGTCACAGTCCCGCCGCTGGCGCCAGTTACCGGAGCGCAAACAAAAGCGGTTCCATTCCATGATGAAAACTCATTGGCGCCACAGGTGGGAATGCCGACTTTTAAAAGAAAATCAGAAGCTACATTCGTTCCCAATTTGTTCGCAGTTAAGGCATATGCCGAGTAGGGAACAGAGCGGATCACGGTGTCAGGTGAGATCAAGCGCCACGCACCGCCGTCATGAAATTGGACTCTTAAAAGGCGACCATCTGTCTGCACGGGAGAATAATTGCTTGTTCCGGCGGAGCACGTGTAGCCGCTGCAAGCGCCGCAGGCGAAAGTGGAGGAGTTGTTAAAGGCATCAAGAACCGTGGAGCCGCCGCTCAATGGATAATTGACGCCGCCCTTGCCGATCGGAACGTCAAAGACCCCTTTGGAGTTAGCCATGCTAATCCCGGTGACTTGTTCTTGGTAGATGACGCATTGACCGGATGGATCGGTGATTTGGAAAATAAAACTGACATTGGAATACTCTAAAGGAGTTCCGTCCGACTTGAGAATGCGACCTTGATAGGTCAAGGTGCTCGGGGACGCATAGCCCATTGAGCTTAAAAATAATAACAGGATGAGAGAGAAAGATAAATCCAATACGTTCCGGGTTCTCATGTAGAACTTATCGGCGTTCGACAAAATTTATTTACCGGTTTAATCTGGGCAATCCCACTATGAGACGATCAGGTCACGGGTTTTGCTAACGGCAACTTTAAGACGACGCGAGTTCCCCGAGGCTGATTATGCGTTGCCGCTTCCTGAGAAAAGATCTCAATCGTGCCATCCATCATCTGTAAGTACTCTTTGACGAGAGGCATGCCGTAGCCAGTACCTTTTTCCCCTTGAGTGCCCGTGCGGGTGGTCTGTGCGTTCAGATTGAAAATCTGCCCCAGGATGTGCTCTGGAATACCAATGCCATAATCTTGGATTTCGATAATAACCTGATCTCCACTCGAATAAGCTTTCAAGTCAATACGATCTCCCGGGTGAGAGAACTTAATGGCGTTATTGAGCAAGTTAAGAAGAACCACGTTGCTTAAGATGGTCTTTTCGCCATTGATCAGCATACGGTCGCGCGAAATATCCAGAGACAGCTTGATACCCTTTTGCTGGGCAATTCCCAGAGTGCTTTCATAGACTTCATGAAGAACCAGGGTCAAAGAGATAGGCTTTAGAGGAAGAGCCGCTTTTCCATCCTTCACTGACTTCAGATGGCGCACCTGCGCAAGAAGGTTGTTGATGTCATCAACGGCCTTTTCAATTTTTTCAAACTCGATGGAGCTCACGCTGTTCTCGCGGTCCTCTTTGGCTTTGACCAAGTTATAGGTCATCGACGACAAAGTATTAGCGATGTCATGGATCAGAACGCGCAGAAGGTTCTCGATATCGAGGTTCTTCTCCATCAGGCGCTTCATAAAGCGCTCTTCTCCCATGATGTATTGATGGGTCGTGAAGCAGGAGAAAATAAGAAAGGTGACGAGGTTAAAGAGCTTTTCCCGACCGTAATCACCATACTCTGCAATGACATTAGGTCCCATGTCATTGGCTTTCATATACCAGAAGAAGACGATGACGGCGGCAATGATGAAATACCCAGCAACAGCTCCAGGAAGACCAATTAAGATTCCTAAGACCAAAGGGACGGCGGCAAGCCAAAAAACACCGGGGGCATCACCTCCGCCAGCAGTATACAACAGATAGGTGAGAAGGCTGATCGCGACCGCCCCCAGGGTGAGTGCCGAGTAGAGGTAGTTCCTAGTGAGTCGAAGTACAAGAGGGGGAAGGATCAAGAAGGCTAGCCATCCAGGGATTAGGACCGAGTTGTACTCTGTGACTTTATATTCAAAATTATACTTGATGACATAGACTAACGATACGGCCACCCCAATAAAGTAAATGACTTTAAAGTAGGTCAATCGCTTTTTATACGCATCCTCGGATGTGAACTCTAAGTCATACATGGTGGTATTCCGCCGCCGTTCTATCATGAAGTATCGGTTCTATAATAGAAGTCCTGAGGTCATTTCAACAATGTAATCTTGTTTAGTGTCTTATATTGATACGAGAGAGCGAAGATTTTCATAGTGATCTTTGAGCTCGACGAATTGCTGCGTGCTTCCGCCTTGGTCGGGATGGAGTACCATCGCCACTTGGCGAAACGCTTTTTTCAATTCATTGGCTGTGAACCCTTCAGAGAAATCATGGATCCAAGTCTTAAGGAACTCATAGGAAAGCTTTTGAGTTGCAGAGAAGTTATGGGGCTTTCTTTGAGGACGAACCTTCGGAGCAGGGTATTGTCCTCGGGGAGTTTGGAATTCTAAACGATTGATTTGTCCAAGCAAATAAGCCAGATGCGCAGGATCTGCGTGCACGTTTGAAGTGTTCATTCCAGGGGAGGAAGAGGCTTTTTCACCCATTTTCTCTCGAAGAATTTGCTTAAAACTTGCTTGAAAACTCATGCCTTTCTTATCGGTTTCGACCCAATTTCCCTCAGTCCAGAAGGGGTTTTCCATCGAGAAATGGTCCTTTTTCCTAGGGGAAAACTGGGTAAATCTGCACCCAGTGCGAAAAAAAAATGATTTAGCATGCATTTTTTTTTGGACAAACGCCTCGACTTAGATACACACTGTGTTCATTCGTATAAACGAGACTAAAAACCTAACGGAGGAATTTAGAATGGCAAAAGCTAAGAAAGCTACTACTAAGAAAGCTGCAGCTAAAAAAGCTGCTCCAAAAAAAGCTGCTAAAAAAGCAGCTCCAAAGAAAGCCGCTGCTCCTAAAAAAGCTGCTGCGAAAAAAGCTGCTCCAAAAGCAAAATCTGCTCGTAAACCAAATGCAGCATTCATGAAGGCTTTGACTCCTTCTGCAGCATTGGCAGCAGTTGTTGGCGCTTCTCCACTTCCACGCACTGAAGTTGTTAAAAAACTTTGGGCTTACATCAAGAAGAACGGTCTTCAAGATGCTAAAAACAGAAGAAACATCAACGCTGATGCAAAACTTAAAGAAGTTTTCGGCGGTAAAACGACTGTTTCTATGTTCGATATGACTAAGCTTGTTTCTAAGCACTTGAAATAGTCTTAGAATCAGTCTTAAAGCTGAACTAGATTCAAAAGCCTAGGGTAATACCTAGGCTTTTGTTATTCTAAGGGTCTACTTTCGGCCTATCCAACCTTAGGTTGCTGTGCTATAAATCCCCTCTATGGGAATCAAGCCTCTTTCTTTAGAAGAAATCAAAAAAATGACTCTGGCCTGCCGTATCGCGGCCGATACTTTGACTTACCTTGATAAGTACATCAAGGCGGGTATGACAACGAACGAAATCGATGAGTTGTGCAACGACTTCATGATGAGCAAAGGCGCGAAGTCGGCTTGCTTGGGGTATCACGGGTATCCAAAGTACACTTGTACTTCTGTGAACGAAGTGGTTTGCCATGGCGTTCCTGACGATAAAACTATTCTTAAAGACGGCGACATTATCAACGTCGATGTGACAGCCTGGATCAATGGTTTCTTTGGCGACACGTCGAAAATGTACATGATCGGCAACGTTTCTGAGGAAGCTAAAGACCTTGTGGAAACAGCTCGTATGGCTCGTGATAAGGGCATAGAGGCGATTACACCGAACGGGTGGACTGGCGATATCGGTTTTGAAACCAACAAGCTGGTGACTCGTAAGGGCTATACAACCGTTAAAGAAATCGGCGGCCATGGCGTCGGTCGCATTTTCCACGAAGAACCCTTTGTTCCGTCTTTCGGTAAAAAAGGCAAGGGCGACCGTTTGGTTCCCTTCCATTGCATCACCGTAGAACCTATGGTGAACCAAGGAACGGACGAGATCATCGAATACAACATCCCAGGCTCCAGCATTAAGTACTATCATACTGCGGATAGTCTATTATCCGCACAGTTTGAACATACCGTGCTTGTGACAGATACTGGGTACGAAATTTTGACTTTACCTTAGAAAACAACCAAAGGATCAATATCAATGTCACTAACGACAACGAACGGAAAATCCGCTATGAAAAAAAACGTAAAAGCAGCAGCTAAATCGACGGCAAAATTGCCTTCTGGCGACTTCAAAGTTTGCAAAGAAGCGATGGAGAGCCAAGAAGTTTTCGATAAATTGGCAAAATGGGGACGCGAAGAAATCAAGATCGCTGAAACTGAAATGCCAGGTCTTATGGCTCTTCGTAAAGAGTATAAGAAACAACAACCTCTTAAAGGTGCGAAGATTGCTGGTTGCCTTCACATGACAATCCAAACGGCGGTTTTGATCGAGACTCTTGTAGAGTTGGGTGCTGAAATCCGTTGGTCTTCTTGCAACATCTTCTCTACTCAAGATCACGCAGCCGTTGCTATCGCAGCAGCGGGCATCCCAGTATTTGCTTGGAAAGGTTTGACGGAGCAAGAGTTCAACTGGTGTATCGAACAAACGATCACTGGTTGGGGCAAAGACGGCTACAACATGATCCTTGATGACGGTGGCGATTTGACAAACATGATGCACGAGCCACGCTTCGCAAAAGAGTTGAAGAAAATCATCGGCATCTCTGAAGAGACTACAACAGGCGTTCACAATCTTGAAGTCATGTTGAAAAACGGAAAATTGAAAGTTCCTGCAATCAACATCAATGACTCTGTGACTAAATCTAAATTCGACAACTTGTACGGTTGCCGTGAATCATTGGCAGATGGTATCAAACGTGCCACTGACGTGATGGTTGCTGGTAAAATCTGCGTAGTTGCTGGTTACGGCGACGTAGGTAAAGGTTCTGCGCATTCATTGCGTGGTCTTGGTGCTCGCGTTCTTATCACTGAAATCGATCCTATCTGCGCATTGCAAGCGGCAATGGAAGGTTTCGAAGTGACGACTATGGATGAAGCTGCGAAAATGGGCGATATCTTCGTAACAGCAACTGGCTGCTGCGATATCATCACTGACAAGCACTTTAACTCTATGAAAAACAACGCGATCGTGTGCAACATCGGTCACTTCGATATCGAAATCGACATGGCTTGGTTGAACAAGAATTCAAAAATCCGCGAAGTAAAACCACAAGTGGACATCCACACTTTGAAAAACGGCAAACAAGTTATCATCCTTGCTAAAGGTCGTTTGGTGAATTTGGGTTGCGCAACTGGACACCCAAGCTTCGTAATGAGCAACTCATTCTCGAATCAAGTTTTGGCGCAAATGGAACTTTTCAACAACCGTGATAAGTACCAAGACATCGCTGTCTACCGTTTGCCTAAGCACTTGGATGAGAAAGTGGCGGCTCTTCACCTTGATAAACTTGGTGTTAAGTTGACTAAGTTGACTTCTAAGCAAGCTAAGTACTTGCATATGAGTCCTCAAGGGCCTTTCAAACCTGAACACTATCGTTACTAATTGACCCGCTTTGGGTCTTAGAGGGGGCTGTGCTGCTGGCAAAACGCTCAGACAGTCCTCGCGCTATGAGGGAGGCTTGCTAGCCTCCCTTTTTCTTTTCTTTTTTCTTCTGATTGCTACTGCATTTCTTTCTTGGCGCTGCGGAACTCGGTTTTGCCAGCAGCACAGCCCCCTCTAAGGCCCAAAGCTGGAATTAGAACTTTCGTTGCGCTTTTGGGATCTGGCGCCTTGGCGGCGCGTTTTTTTTTCGGCTGTTAGTTTTTATTTTACTTCTTCAGATTAAAAGGAACTTTTGCTAAGAGTTTTCCGTTCACCATAATTTCTAAATAATGCGTGCCTGGGTAGTACACTCTTGTTGTTACTGGTTTGAAGGAGTGTTTCTTTTTGATGGCTAGTACTTCTTTTGTCTTCAAACTTTTTGTTGTGAGTTTGAAAACTTTTGGGCTCGTTTCACCGTTGGATTTTTTGTGATGGATTAAATAATCCACCATGATCTGTGCGGCTGTGGTGCTGGCTAGATCGAATGAAAACTCCAAGTGCTCTCCGACGCGGATTTCTTTTTTGGAGATTTTCAAATTTTTGACGTGGACTTTGCCTTTGTTTTCAAAGCCGAGAATCTTTAATGCTTCGGGATTTCCTTTTTTTAGCAAAGTTCTCAAGGCGTGTCTGACGATCCAGTCAATTTTATCTTTGTGTTTTGCTGGAGCTTCTTTCAACCATTTCTGAGCTGTCTTTATAGCAATTGTTGGATGATCTTTTGAGATATCATTCAAGTGATTGGCGACGGATTTTCTTACGTACAGTTCTTGATCGTATTTTAACTTTTCTAAAAGTTCGATGGTTGGGGCTGGGTCTTTGATGAAGGATTTCAGCTGCTCGCCCCACGGCAATCTTGGTCTTGAACCTTCAGACACCAAACGGCGCACGTGATGGTTTGGGTCTTTTGTCCACTTGTGAAGAACCTTTAAAGTTTTTGCTTCTTCTTGGATCAAGAAGGGGCGGATTGCGAATTCGGCAGTGAATCTTTGTGTGAATTCATGCAAGGCCTTCATCGACTCATCGAAATCTTCTAATCCGTAGCGGTGCGCGTATTCTGTAAAAGCCCACAAATCAAAACCTTTTAACGGTTCTACTTTCGGAGCGGGCTTCACAGTGGCATCAATTAGAATATCCAAGGCTGTCGTATAATCCTCAGGTAAGTGACTTTTTAAAAAATCACAGATCAATCTCATTCTTGGCTTCATCTCCAAAGAGGGAAGTTGAGCGCTGAGTTTATTAAACGCCTTTGAATCAAATTTCGGATAATGAAATTCGATGTGCTTAGCAATACGAGCCACGAGACCGGCATTGATCCAGTTTTTAAAAGCTGATTCGGATTCGATCTCGTTTTTTTGTGGCATGGTTTTTTAGAATTTCAATTTATCGCAGTACGCACGAAGTTCTTGGATGCTCTCACGGATGTCGTCCAAGGCGCGATGCTTGTTCGCTTTTTGATAGATATAGTTGAACTTGTTATTGATGATCACTTTCCAAGACGACACATCCACCATACGGTAGTGCAGGCGAGGTGAAAGATCCTTCATGTATTTGTCGATGAAAAGACGATCCTGCATGATGGAGTTTCCAGCGAGAACCGGGCGGTCCTTGGGATCTGGGAAATGTTTTTTCACCATGTCGACAAGCTTCGCTTCGACTTGATCAGGCTCCATGCCGAAAGGAACTTTCGCAGTAAGGCCTGATTTCTTGTGGTGTTCAGTATTCCACGCATCCATAGAATCAAGATACTTTTGCGGTTGTTTAACAACGGTTTCAAAAGTTTCAAGTTCTTTAAAATTAAGATCAGTAACGATGGCGGCAACTTCGATGATCACTTCTTTTTCGACATCGAGACCTGTCATCTCCATATCGAGCCAAAAAAGTTTCTGCATGAGGAAATCCTATTCTAGGGTCTATGACCCGAAACTTCCTCTATGATGATGGATCTTGGCAGAGGAGACAAGAAGCTTTACGGCTTCTGTTGCCCCATGCCGGAAAGAAGGGCTTTTTCGACAGTAGAAATCAGGGAGCGCTCATCCCAAGGTTTGTCGATAAACGCATAAACGCCAAGGCGTTGGGCTTCAAGGACCATTTCTTTTTGGCCATAGCCTGTATGTATTATGAAAGGAATATTGAGGCCGTTCTCGCGCATCCACTTTAAAACTTCGAGGCCCGATTTTTTTGGCATTTTCTCGTCAGAAAGAACTGCATCAAATCGTTGAGTTTTAAGAAGGTCAATACCTTCAAGGCCGTTGGCTGCTTGTTGGATTTCTGCTGCAGACTCTTCTAGAAGAGCTATGAGGACTTCACGCAGCTCAGACTCATCGTCGATAATGAGCAGGCGTCCCTTACGTGCCGTATGTTCAGAGTTATTTATCATGAGGACATTATGGCAAAAAAAATAAAAACCGTCACCGCCAGATAGGCGATGACGTGGTCAAATTATTTTGTGAAGAGACAAGAGTTGTTAAAATCTCTTGAAGAGATTTATTTACTTTTTGTTGAGCCAGTAACTTTATATTCGCCAGCTTTAGAAATAGCCGCTTGAATTTGATCTTGAGAAATACTGATCCCTTTTTTGGGAGAGATCACAACTTTACCGACCGTAACATCGCATTTATCCAAACCATCCATTTTGCAAACTTGGGCTTGGATCGCTTTCGCGCAAGAACCGCAGTGCATACCCTCAACATTGTAAGTGATCGTTTCAGCCAAAGCTGTTTGAGAAAGTAAGAGAGCTGTGAAAACTAGAGCCTTCTTCATGGGTGTCTCCTTTGAATGTGGGACTACAGTATACCCGAACTCGGGGGATTCCAAGAGGGCAAGATGCCTAAAAAGGGGGCATAATGAGCCTTGTCATGGCATTGGATGGGAGAGAAATGAGGGTATTTTAAAAGGATCGTAAAAAAGTGTTGAATTACGCGGTCACTGTAGCTATAAAAGATTCTCCAAATCGATGTGGGGTGGTAGTTAAGTTGGTTATAACGTCCGCCTGTCACGCGGAAGGCCGCGGGTTCGAGTCCCGTCCACCCCGCCATTTATCTAAATGGCTAATCCCCACAAACTTGGAAAACGGAAGTCATGTTGAAGACTTCCGTTTTTTATTTGTAGGTTCGATAGTACCAAATTCATTAACTCCCGTTTTTCATCAGAATTCATAGAGCCAAAGCATCGGGCCTTGGAAGCCAAGTCCATCAAGGGAATCAGGTTGTTCTGCTCACTCTGTTTTTCGAGTTCTAAAGCTGCCAGTTGGTTTTTAAAGTGACCTTCTCATCTTCTAGTTGTTTTGACTTTAACTCCCATAGTTCTTCGGGGATTTTACCTTCTAAATAGCGGTCGCAAGCCTCTGAAAGTCATCGAGAGGCTTCAAGCATTGTTGTATTGGCTTTTTCAGCACCTGCTGAACGTAATAATGGCCATTTTTTTGGAAATATATTTTACGTTTTCTATGGTTAACTCTATACATGGGGTTAATGTGGCGTAGTCGATTTTTTATGTCAGAGCTTTTATTACTACCACGCTTTCTTTTGCCAAGGTGGATTGGGAGATAAAAGAACGGTTTTTGAAGAAGCTTGGGGCGCATATTGCTAAGGTAAGAAAACAAAAAGGTTATAGCCAAGATAGACTTTATCTTGAGGGCGGGTTTTCTCGGGGGACTATTAGTTAAGATTGAGCACGGCCTTACCAGCCCAGAGGTTTACACTCTAGCTAGAATCGCGGAGGTTCTAGAGGTGCCAATAAAGAAACTTGTCGAGCTGGATTAGACATCCTTGATGTGCTCTTAAAGAAGGTTTAAAAACGTGAATTTTCGCAAGCTCTTAGTCAAAGAGACTATTGGCTAGTTAAGATCATGCAGAATGGACTCTGCCTGCTTTAAAATCGTATATTGTTTATATATGAGTGACAGGACTATTGAAAATTATATTGAGGCCCAGTATCGCGATCTTTTAGTTAACGACTTGTTAAATCCAGAATTCGCTGAACTATACACACACTTTACTAACGAAAAGATTAAAAAAATCTTTTCAGCTCTTCATAAACAATTTGAAGTTTCATTTAAAGCAATGAACCAAAGACTTCCAACGGGAGAAAGCGGGGGGCATTTTCTCGCGCAAGATAGTCGAGACTTAATCTGGGCTGTGGATATGGCGCTGAGTCTTCATAGGACACTAAAAAATTCGGAATTTAGGTTTGATATTGAGAAATACTACTTTGAGGTTTTAACGAAATGTCAGAGTTTTCTAAAAAAGAGCGGTGGAAGTCCACTACCTCCAAATATGGCCACCGTCGATGTCCCTTACTTAATCCCTATTTTTATATCAGGACTTAACTTAAATATCGAAAGAAGTGTTAAGAGCATTCAGAGTTCAATGCAAATAATTGGAGAGGGTTCTTACGCGAAAGTATTTAAATGTAGGGATGAGTTTTTTGATAGGCATTTCGCCGTAAAAAAAGCTCTCGATAGTCTTGATCACAAAGAATTAGAGCGATTTAAGCGAGAATTCGAAGAAATGAAGAAGCTTTCTTCTCCTTATGTTCTTGAAGTATTTAAATACGACATAGATAAAAACCAATACTACATGGAGTTGATGGATTTTACCTTAGATAAATATATCTCGACTAATAACGGAAAGTTAAGTCGAGATCAACGGGTGTCTCTTGTTAGACAGATACTTAGAGGCTTCTCTTATCTTCACTCTAAGGGACTACTGCATCGAGATATTAGCCCTAAAAATGTTCTGGTACGAATATATGATGACGTAATAGTTGCAAAAATATCTGATTTTGG
This sequence comes from Bdellovibrio sp. HCB-110, assembly GCF_047323225.1. Taxonomy (GTDB): domain Bacteria; phylum Bdellovibrionota; class Bdellovibrionia; order Bdellovibrionales; family Bdellovibrionaceae; genus Bdellovibrio. The sequence goes on from NZ_CP178750.1 coordinate 1,422,644, forward strand.
TTTGGTTAAAACGCCAAATAGTTCTTTGACTTCTGTGAATACGGAAATGAAGGGATACTTTAACGATCCAGTTCTTAGAACCGAAGGATGGGCTAATTTTGAAATGACCCATGAGATGTATGCCCTAACAATGCTGATATACTTCATTATGACGGGCCGGACGGATGTTTCGAAAATTTCCGACCAAAAAACCAAGATGTTTGTCTTTGGAGGATTAACTCAAGATCGAACCCAGAGGTATAAAGATATCGGAGAGCTTACGGCGGCTTTTAATGAAATGATTCGATAGTCATTTTCTACTGTTTATCGAATGAAACCGCCATTGCAAAACCAATCACTTTGCCAAAGCGCTTTATATAGCGCTGTTCGCCATGAATTATGGCTGTAGATGTAAGCAGAATCGTAATTTTCTTTTAATTGTGCTTTCAGTCCGGCCTCTCCCGCAGCATTGTAAAGATTTGTAAAGGACTGAATTCGACTTGATAGCTCATCGGCCGCATCTACTGTAAACATATTGCCTAATTTAAGATTGGTGAAGTGGTTCTGAACCCTCGCGTGTAAATTTCCATCCCATGCTAATGGATGGGTGACCGCATAGGTTAAGCTGACTGGGTTACTTTGAATAACATTTGCAACCAACCACTCTTCTGAATCGATATCGTCAAAATAAGGATGCAAATACTCATTTTGCGGAGTGGTGGGAATATTTGCTGTTTTATTTTTGTTACAATCGGCACAAGTTGGAAAGAGATTTAGGAGTGCAACGGAAAGTACCGGATATCTGGTTTTTGGTAAATGATGATCTACCTGACTCACATTTCCTGACATGCAAAGAAGGCATTTTCCATTTGGCGAGCTAGTTTTGATCATGTCGTAGAATATGCGAGCATCAACAGATTGGACCAGCTTTTCCTCATAAAGTTTTATCCACTCATCTCTAGTAATATTAGACGGGAGATAATCCACAGATAGACTTCTCAGATTTGCTCTTGCAGCTTTTTTAGAGAAGATTTCATACAGCTCTGTAAAATAATATAGTGACTGATAGAAGCTGTTCCTCAATGCGCTATTTCTAAAGCTATCTATGCATGTCAAATAGATGAGTACCGGATCAATATCTGGCGGACTTACTTTTTTCATGCTGAAGCTCTCGTTTGTGCGATTAATGCTCTTAAAATTGCTCTTCCCTCAAATCCTAGCTCCTGGTTCAAGAGAGAAAGAATTTGCTCATAGCTATATCCTTGAGATACGTATCTGTTTAGAATTGTATGAAATCCGGTTCGAATAACCTCATGACCAAAAACATCACTTGTTAGTACGCCCGTATTTTCCCCAAAAGTTTCTCTTTCTAAGCGATTTGCAGTGACGACTAACATCGATCTCTGCAATTGCCAAACGCATGATTTTGGAACTTCCTGTAACACAACGGGACTGTGAGTTGCAATTACTGCAACTCCATTTCGATCAATCATTAATTCGGATAATGCTCTTATGAACGCTGATAAAAGGGGTGGATGTAAATGGGTTTCTGGCTCATCAATAACAACCAGTGACTTTTCTTCAGCAACCTCAACGAGTCTCGTGATACCAAGTAGTACAATCTTATGACCCGAGCTGAGTCGATCGAATAAGTTTACCGAAAATTCTTTAAATCTCTCGGAATCCTGTATATTCAATAAGTTTATGCATTGGGTGTCTCTAAAAATTGGATCTGCCTCTAAGATCGATATTGCACGTTTCCATCGCTGCCTTAGGGGCTCACCTTTACAGTTGTTTAGGCTTTCAACAAATTCGTTTGTTAACTCAGTTGAACTTTTTGACTTAGAAAATGCTTTTCCTTTTTCTGGAGGCTTCTTTAAGCCGATATAAGCATATTTGACGTTGTCTCTTAAATTCCAATCAGCTATTGGCGGGTTTTCGTCAAATGCGCTGAAGGAAATTGAAACTATGTTAGAAAATAGGCCGGTCGGCACATCTGATTGCCCATCAAACTTACCAACTTCTGTTTTAAGCGCTCTTTTGTCTACCAATGATTTAATCATATTATTTAGCAAAACAGTTTTGCCGACTGCATTTCTTCCAACCATTACGTGAACATTGGTTGGGGGCATGGAATTAGGTGTTACATCAAATTTTAAAATAGTCGGATTTGCTATTTCATGGCGTTCTTGAGATTTTTTGGTTACGAAGTATTTGGGATAGGTGTAGGAAAAATGAAACTCCGTTAATTCGGCACCTCCGCGAGCCACGCGAGAGAATTGACCTAGTAGTTGAGCTTCAGAAACATATCGCATCAGTGAAGTTCCCATTACTTTTTGGGTGCGATTTTCCGTGTAAATGGTGTGGTTTAAAGCCATATCTCTTAGGCTAATTAGAATTTCTGAATAAGACTCTGGGAAATATTTCTTTAAATTTTCATAGAATGAGACATCTTGGCCTACGGAAAAAAAATCATCAGATAAGGCACTAAAATATTGCGGTATATTCGGTGATCTTTCCTGACGTTTTTGGCCGATTTTTACATTTCCAATCCCAAACTTTTGCCCCGCCGGATCAACATACATTAAATAGAACTGTGTCGTATATGTAAACCAGTCGTCCCAGTTATCGCGAACCAGATAAATTGAACTTGCTGCGCCGTGTGGAATTTCTGAGGTGGCAGATATTACGAAAAAATTCATTCTTGTTTATCGGAATGCACTTCAAATATTTACATCGAACAAAGGTCTAGTATGTACTTACAAAGACAAATTTTTTAAGGGTTAAATCTCTGTCAAAGAGTTCTAAACTCGTCCCATACGGCCCGCCATTTTTTAGCGAAAATGGCGATCCTCACAAACGATGGAAGTAAAATCACCGAAGCAAGTCTTCGGTTTTTTTATGCCCAAAATCTCGGCATAAACCTGCCTTTTGTAAGTTGCTCCTCTCACCATGCTTTGCTTCAATAAAAATCAGAGCAAGGAGTGCGTTATGGCGAGCAAATCTTTACCCAAAGTTGTTTCAGAAAAAGCGTTTCGTAGTGCTGTTGAAAAATTGCGCGTGAAAGAAAAGAAAAACACACGCGAGCGAGACAAGGTCAGTGCTCTTCGGCGTCGACTGCCTATGATGGAAATGAAGAACAAATATATCTTTGAAGGTCCCGAAGGAGAGAAAACCTTACTGGATCTTTTTGATGGTAGAAAGCAGCTCGTTGTTTATCACTTCATGTATCATCCGGATAACGATACTTTCTGTAAGGGCTGCTCTTTTGTTGCGGATCATATTCCCCATCTAGCGCATGTTCACGCAAGAAACACTTCATTCGTTTTCATCTCCCATGCGCCACTTAAAAGTATTCGTCGTCACAAGAAACGCATGGGATGGACAACACCTTGGTATTCAGGGTGGGAGACGTCTTTCAACGAAGATCTTGGAATTGATGGCAATCGCGAGCACGCCCTCAGTGTCTTTATTCGCGACGGAAATAAAGTCTATCGAACTTACTACACAGGCGGACGGGGAGTGGAGTACATGGGAACACCTTGGGCGATTCTCGATATGACTCCGTTTGGTCGTCAAGAAAAATGGGAAGATTCGCCGAAGGGGTGGCCACAGACTGAGTTGTACACCTGGTGGCAGTTTCATGATGAGTATAAGTGACCTTGTCATAGAAGAATAATTTCAAATCTGTTGAGGATATTGACAGTCAAGGCACGCAGATGGCTGTTTGTCTTTATTTGTGGAACACAAAAACTGTCAATCTCAGGAAGTAAATTCAAAATCTTTCCCGACGTCTTTCATAGGAACTGCTTGGCATTTATGATGCTCGCAGTTCGGAGTGAATATGAAAACCACGTCAGTAAGCTCACTTATTCTAAGCCTGCCTTTCTTATTTGGGAACGTTTCCTGCTCAAAACAAGAGACCTCCAAGGAATCAGTTGTGCTAGCATCTTCCGAGAACATTGTTGGTGGGGAAGAAATCACATCTCTTCAGTCAGAAATTGGTAAACACACGGTGGCCATTCTCGCTAACGGTGGGGCCTGCACGGGAACTATTATTCGCAAAGATTTGATTTTAACAGCGGCACATTGTGTTCATAACGTGGCTTTCAAAAATCAAATCTATTTTACTCTGAATATAGAAGAGACCATGATGGAAGGCGATCCAAGAGCGTACGTCAGTCTCGTCGATCCAGAAACGGGTGAGAAATTTATTTTGCATAAGTCAGCACGTTTGGCTTCGAAAGTTATCATCAATGACCTCTATGATGAAAATGTAGAAGAAGCCTCCGTAGAAAACGACACAGGAGATTTGGCTCTGCTAAAATTCGAAGGTGGTTTGCCTTCGGGATATCATCCAGCTCGTCTTTTGGACAATACAAAACTCTTAAAAAAGGATACCTCCGTTCACATTGCCGGATTCGGTGCTGTAGAAGTCGGCGTAGAAGAGATTTCTGAGCGGGATCGCCATAGAAATGAAATGCTCGGGTCTGTAGTTGTTGATGATGAAGGAAAGCTTTATGCGATTTCGTATGCACAGGGATCTCAACTGAAAACGGCCGAGGTGAAATACGAAGAAGAAGCACCGAATGAAATCGCCGTGCTTTCACAAAATGAAAATGGAGCAGCCTGTTCCGGCGATTCGGGAGGACCTGCATTCGTTAAAAATGACAACGGCGAATATCTTCTTTTTGGTGTGGCTGCGATGTCAGATATCGCATGTTCAAGCACGTCTTACTACACCAATGTGACTTCACCAGAATCAAAAAAGTGGTTGAATAAGTCTATAGAACAAATGGATAGATAACCGTCAGGAGCCGTCCAAGCTTGACGACCTGTAGGTCTTTTCGGTAAAGTCATGGGGTGATTGAATCTCGATCACCGCTAAACTGCTCATAGGAAAAGATAATGAAAAATAAAAAATGGTTTGCTGTTAAAACTCTCTATGTAACTCGTGCTGTGGGTAAATCCAGCGCTAAACGCAAACAGGCCTTTACCGAACTGCTTGAAGAGCGTGTGGTGTTGTTCCAGGCAGCCAATGCGAATGCGGCGGTAAAAGCAGCTGAAAAAGATGCCAAAGAATACAGCCAATACACATACAAAAATTTTGAAAACCAAGCGGTACGTACTGAGTACTTGAAAGCTTGCGATGTCTTCGAACTTTATGAAACGCTTGAAAGTGGCGTTGAGCTATTTGCTTCCACAGAAGTGTTGACGAAAAAGACTTCGAAAGCTGATTTGATCGCACGCAAGCTTGGAAAACTAGAAACAAAAAGCACGATTAAAATGCGCAAGCGTTTTATGAGTAAGGAACTAGGTTCTTACATCTAAGTGTGAAAATATAAAGCTCCGGATTCGGGGCTTTTTTTATAAATGGCATTAGAGAGGTCTAATCTAAAGGAGCTTCCATTGAAAGCAAAAGTTCTGATTGCATTGAGTATGTTATTTGCCGCTTCTTGTTCAAATGTTCCAACGCGAGAAGAAAGTCTGGACGAGACTCAAAAAGAGACCTCCCATAAAATCAATCAGAATCAAACGGCCTTCCAAACTTGCATCCGAGATGCCGTTAAAAGAACTCCGGGTCTTAAAGGGCAGGCGACACTGGTGTGGATTCAGAATGACGAAGGTTATGTTAGAAACCCGCGCATTCGAGATATGAATTTCAAAGACGCTGAGTTTGAAAACTGCATTCTTTCTCAAATAAAGTCCATGAGGTTTCCGCCTTCTGCTGAAGACTCCAGAACCAAAGTCAGTCTAGATCTGATTGTTCAATAAAAAATATATCAAAATTTACCTCAACAGGAGGCAGCCTTGAGACCAATCATCACTGCATTTAAACAGTCACCTGATCGCGGCAGAGGACTGGCGCGTGATACTCGTATTCGCTGGGCCTTTGAAGAAGTGAATCAATCTTACGATGTTCGGCTTGTGACCTTCAGTGACCTGAAGGACTCCGCACATCTAGCGCTCAATCCCTTTGGTCAAATTCCGACCTACGAAAATGAGGGTCTTTCCTTGTTTGAGTCGGGTGCGATCATTCTTCATATCGCTGAAAACCATATTGGTCTGTTACCAAAAGATGCCAATGCACGGATGCGCGCAATCATGTGGATGTTTGCAGCGCTCAATTCGGTGGAGCCATCCATTCTTGAATTCGCAAATGCGAAAATTCTTGAGAGCGACAAGCCGTGGAGCCAAGAGCGCATACCCCTCGTCGTTGACCGAGTCCGCTCTCGATTAGAAAAACTCTCTGCTCATCTGGGACATGCCGATTGGCTTGAAAATGAGTTTAGTGCAGGAGACTTGATGATGGTATCAGTGCTGCTAAGGCTGAAGTCTTCAGGTATTCTTGATGAATTCCCGAACCTAGCAGCTTATGTCGCCCGAGGCGAAGCGCGCCCCGCATACAAGCGTGCATTCGATGCTCAATTGGCGGTGTTCACAAGTAATTCGCCGGTTGACGACCGTAAGTGAATTCATAAAGAGGAAGTCCGAGAGACTTCCTTTTTTATTTTTCTTTTGAGTTTTCGTGGCTTTATCTACCTGCTCGGCAAAAGTCTTGCTAAAATTTTCTGGTCAAGTGTTCTTAGTAATAAACCGAAATATATTGAGCATGAAACCAATAGCCGCTGTTGAAATAAATGCTCTCGTAAAGATGATCGATTCTGAAAATAGGGCCGAGTATTCAAGATATATCTACGAAACCACGGCGCCTCTTAGTCGAATTTGTGAAAGCGCCGATGCCTTAGGTCCCTTGCATTTGAAAGAGAAACTTAGTTTTACTCGATGGAAATTGAGTGGAGAAGTTTTTTATTCGCGCTTTCGTCCTGGGGATAGAGTTGAGGTTAGAATTAAGAAGCCTAATGCCGACCTTTCACTTCAATTGTCTAAAGACTGGAAGGTGGAGAATATTTCCTATCCTTCGCCTGGTAAAATTGAAATGGTGATTTCCGGAGTGAGGCCGCTGGATGTTGATGGCATACAAGAGATATTTCTTTTTAGGAGCTCTTCGACGTTATTTAATAACATACTAAGAAAAAAACTCTACGAAATTTCCTCTTCAAAAGAGGAAGTTTTATTAGGCACCGGAGCTTATACTCTTTTTACGAAAGACCGGAAATTTAAAGAGCATTATGAGAGGCTAAATAATACTCAGAAAAATGCAATTGAGTATTTAATTGATGGCAATTTAAGTGGCGCGATACAAGGGCCACCTGGCACTGGTAAGACGCACTTACTTAAGGCTCTTATTGTCTTAGCTTTGCAATCCAATATGAAAGTTTGTGTGACGTCTTTTACAAATGCGGCAGTTGATAATTTGCTCGGACGTGTTGTTGTGGACAAATTTAGCTATGATTGGGTAAGAGTCGGAGATCCCGACAAAGTGAGAAAAGAATTATATCCAAAAGATATTGGAGAACTCAACTTTATCTCAACGGCATTTGGAGAAGAGGTAAAAGAATCGAATCTCATAGGAGCAACGCTTCACAAGCTTGCATTTAATAAGTCGGCTCCCAAGGTTGATTTGTTGGTTATAGATGAAGCAGGGCAAGTGCCAATTTATTTCTGGCCATTTATTCAGCGTCTCGCAAGGCGTGTTGTACTCGTGGGGGATCAGTTTCAGCTGCCTCCAGTATTGGCCGCTAAACATGCTGAGCTGCCTTGCGATAATGTGTTTTCTTTACTAATCGGTGAAGAAACTCCTATGTTGGAAACTCAGTATCGAATGCGAAGTGAAATTCAAGCGTGGTCTTCAGAAAAGTTTTATAAAGGAAAGCTTACTCCTCACACCTCAGTTGCTTCTCGAGACTTTTTTGCAGATAGTCCAGCATTTTTGACCGACGGATTCGTAGTTCCAAAAAAAATTGAGTCTCATACGTCAGAAAAGTCTTCATTGAATGAGGCGAACTTTATCGCTGATAAAATTGAAAAATTGCGTAGAAGTAAGGGGTCGGTGGAAAGTATTGGAGTCATATGTCCATATCGCGTTCAAGCAGGTCTTGTGAACGCAACACTTCAGAATCGTCTGGGAGTTGATGAGGCTTCTAAAGTTTTGGTTGATACCGTTGAAAGATTTCAGGGGCAAGAAAGAGAAGCAATATTCTTGTCATTCGGAAGTGCCGGTGCCGCTGAAGACGAACTTTCTTTTCTTTCTGATCCAAAACGATTAAATGTTTCAATCACTCGTGCGAAATCCAGATTTTACTGTCTATTCAATAGTCAGCTCTGGGAGAATTCTCGAAGTGCACATTCTGAGGATCTGAATGAATTTTTACGATGGATGACTTATGGCAGAACGAGCATTAAGCGAGCGGCTTAGGTAAATTCAAGGAAAAGAGTTCTGAAGTTATCCGACAGGGGTGCAATTATAAACTCCCGAAAGCTCTTGCATCAGCAAGGGCTTGCAAAGAGACAAGGTTATTCTTCAAACTTGCCCCTCACAGCTTGGTTGTGAGGGCTTTAGCTCTTGCGCCCTTGCCGAAAATAATTGAGGAAGAAGTTAAGTCCCGAAAATCCGGCTAACAAAAAGATCATGATGTTTTCGCTGCTTAGGTTTTCCACTCTAACTTCTCCTCTTTTTAAAGAGATTTCAAATTTATCTAAATCCGCCGGTTGCGTGAATGCGCTCGCCAGTCACCCAGCCTGAATCATCGGAGGCAAGGAACAACGCAATCTTTGCGATATCTTGTGGTTGGCCCATTCTGCCTAGTGGAGTTTGCGCCACAATTTGTTTTTCAAGATCACTACCGATCACGCCCGCACTGTGTGTGCCTTCGGTTTCAACACCACCTGGAGCGATATTATTTACGCGGATATTGCGCGGAGCTAGTTCGCGAGACAGACCCAAAGAGATCGTATCAACAGCACCTTTGGTTGCAGCATAAATAGAAGCGCCCGGGATAGGATTTGTGCTGACAACAGAGCTGATGTTGATGATGTTACCACCTTTATTATCAAAGTACTTCACGGCCTCGCGAGTGCTTAACAATAGACCCAACACATTCGTATTAAATTGGCGGTGGAATTCCTCTTCGGTGACTTCGTCGATTGTACCGAATCTATAAATGCCGGCGTTGTTCACTAGAATATCCAAACGTCCAAAAGCCTTCTTTGTTTCTTCAAAAAGTCTTTTCACGTCCGCCGAACTGCCAACATCGCCTTGAATGGCAATAGCTTTACCATCCTGAGCCACAATTTCTTTAACAATTCTTTCAGCGTTCTCTTTGCTGGAAGAATAATTCACGACCACAGAGGCACCGTTCGCCGCGTACTCTTTAGCGATTGCGGCTCCGATACCTTTAGAGGCTCCCGTTACAACAGCAACTTTTCCACTTAGTTTTTTCATCTTAACTCCAGTTAAATTTTGAATTTCTTCAAAAATGGTTATTCGATACTTAGATAAGTATCGAAATGAAGTGGATTTTGTCAATACGATAGTTAGATAATTGTCGAAATGTTGAAAAGCATGGATTTAAAGCGAATAGGAGCGACTTGGGGCGGAAAGTGCTAGATTTTAGAGAGTTTTTCTAAGTAGGCGTGCAGAACATCACGTTGAATCGCAAGGCGCATGAACTTACCTTCACGAATAATTTCAACAAGTCCCGCTGTCTCAAGCTCTTTAATATGATGAGACAAAGTAGCCGCACTGATTTCGTGCTCTTCAGCCAAAGCGCTGCAGGCCATGGGGCCTTCACCTTTGCAGGATCCGATTTGTTTTAAAATTAAATAGCGACGAGGCTCTGCAAGAGCTTTTCCGATTTGTTCAAATTGTTTATCCGTAAGACGGACCGTTTTAGGCGTCGACATAAATAGATCATACCCGGAATTGTAGATGATGTCCAGAATGCGGTTGCTGAGGGAAATCCGATACTTAGATGAATATCTAAATGAAAGCCCCCGCATCAGCAAGAACTCGCAAAGAGGCAAGGTCCTTCTTCAAGCTTGCCCCTTTTAAAAAATCACTCACCAAACAAGTTTCACCAGCGTTCACAGCCTTTACGAGTTTAAGAAGACCGCTCGATTTAGAGCTTTCAACTAAAACTCCGCCAAAACTGAAATAGACCTTTTCCTTCGAGGTCAATCCCTGTTGCCACAAGATCAAAGATCTATCACTGCGCAATTGAATCCGAGACTTGGCTGATAACTTGAAATCAACGTGGGGAATGTTTTTAAAACCTTGTAGGGAGATGTGCTTCATCCATGACTTTAAGAAAGTCTCTTGTAGTTCCAGAGCCGTCAAATTTTGCAGCAACTCGATGGACTTGCGATAAGTTTCTGGAAGCTCTGCCACTTCCCCAGTCTTGCTGCGAAGATTTTTAAATGGAGTGGTGGGAGTCGCGCCGACAGAACCCAATTTTCGATCAAGCAGGTCTTTTAAAGACTCCGAAAACACTTCTTTGTGAGGTTGATCAATCCAAACGCCCAGGCTCCAGGTTGCGCTGAAAGAGCCATCGGATTCGGCGATATGCCAAGCTGAAGAGGGCCAGTACGCCATGTCGCCAGGGCCGACCTCTAGAAGCTGCGAATTCTTTTTGTATTTATCATATTTGAAAGCGCGATCTAATCCTGGATTCTTTTTGGCGAAAGCCGAAGTCCAAAGGCGAAACCTTTTTAATCCAGCAACGGGAAAGCTGAAGACACCACAAGAGTCGACGTGAACTCCAAACGGAGTTTTACGATAATTTCCTAAATAAAGTCCCATTTCCGAAAAACGATTCGGAAAACCCACATGGCGATAGAGTTCATCCGTAAAATCAGTGAGAAGGTGCTGTTTATTTAAATTCACCTTTAAAAGTTCATCGCACACCAAGCAATAGTCAGGAAACAAAGCCTTCATACGAGCATGATAACCTAAAAGGGATTTGTCATTTTTCTCTGGAAGAACTTGCAGGACATCCTCGGCGTCCGCCTTAAACCCATCAATGTAAAACTTAAAACCCTCGGGGTTGTTGAGTTTACGGCAGCGATCGCTATAAAGAACCAAAAGATTAAAAATCTCGGCGTCGCCCATTTCAAGCAAACCCGATTTAACGTTTTTAAGAACCAGGGGCTTTTTCTCCCAATTATTCTTTGCAAAGTTTCGCCAAAATTTCTGATCTAGCAGGGTGGGCTTCATAGGAACTCCAAACGCGAGGACGGGATAAGGTATTGCTGGAGAGTCGTTTAGATTGATCTATGAGTCAAAGGGCTTGTAAATTTACCAACGCCACTGAGAGGTTCTCATAACCCCTTGTGAGGACGGGGGATTTAGCATAAATATAACGCCTCTGGAGACTCCTTAAATGAACTCTGCCGCCGTTACATTTCAAGATCCCATTCTCACTATCGAGCTCAAACGGGACGTCACGAAGCACCTTAAACAAGGACATCGCTGGATTTTCGCCAATTGTTTTGATGACGGCCGCTCTGTAAAGTCGGGAATTCATCTTTTAAACTATAAAGGCGAGACCTTGGCTTTGGGGATCTGGCAGGGTGATACGCAGTTGCGATTTCGTGTTCTAGTTCTAGCGGATGAGCCTATCTTTAGACGCAATAACATGAAACGCACCCTTGAATTGTACTTCGAAAGCCAATGGCGCAAGGCTGTGGAGATTCGCAGGACTTTTGATTTGGCAGTCACAAATTCATTTCGCCTTATCAATGGGGAAGGGGATGGTCTTCCGGGGTTGATCGTTGATATTTACAACGATACGGCCGTCATCAAGCACGATCATCCCATCATGGAAAAAACTTGGAATGCCCAAGTTATTGCTGAAAAAATTCAGGCCGCTTTTCCTCAAATTAAATGCGTGTATCTTAAGCGTCGTAATGATGCCGATGAAAAAGGTGTAAACATCGTCGGGACTTTGGCGTCCGAGGTGCAATTTCTTGAAAATGGCGTTTTGTTCGCCTCCAACATCCGTGACGCCGCAAAGACGGGCTTTTTCTTAGATCAACGCGATAACAGAAAGATGATCCAGCATTTTGCGAAGGATAAGACGGTCTTAAATTTATTTAGTTACACTGGGGGCTTTTCAATTTTTGCCGCTAAAGGTGGCGCTAAAGAAGTGACCAGCGTGGATATTGCCAAGGTAGCCATTCAAGCGGTGGATCGAAATTTTGAAATCAATGGGCTTAAAACCATCCACCATGATGTTGCGACGGATGCTTTTGCATATTTGGAACAGCTCAATACAGAAAAGAAAAAGTACGACCTGGTCATCACCGATCCGCCAAGTTTTGCACCTAATGAAAAATCGGTAGAGCAAGCCAAGGCGGCCTACGCGAAAGTCTTTTCAAACTCGATTAAGCTCGTTAATTCAGAGGGACTTTTTGCTGCCAGCTCTTGTTCCAGTCATATTTCTTCAAAAGAATTCATGGATATTTGCCAAGAGGCTTTCTCGCGAGCGCGCAAGAAGGCTACGCTGGTTTACATCGGTGGACAGCCCGTGGATCATCCTTATCCTTTGGCGATGGAAGAGCTTCGGTACTTGAAATTTGCCCTCTTCCGTTTGGATTAATTTTAATAACCTAGAAGGTAGTTTTATTTTGGATACCATTGCCAGTCTTCGCCAGGAAATAGATCAAGTTCACAAAGAATTGCATGCTTTGCTTTTGCGTCGTCGTGATTTGACGATGGCTATTTGGAAGATCAAACAAGAACAAGGGCTGCCATTTTTCAATGCGGAACGCGAAGAGCAAATTCTGGCAGACTTTGTAAAACTAAATTCAAATCAAGGACAAGACCCTCAATTCGATGAACTCTTAAAGGGAGTGATGAATTCGATTTTGAGAGAATACGAAAAGTATTTGAAATCCAAATACCCGTAGCGACGAGGCTGTCGTAGACAGCCTATTTTTTTCTGCTTTGATATTCTTTTTCTCTTTGGAAATGACTCTCAGAAAGCCCGTAACTTTCCACATCTCCGATGTCTTTGATCAAAGACTCCAGCTCTTTCTTACCGCTAATAAAATCCAAGTGCGCCTGAACTTTCGTAATCAATTCAGCGCCTCGTTCTTTAAGGGCTTCATAGCGAATGTAACCAAGACCAAGAGCTTCCCACTCTTTCACATAGCGAGCTGCGGATTGTGACGTCCCGTTGTACATCGTATTACGGCATTCTTGATCGGGTTTAATCTGATGCCAGTTTCCGAATTGATCCTTAAGTTTTACGTCATGCTTTTCGCAAGGTTTTCCGCAATCTTTGAAGCTGGAACCCTTGCTTAAGAAAGCTGCAAACACACAGTGTTCCATGTGAAAGCTTGGCATGTATTGATAAGCCGTCACTTCAAAGCGCTCTGCTTGGCCCGCTTGAATCAACTCACTGACTTGAAGGTGATTAAGATCATAACCCAAGCAAACACTCGAGATCCCTTTGTCGAGCAAGTACTGCGCCGTCAAATGATTGGCGACGTTTAAGCTGAAATCCCCCAGGATCTGTCCCTGATAAGCATTGGCCTGCAAGTACTGAATGGCGCCCAGATTTCTTGCTAAAATCGCATCGGGATTCAAATTCAAGAGGTGCTTCACATTGCGATGCTCATTGGGCTTCAGAATACGAGTGGTCGCAATTCCAACCTTCAAACCTGTTGCTCTTAAGAGGTTTAAACTTGGTTCAAAATCTAAACCAAATTCAAAATCCAAAATCGCAAGATTAATTCCGGAAGCCAGCAGTTCTCCGGCCTTAATAGCATTGGCAATATCTTCCACTTGCCCTTTGTCACGAAGTAACAAGTTAAGCTTCACGCCTTGAACTTTTCCTCCCGCGATTTTTTTACTCGCAATCCAGTCCATCACCTGAGCTTGAGGTGCGATGACGGGAGCTGCGCCATTTTGAATGCGTAAGTCCGTCAGTTCCTTCACCAACTGTTGGCGTATTTCTTTAATTTGGCGGTGAGGCAAGAAAAGAGGAGTCTCTGCATCTAATTCGCAAGAAAAACCTTCACCACGGAAAGGACTGCCCATCAAAGCAAACAGCTCTTCTCGCAAGTCCAGTGAATTAAGGCCTTTGCTTTTAGCTGCTTCACAGACATTTTCAGAGGAGGCAGAAACCGTGTATTTGCCATCAGAGTATTCTACTTTTAGCGGCTTACCCAGTGAAGCCTCCGCACGAATAAAGACGGGCAAACGTTTTTTTCTTTGTTTGTCTTCCACACTGAGGGTCACATCTTTTTTAAGATCTTTATCGTGGTTGTAGAAAACGCGAGCGCCAAGGTAAAGGCCGTCCATCGCAATGTCTCTTGAAAACTCAAGTTCAAAACGACGAGGAGAGAGAGTCTTAACCGCAAATACAAAGCCCCCTTTTTCGACACTTTGTCCATTGCGATCCTTGTAAACCCAAAGAATACCATCGCCGGGTTTAATAAAGTCGGCTTTTAAACCTTGCTGAACATTCGTCTCAGTGAGTTCCACTTCAAGGGAGCTTCCATTCACACGAAGAATTTTTCCGAACTCAAAGCCACGATGGGAGCTGAACGTGCCATCGACCAGTTCCTGGTGATTGACCCCGTGGAACCATCCACTATAAAAACCTCGCGAAAAGGCTGAGGCCATTTGCTTCTTCATAAGCACAGGGTTTGAAAGAGCTTGGTTTTCTTGAGCTGACGCAATGGCTTCGTCAAAGCTTCGTGCTGCAGTGGCGACGTATTCTGGGGTTTTGAGTCGACCTTCTACTTTGAAGCAGTCGACACCGGCCTGCAAAAGACTTGGAACTTCATTGATACCGCAAAGATCTTGAGGGGAAACTAAAAAGGACTTTCCTTGAAGGTCGCGCTTTTCACCATCGACGTGCATCTCGTAGCTGAAGCGGCAGCTCTGCGCACACTGACCGCGATTGGCAGATCGTCCGCCAATGCCTTCGGAAGTAAAGCATTGTCCCGAATAACTAACGCACAAGGCGCCATGGACAAAGACTTCAATTTCTTTAGTCGTGTTTTGTTTGATAGCTTGAATTTCTTTGATGGAGTTTTCTCTCGCCAAGACAAAACGTTGGATACCTAAGTCATCCAGCCACTGAATGGCTTCAGCGTTACTGATGCTCATTTGCGTAGAGGCGTGAACTCGTTGGTCCGGCGCCATTTGGCGAATCAAACGCACCAAGCCCAAATCTTGAACAATAAAGGCATCCGGTTTGAGAGGAAGGATTTTTCCTAAAACCTCGACAGCGCTACGGAGTTCATTTTGAAAAATCAGAATATTAAAAGCAAGATTCACTTTTACGCCATGAAGGTGGCAGGTATCGATGATCTCTTTGACCTCTTCAATTTGGAAATCGTGACTTCTGCCGCGGGCATTAAACCCCGGAACGCCCATGAAAATGGCATCCGCCCCATTGTGAATAGCCGCCAGGGCCATATCCTTTGTACCTACGGGGAGCAATAGTTCAGGGCGCTTCAAATTCTGTATTTCCATGGGCATGTTTTTACCAGGCCTTGGCAGTGGCGCAAGGGGAATCTGCCATTTTTACAGGTTTACCTATCAGCTCTTGGAGTTTCGATCTTTGAGGCGTAAAGATACCCCCATAACGAGGTTTTAATGAAAAAGTTCATGCTTGTACTAGCATCAGTTTTGGCTCTGGCAGGGTGTAATTCGGAAAACGGGGACTTGGTCGTTCACCAGGATTTCACTTTGAAATCAACGGAAGGCTCCGATGTGACTCTTAAGCAGGGGCAGTCCTACCGTGTTTACATCACTCCGTACTCCCTTTTTGGTTCGGATTTTCTTGCTAACTTTTTCTCGGATACAGGTGATACCTCTGCGGGCATTGTGAAATTTGATTTCGTGGGTTTCCGTATGATTCCTTTGGATGGCGAATTTGCTATTCCAGCCGATGAAATTCGCGATCAAAATATTTCTTTGACAGGGCAGAGTGAGTTCGTTGCAGATAGCAGCGTTGTGAATGAAAACTTCGAAGAATGCGAAACTCCGGGACAGAAACGTCTTACGAAGATGCAAACTCGTAAGGGCTATAGAAACGTTCACGTTCAAATTTTGGATTCATCGAAGAGCGAACTTTTGGCAGAGTTTTCTTTCAGCAACAAATACACTGAAAGAACTGTTCTTTCAGAGGGAGAATGCTTTTAAGTACTTGTTATTAAAGTTATCGATAATCTTGGCGTAGGTTCCATTCGCCATAATTTTTTGCAGGCCTTTTTCCAAAAGAGCGGCGTACTTAGCGCCCTCTTTGTGTTTTTTCGAAAAGCTCAGATAAAGGCCCGTCGAAGAGATCACTCCTAAAGGTTTGACCTTTCCCGCTAGATCCGGACGCTCTTTTAACACGAGAGGTCCCGTGAGCCCCCACAAGATGGCGTATTGAATGCGACCGCTGGCTAATTTTTCTAGCTGTGATTTTTCCGTGGGGCCCGGGGAATGTTTGATCTTTTTATTGCTTATAAATTCCGTCGGGTAAGTGTAACCGTTCGTGGTGCCGACAGTTTTTCCTTCTAAATCTTTAAACGTTAATGCTCTTTTCGGCTCGTTGGCGCTGCCATAGATCACCATGTCCACGGTGAATAGGGGAGTCGCGTGAAAGATGTAGAGGTCTCTGGTTTCGCTGCTCATCACGGTATCAAAACAGCCTATGGCGGAACCTTGTTCCACTTCGTGAAGACAACGGGCAAAGGGAACAGGACGTGTGATGGCTTTGATTCCTTGTGACAGGAAGGCGGCTTTCACAATATCGGGAGCAAGGCCTTCAACATCTTTGTAGCTTTTTGAAGCTGAGGCGTAAGGCGCCCAGTCATCCTCACCATTGATAACAATAGTTTTGGCGAGGACGGGGAAGAGAGTTAAGAAAACAAAAGTAAATACAATAAATCCCATTTAAATACCGAGCTGCGGATAGAGCCATTTTTTCAACGAATCGAAACTGGCTTTGTTGATAGAGGATGTCTTAGCTGATTTTCTTTTCGAGTCAGCACAGATCCAGTACCCGATGGCAGGTGCAAGCTCATAATAGGCCTCCGAGTTCTGAATAAACAAACCTTTATAGTTTTTTGCGAAAGTATTGCAATCAAAATCTTTCGTCGGCGCCCAGCGCACTGATTTCATTTGTTCCGTGACGAAGGTTTGTTCCAGCCATTGCTCAATGAGATCCTTTTTGGCTTTCCGAAAATTTGACCGCAAAGTTCCAGACTGGCGATCTAAGTTCACCCAGTTGAAAGAATTCGCAAGGGTTTTTGTCATCACTTCTCGAAAGCAGACATTAAAAGAGGTGACCGCACCACTTTTGTTAAGAATCGAATTCTTTAGATGAACTCCACAAGAATCGAGAATATGTTTGCGTACAGAGACTTTATCGATGTTTGTCGTAACGCTATTGTAAACGCTCATTTTGTAGTCGAGGGCCGCGAGCGCTTGATTTTCAATTTTAGCAAGTTCCATCTCGCGAGTTTTCAGATGGCAATTCTTTCCATCTCGAAACTCGATACCACCAAAAACTCTGTGCTTGATAAAGGCGTACCTTTCCGGACTGGATTGCAGAAGCTGCTCAGGCACAAAGCGATAGGCAGAGACAGATTCTGCAAAATCCTCCCAGGAGTTGACACTGGCGTATTTGGAAGACCAAGGATAGTTCGAGAAGTCTCCTTGATGGGCATGTTCCCAATTGACCATCATGAATGCAGAAATTTTCTTCCAGCCTGTGATTTTGAACCAATCTGCAGACTCGTCAAGTTCTTGAGAAACGGTGTTGGACCAGTTGTGCGCGATCTCATGAAAGAGCAAATATTTTTTCATGTCAGCGGATTCTTTGTTCCAAAGGTCATAAATTAGGATGGAAGAATCGGCATAGATGTTTTCTTCCTGTTTTACTGTAGAGCTTATGTGAGTTAACTGCTGAATGTCGGCAAGCGGCAGAAGGTGAGGAGGAACCAGGGACATGGTTTCAAGAATAATATCCAAATCCCTGTTCTTAAAGTAACCAGCGGAAATGTACTTCATCGGAGCGACATTCAGGCGATACTTGTCTATAAGATACAAAGCCTTCACAGATTCTTCTTGACCCATGATCGTTGCAAGAGCGCATCTCACGGATGAACACTTTTTTCTGGCAATAGTGATCTTGGGATCTTGCGCATCCTCGGCGGTATTTTCAGAAGGTTCCACGAGGTCTTTAAAATGTTTTACGTAGAAGGAGCTTTCATTGACGAACTTAAATCCCAAAACCTCAAAGTCACTTTTTTCTGAAAGTCGTTCTTTATTCTGAAAGTATTAATGCAGCTGATCCGTCAGCTTTAAAAATACATCAATGCTGGAGAGAGTTTCGGGAGAGCTAAAGTCCGAACCCGGTTTACTTCCTGACCAGCGATGAGACATGTTTTCAATTTCAATGTAATTTGTAGAGCTGCCATCGCCAAAGTGAATGGAGAGTCCCGCACGAGATACCAAAGGTGTCACTCTATAAGAGGAGTTGAACTTCTCATCATCTAAAGCATCCATATAAAGCACGGACTGCTCAAAGGCATGTCGGCCTAAAAACCTTGGAACGACTTTGTCTTTCTTGCCGTGAATATAGAATAAGGTCTTAAGACGATGCACTACGGGTTCACCATTTTGTGAGGCCGAACCGGCGCAAGCTAAAGCGTCTTTTGCGTGTTCTTGGGCGGCAGAAGGAGAACTCATGCTTCCAGTAACATCAAAAGGAGCGCCAGAGTGAACCAGGGCACCTTTGAAAATATCAGGAAAACACAAAGCCAGATGATTCGCAAACATAGCACCTGAAGAAAAGCCTCCAACGAAAATGCGATTGGGATCGGCTTCGCCGGAATCAATATGTCTTTTTACTTCATCAATGACTTGCATGAATTCGCCATCGCGCTTCTGCATTTCTGAAGAAGTAAAATTCCAGCACCTCAGTAGATTGACCTTTGATTCTTGAAACGGAGCTATGATTAAGGGATTAAGATGTTTGGTCTTTTCAACGATGTCCGTTACATCCACAAACTTCTCATCACTTTGTCGGCATCCATGAATCCATAAAATCAGGGGACGTTTTGACTCCGTGTTTGAGGCGTGGCTGCTTTCATTATAATAAGAATAGGCAATCTCGACGGCTCCGGCTTGATGAGCGACGAAAAAAATCGAACAGGTCAATAGAAGTGTAAGGATCTGCCTTTGTCTTAAGAACATAAAATCTCCCTGCATTTTACTAAGCAAGTTCAAATCCAGCTCATTCATTCGTATTTCAGATTAGAGGGGATAAAATCAGCTAAGAACTAGACGCAGAGACATTTATTGAAACTGCCCCATCGATGGATGATGTTCACTTAAAAATATCGAACACACGATTTTCCACGAGCGCTCATTTTTGCATCAATCTTTTCGAAAATCAGTGCTCTTTCGTTAAACGCTGAACGGTGTTCGCATCGAACGCCGGGGACAAACCACGAAGGTCACTTTGTTAAATGCTTCAACACAAGGCAGAGAAAATCTTATGAAAAAAACGTCGGTACTTTCACTTCTATTTTCGACTCTGTGTTCAATCAGTGCGCCCGTTGCTTTTGCACAAGGGGGCTCTGTCGCGCAAAGACCTGATCTTCAGACCATTGCAATCAAGGATGTCGGCTTTAACAGCGTAGGTTACAGCGACGATTTAACATTTACAATTCCCGTAAATACCAAAAGTTTCCTGATTCAATTCAATGCAGAGACCGACTATGCCGGTGTTTACTTTGACTCCGTGTCGGATCCCAACGGCCACTTTGTTGTTGGAAAACCCACGCGCAAATTTGAATATATCAGTGACTCTATAAAAGACATGCTGCCCTATATGGAGTGGGAAAACCCCGTGGCCTCTTCGGGGATTACAGGGGTTGCGACAGCACTCATAGGAAATAATCTAGATACGAAAATCATTCCTGGCACGTGGACGGTAAAGTTCTCTTGTAAATCTGCTCAATCTGAATGCCGCAATCTAAAAGGTGCCGTACAAATTGTTTTGAAAAAGAATATTTCCACTACACAGCGACCCACAATCCCACTTCGCCTGCATTTTGCCGGGAAGAGTAAGTGGACGGCGAGTTCCGCCCCTAGGAATAAAGACTTCAAGTTATTTATGAAGGTTCTTGAGGATATTTTTAAATTTTCGGGAGTGAATATCGAAGTTTTGTCTATGGACGACACTGAAGACACGGTCTTTGAAAATCAAGCTCAAGGTTTAGAGCACATGTTGAAATATTCAAAAGGTGATGCCGTGAACGTTTACTTTGCAAAGACAGGCTTTCAATGGCTTGGTCGGGACACTATTGCCATCGCTTATCAGCTACCGGGTGGCTACAAGGCCCGTTATTCTACGGGTGTCATGATACGCATGAAGACCATCCTCTCCAGGGCCGAGCGGAAAGCTCCGAACAGTCGCGACTACACTCTTATTGACGATACTATGTCCATACCTGAATACGCTTTGATCACGGCCCATGAAATAGCTCACTACCTGGGGCTTTTCCATGTTTGTGAAGTGCCGGCCTTTGGGGTTCCAATGGGAGTGAAAGATCCTCTTAATAGTGCTTGCGACCCAAAGAATATGATGTTTCCAACACAGGGGGAGGCCAATTTCTACCTGACACCTGCGCAGGTGGAGGTTATCAAAAGACATCCCCTCGTGTACTAAATGGAAAAAATATACGGTAACAAAATGTCTCCGCTTTTCTTGGTACTCGCTTTGCTACAGGGGCTTCTGTGCAATTTATCGCACCTAGAAAAGGCGGGGTAACTATGAAAATCCATTTTGTTGTAGGTTTAATCTTTCTATCTCTGGTCTCTCACGCGTCTGTGAGCGCAGCCACTGAAATTCCTCAAGCAGAAAGAGAAAGACAAGAGGAGCTGGAACGTCGAAGAATCAAAGCCGGACAAGCCGAAGCGTCAGAAACAGTGACGGCGGTGGGTGTGGATGAGTCGGACTGCATCGAACAAGCTCGTTATAAAGCAGATCGGACGGTGAACACTGTTTTGAATCGATGTAATAGTCAGGCCAGTGAATTTTACAGATGTGGAATCGCTTCGCAAAGAATCGTGAATTATCCCTCTTACATCACCTCGGTTCGCGGAAACGGCGACTACAATGAAAGTAAAACGAATGAAGACACATGCCGATCTTCCGCGATTCACGACGCCGAGAGATCTGCATTGTCAGAGTGTTCAGAAAAATACGGTGTTTCTTGCATCATTACTTCCCGCGGAGTGGTGACAAGTGCTCGCTCGTACCAACGCCGTAGATATTTCATTATGGGGCCTAAAGAACTAAGACATGAATGCACTGCCAATGCCCAAGCCGCCCCAGAATCTCGTTATAGATTCCAATGCTCTGTAGAAGTAGTCGCTAAGGCCAGACTGTAATGCCCATAAAGGTCTCTAGGTAGGGAGATCGACAGCTCACTTCGCGTGAACTGCAATAGGGACGGGTTCCGCTGGAATGATCTTGGCAGTACCTCTTAAGTGAAGAGGTGACTATGGCATTCACAACTCGTCTCATTTTGATATTCGTAACGATCTTGTCGGCGCAACTTGGTTTTGCAGCGAGCAACGTGCAGTTTAAATATCGCGAGAACGTGATTATCAATGCGCCTCCGGCTCAACAAGAAAGAATCATTGGCCTTCTCAAAACAGCGGAGGCCTCCCTTGTTGGACGATCCCTGTTGGCGCAAATTTATTCAAGCTCCCATATTCTGACGATTGAACACTCTGAATATGCAGTAAACTCAGCAGGAAAAACGCTTCTGTCGTTATCAAGAAATTTGGATAACGGTGTCGGCGTCGATGCTCTTTTAAAAATGAATTTCGATCTTCCCGATACAGGTTCTCATGAAGTGTATGAGTGTAACGGCGGTCGCACGGCCTTTACAGCGGCCATGAATTTTATCCACGAACTTCGTCATGCTCGTGACGGTATGACGGGCCAATTTATTGGACACCTCTTTGAAAAGCACGCGGTAGAAAGCGAAAACCTCTATCGTCAGGAGCTTTCAATTTCAGACCGTCGCTGTCTTCGTGATGACGAAGATCATGCGTGGCAAATCTGGTTTCCTTAAGCTTCTTTTTTAAATTACACATGTCATTCATCGTACCCACGAAAATTGACAATCCAAGATGCTGATTTTAAGCAGAGTTCTTTTTTGTTCTTCCCTCTTTTTCGTACAAAGACTGAGAATAGCGGTCCAGGCGAAAGTCCTAGAAGGGGAACAAAATGGATCGTCAGTGGGCGCAACGAATTCTATCTTCAATCTTTGTGTTATTAGCAGCAGGGAGCGTAAAAGCTCAGTCTACCTATGAGGGCATCGGTCGAGTCGGCGAGATCGCTCGTAAAGCTGGGGGCGAGCTGTACAAATTAGATTTAACAAAAGCGGTTCCGCTCACGCAATTAAGAGCAAAGCCCGAAGTGGGCCACGTCAAACTTCTCAGTGTTACGCTTGTCACGGAAAAGAAAGAGCGCATTCCCGTTAAGGCTTTGAGCAATGTTATTGTTGCCAATACCGATCCGGCTTTACTATCTGAAAACCTCAGCTCGAATGCGGCAATAATAACCATCGAAGTTAAGGCCGAAGCCCTGTGGGACAAAGCCACTTTGGATATTAATGCGATTTCAACTAAAGAGACACCTCAACTCGCTTTGCGTAAGCCGTTATTGTGCGATAAAAAGACCGACACCTTTATTAAGGAAAAATTGGACATTGTCCAAGTGTGGGCTGCACGGGCTGAGAGCAGTCCTCAAGGGTCCATTCAGGAAAAATATGCGACCCAAGAGTTTAATCGATACGTGAATGAATTCATCGCCACTTTGAACGGCGAAAAGACGTCCTCTATTTCGTTGGATTATACTTTGGCTCTTTTAAATTTCTTCACGGAACGTCATAATGCAAGTCGTGCTGGAAGTGCGGCAGAGCAGGCTTACAAAACTATGGCCACCGGCGCTTTTGAAGTTTTTTATTCTTTGCTGCAAAAAGAAAGTGATCAAAGTTGTTATGTCTTTTCTAGCGAAGCACTCATTAATATTTCACTCGATTTTCAAAAAAGATACGAGGCGAATAAACCCGATAGCCGAGCTAGAAAAATTTATGAAATGATGATGTCGCGAATCGGGAAGTTCATTCCAACCCAGTACCGTCTAGAAATTGCAGAAAAGAACTACAGCTTCCGCCAGGCAGATTCAGAAGGACATAAATATTTTAAATTGTTCAAGGGAAGCAAAGCGGACTCGTTCTTAAAAACGGCCTATCAAGAAATGAGTATGAATGCCTACGCCATCGCGGAGCAAGGCTTGATTCGAGAAGCGCAGCAAATGGACAGCGACAAGAGATATGAACTTATTGTTGAGTATCAAGCTAAATACAATGATCCGGTTCAATATCCTCAAGATATCATGTTGAAGTACCTCAATATTCTTTCGGAAAACGGCACTTTATTTCGCATCCACCTATAACTGAGAAAGTTGACTATCGGCCCGCTCTTTAAAGGCGGGCTGATATTCGTTAAGTTTGTTCCTTAAACTCTTTAATTAAATAATCCAAAAAAGCCTTCTTGCGCTTATCGATCAGAATTTGCTCATGGCACACAAGATAGAGCGTCTGTGGTTTTTTATCATGCTCCACAATTTCGACATAACCTTTGTCGACAGCTTGTTGAACGCTGGTTCTTGGCATCACAGCCATGCCATGCTGTTTGCGAACCAGGTCAATGATGGCTTTGTGAGAATTAACGCTCGAAAGATAGCGAACCTTGGTGCGTTCTGCTTTCGTAAGATGTCTTTCAAGGAAGCCCTTCAGATAAAGATCATTTTCACGATACCCAATGAATTTATAAGACTCTTGCTTCCGCCATTGAGAAGCCGTTTTCTTATCTGCGATCATTACCGGAACGTCCTGGGTCACTGGAAAAGCTTTCACGGTCTTGCGGTCGCTCAGTTCATAAACAAAACCAAAATCTAACAAACCTTTGGCGACTTGCTCATTCACCAGGAAGGTCGACATTAATGACAAATGGATCGTGGACTCGGGGTGGACCTCTAAGAAATGAGAAATCTTAGGAAGCAAAAGAAGCTCTCCTGCTTCATACATGCTTCCCATGCGGATATTGATTTTAAAGAGGGAGGTGAGGCCAGAACGGTCCGAGATCAAAACCCGTTTAATTTCCTCCACGAGGGGGCCTAATTTTCGTTTAAGCTCCAATCCTTCAGGGGACAAGGCGACGTTTTTCTTGGAGCGCAGGAAGAGGGCATAGCCCAAGTTCTCCTCTAAAATCTTAATCTGACGGGAGATCACAGGCTGAGCTGTGTTTAAAAGCTTCGCCGTCTCGCTAAAGCTTAGGTTTTCTGAAAGAGCTACAAAGGTTTCCAGATAGTTCCAATTGAGCATAAGGCACCTCTAGAGGTATTATATATCAAAAACGTATAAATATCTTTCTTTTATTATATTATGATATTTTTAATGAATCCGCTATAACGCTCTTGAAAACAACACCCCCTTAAGGAGCCTTTTATGAAAAAAGAACTATTGGCGAGCGTTTTGACCCTCACTGCAGGTATGGCGAGCACTGTTACTTTCCCTCAAACAGCTCTTGCGAAATCGACAGTTATTGAAAGAGAATTCTCACAAGTTTTCCGTTTGAAGTCGGCGGATAAAGTTCGTCACACAACAGAAAACGGCCAAGTTGTCCTTGGTCATATTTATTTGAATCTTGAGCAGTCTCCAAGCGCTCCAGAGTATAACAATCAATTGCGCGGTGAAATGACGGGCAGTTTCTATTTTGAAAGCGACGATTACACTAGTGAATACGAAGGTCGTCAGTTTAAAACGATCGTTACTTTGACAGGCGATGATGGTGAAGTTCTTTTGGATCTTACTCACAGAAGCAAAAACATGGGTAACAAATATCAAGTTTATGGTTGCAACTCAACACGCACAATGTGTTCTGCTGACAGCTATGAGTTGTCGATCTCTCCAGGTAAACAAGTTGAAATGCAAATCAAGTTCGCAGCAAGTTTGAAACTTGAAATGCTTCGCACATACAACGATCACTCAGAGTGGGTGACAGATGTTTATTCAGCGCCAATGGTAGAAGTGACAGTAGAATAGTGAATTCTTGGACGGAACGCCTTTTAAGGAAACCCACAGATCTAGAATCTGCCCAGATTTTGGAAGAGATGGCTGTTCTTGAAAGGCTTCGTCTTAAAACTGAAAACCTGTCCTCCCTCCAGTGGGAGGAAGGTTTAACTCGTTTAGCGCCGTTTCGTTTAAAGTCTTCCGGCACGTTAAAGCAAGGTTCCGTGGAGTCTTGGCAAAAAGCCAATATCTTTGTCGCACAGAAAATTCAATCTGAGGCGAATCCCACTTGGGATGACATACTCAAAATAAATGCCATGTTAATGGAAGTCACTCAGAGCGAAGTCAGAAAAGAACCTGTTTATCTAGGGCCCGTCGAAGCTTGTCCTCCCGAATTGTTAACGGAAAATTTAACCCTCTTCCAAAACCAAATCCTGAATCTTAATAATCATCCTGATCCTCTTGTGGCGGCGGCCCTTTGCCAATACTGGCTGGTCAGTCTGCATCCTTTTGCTGATGCCAATGGCAGAACGGCCGTTTTACTCACGGATTGGATTTTGGGCTCTCACGGTTATCTTCCCATGAGTTTTGCGACGAAGCTCGATGCTCTTGTTGCAACCTTGGCTGACGGCCGTGTGTCGGCAACTCCTGGAAATGCCATTCTTAAGCTCATCAAAAATGTCCAACGCAGTTATCAACTTATTCTAGGCGAATAGATCCTTTCTGTTCTATTGGCTACTTCCAGGCGGAGTGACCGTTGGATTTGTCGTGGGTTGCATGCGTCTTCGTTGTTCTTCAAGTGCTCTGCGATTTTCATCCAAGTTGCGGCGAGACTCTTCGAGATTTCTATCCATTTCATCTTGAGTCGACTGCAAGTCACTTTGGGATGTGCGCGGATCTCTTGGGGGTGTCGGACGTGGATCAAAAGGTCCTGTTGGAGGATTGCTCAGAGTCGGAGTTGATATCGATGGGTCCGTGGCAGAAGGTTGCGTATTCAAGGGCTGGGTGTTTGTCTGTGCCCAACTGAAAGTCGCAGTTGCTAGAAGCGCCATTATAAGAAGTGTTTTCATAGGAAACCTCCTTTTGCTTTTTCTAATTATCTCCTGCAAAAATCGTATTGAAACGAAGTTCCGAAGAAAAAGAATATCTCCTGAGCAAAAGGTCAGCTCTTTTTAAAACAAACTCATATCGTCATTGGCAAAAAACATCTGGTAAAAATAAATTTGAGGCGACTAAATTTCGTTGTCTTTCAGTCGCTCTTTCAAAATATCCGTCGCTATCTCAATAAAGGCTTTGAGCTTGGGATTTACAAATTTCTGTGGAGGATAAACGAAACTGATCGGGCGCACATCCGAACGCCATTCCGGCAAGATGCGGACGACCTTGCTGCGTTTTGTTTCAGATTCACAGATAAAGGTGGGGAGAAGGGCGATTCCTTCTCCGGAAAGAACCAGGTCTTTGATAACATTTAAATCGTCAGCGATAAGTTTCCCTGGCATCGGAACAGTCACTTTGCTTTTCGCTTTATTGACCAACTCCCATTTTTCTTTACCCAAAGGAGCAAATTGCAAACAAGTGTGTTCGCGAAGTTCTTTAGGGTGAGTCGGGGTGCCATGGGCCTTCAAGTAAGCTGCTGAGGCAAACGGAGCAAAATATCCCACCCCTAGTTTTTTGGCGACGAGACTTGAATCGCTCAGTTCCCCGGCGCGAATCGCTAGATCCACACCTTCGGTAATAAGATCCACCATGCGATCTGCGAAAATAAGTTCGATATGGATCTTCGGGTGTTTTTTCATGCATAGAGAGACCACTTCAGGCAAAAGGGTGCTTCCCAAAGCAGTCGGTGCCGTCAAACGCAGAGTTCCTTGAGGTTCTCCTTGATTGGAGGTCACTTCCTCCTCAGCGCCTTGAAGTTCTTGAATGGCATGCAAACTGCGAGCATAAAAGGCCTGGCCTGCTTGAGTCACTTGAAGTTTGCGCGTAGTTCTGTGGAGCAGGGTCACACCCAGTCGCTTTTCCAAAGCAGAAACCTTGGCGCTGACCGTCGAATTGGGCATGTCCAAAAGTTTAGCGGCTTGATGAAAACTGCCTACTTGAACCACTTTCACAAAAATGGCGACTTCATTTAAATCCATAAAGGCACTATAGCCCCATCCCCCGAAGCCCGACAAATTAATTTTCTGAATAATCCTAAGAATTATCCATATGGCTGAATAAAGTTTCCATAAAGTTAACCTGGTTTTAGCTATAGCTCCTATGTATGATGAAATGGAATTTTCAAAGGTGGTTATTTCAATGAATCTATTATTATTTGCTGGCAGTCTTCGAACCGAGTCCTTTAACAGAAAACTTTTGGCAGTGGCCCAAGGAATTTTGACAGAGACACCTGAACATAAAGTGACGGTGGCTGATTTAAAAACTCTGGCTCTGCCAGTGTATGATGGCGATATCGAAGCAGCGGGAATGCCTGAATCCGTCAAAACTTTGGGGCAGCTTATTCAATCGGCCGACGCCTTGGTGATCTCAAGCCCTGAGTACAATGCCTCCATTTCAAGTCCCTTGAAGAATGCCATTGATTGGGTGTCACGCCTTCGTCCAATTCCTCTTGAAAAGAAACCCGTTCTTTTAATGGGAACTTCACCGGGAGCTTTCGGTTCGATTCGTGGGCTCGGTCACACCAGAGCTCCCTTTGAAACATTAGGTTCCTTTCTGTATCCGCAACCTTTCGCAGTTCCTAAAGCCGCAGAAGCCTTTCTTTCTTCGGGGGATCTGGCAGAACCCGCGACAAAGCAGAAACTAAAAGCACTTTTGCAAAACTATGTGCACTTTGCGCAAAACTTAGCGGCGAAGTAGTGGAGTCGTTATGTCAGTAGAATCGTCAAAAAAAATCGACACCTTGGCATTCGAAATTCTTTCCCATGAATTTAAAGTTCGCAGTGATGTGACAGAAGACAAAGGCGGAAAGAACAGCGCGCCCTCACCCCATGACTATCTAGAGATCGCCCTGGCTTCATGTACGGCCATCACAGTGCAAATGTATGCCAATAGAAAAGGTATTCCTTTGGAGTATTCGGACGTGAAAGTGAATATCACCTCTGAGGGAGCTTCCAATGAGATCTTACGTGAAATTCGTTTCGTGGGAAATCTAACGGAGGATCAAAAGAAACATCTTTTGATGATCGCTGAAAAATGCCCTGTTCATAAACTCTT
Organism: Bdellovibrio sp. HCB-110; assembly: GCF_047323225.1. Taxonomy (GTDB): domain Bacteria; phylum Bdellovibrionota; class Bdellovibrionia; order Bdellovibrionales; family Bdellovibrionaceae; genus Bdellovibrio. The sequence goes on from NZ_CP178750.1 coordinate 1,450,844, forward strand.
ATCGGCGGGTATAAAAATAAAGACAGAAGTTTTGAATTAAAAAAAGAAAAGCCGAGAGGGGAGACCTCTCGGCTTTTGAGTTTATTCGCTTCCGGCGATTCTATCAAAAGATCCCATGCGACCTTCTTGGAAATCCGTGAAGGCCTGCTTGATCTCGCCGATGGAGTTCATCACAAACGGACCATAGCCCACAATCGGTTCATCAATAGGTTCACCACCCAAGAATAAAATCTTTGCGTCGCTAAGAGCACTAAGAACAAAAGTATCACCTTCTTTTTCCAGAACGGCGAGTTCGGCTTCACCGATTTTTTCGCCCGTGCCAAGTTCGACTTTTCCACTTAGGACAAAGATGGCTGTCGTATGGCCTGCTGGAACTTTAAAGGTCGTCTTATGTCCGGCATTCAAACGAATGTCCCAAAGATTGATGGGAGTGAATGTCATCGCAGGACCTCGAGCTCCATTGTACTCTCCGGCAATCACACGTAGATAGCCTGCATTGTCGGGAAGATCTACATTGGGGATATTTTCAGCCTTCAACCCTTGATAACGGGGTTTGCCCATTTTATCTTTCTTAGGAAGGTTCACCCAAAGTTGCACCATTTCAAAAGCACCACCGCGCTCTGAAAATTCGCGACCGTGTTTTTCTTCATGAACGACTCCCGAAGCCGCCGTCATCCATTGCACGTCACCGGCTTTAATAAGACCACCGCCACCACCAGAATCGCGATGTGACACTTCGCCCGCATAGGCCAGGGTCACAGTTTCAAAACCACGGTGAGGATGTTCCTCAACGCCGCGAATGTGCTTAGAAGGAGGAAACTCCACAGGTCCCGCATAATCCATCAATAAAAATGGAGAGATGTCTTTGGCAAGGTCATTATAAGTAAAAATCGAGCGAACCGGAAAGCCATCGCCGACCCAATGACGTTCGTTATTTTGTTGAGAGAATAAAAGTTTTTTCATAGGTCAGTCCTTTCTTTTAAGACAATATACTGCTTTTTGAGAGTGTTGATTAGCCGGTGAAATATAGAAACATTATGCATTGGGCTGGATAATCCTCAATCTAAGAACAAGCTCCTAAGTTCGAGAATCGGTGCGCCAAGTGGCATATATTGAATTTGGCGACGCCGATTTCTGGCTTTGGCCTTGCAATCCTCCAAGGAAACTTTCCTAAAGGAGGAAAAATGAAAGAACAAAAACCAATCCAAACTGAAGGCCCTATCACTCCACGTTGCTTGGCTACTTTGCCATTGGACATCGAAGAGATCTTGAAGGCTTTCGAAGCACAACGTTAGTTAAAAACGGGAGATTTCCACTTAGGGAACTCCCGTTTTCTTTTTGGGGGACTATCCAATGAAAACAATCACAGTTATCGGCCGCGGACTTGATCCAGCAAAACACTTAACACTTGAAGCCCTTCGTGCTTTGAAAAATGCAGATATTGTCTTGGGGATTGAACCCGAAAAAGAATCTTGGCTGAAGCTTCAGGCCGAATTCAACTTACCAGAGATCAAAGACATTGGCTTTCTCTATAAAAATGGCGCTAAGGATTTTGATAACTACAACAGTTTTGTCAGTTACATTTTCTCGACTTCAGAGCAGCATGACAACGTTGTTTTGTTGGTGGCAGGTCATCCGCGCTTGGGCGTGACATTCGCGCAAATGCTTTCCAAAAATAAGGACTTTTCCCAGGATGTTCGATTTATCGAGGGGATTTCGAGTTTTGATGTCATGCTTAATGACCTGGCTATAGATCCTTTGGAAAAGGGAACATCCATCTTAGACGTCAATCGTCTTCTCTTGTTTCAATATCAGTTAGAAAATTCTGTTAATTACTTTCTTTATCATGTGTGCTCGGTCGGAACCGACAAAGTTCATTTTCAGGACGCAACTCAAGACAACAGCTTGTCTTTGTTGCAAGCCTATTTGGAAAAATACTTTGATCGCAGTAAAACCATTTACTTGTGCAAAGCCTCTAACGGTCAAGAGCATCAGGCTGAATACATTCCGGTTCTCTTGGGAGAGCTTGCACAAAATCTTTCACTGATTGATTTCGGAACAACGTTGTTTGTTCCAGCCGAAAAACCTTCGCAAATCAATTTTAACTTTCTTCAATTACTTCGAGGTGCAGTATGAAAATTTTAAAATCTATTTTTAAAGATCGCGGATTTCAAATCTGCCTCTTGGTGATCGCTCTTCAGCAGATCCTGGTGGCTTTGGGAACATTCCTTATGGGAGATCTCGCGGCTCATGTGCCAACGGAAGGCCTATCTTTTTTTAAAGCGGGACTGCTTCTGTTTAGTTTGGTGCTGTCAGGCAGCTTGTTCCATGTCTTGATGAAATACTATATGACGGTGGCGCAAAAGGGTGTTCTGTGGAAATACTTTGAGTCCTACACTCGCTCGAATTATTCACGTCCTGATCTTTGGAGAAGTTCACAGGCCAAGAGTGAACGTCATGACATCATGATGCGCGAGGGGCAAGACTCGATTTCATCCAGCGTTCAGTTTGCAGCGGACTCTGTTGCGACCTCTTTCAATATTCTCTTTAATACAGTGTCAGTTATTTTAGTGACTAGCACAGTGATGGGGATCTCCATTGTCGGCGCGGGAATCTTAGGGCTTCTGGTTGTTCATATTGCCGATAAGGCCATCACTGAAGGCGCACAAAAAGAAATGATAGCGCAAAACGACGTGAACGGATTCTTGGCGAAAAGCTGGGACAATATTATTTTAGGAAATCGCAGCACTTTTGAAAGATGGACTGCTAATTTTAATGCCCTCTTTGGAAAATCTCGTGAGGCCTCTTTGCAAAATATCCGCGTCAACGACGGAGTTGTGGGAATCGCGGCTTTTTTGACATCATTTATTGTAGTGGCAACAGTATTCTCTTTGATTTATTTACATCAAAACGACACGGCTAAAGTGGTGGCTCTTTTAGTGATGTTGCCAAGAAGTATGCAAATCGTGATGCACATCCAAGTGATTCAATCTTACTGGGCTCATTGGAAGTATTTGCTGCAACGTCTTGAAATGACAGAAAAGACTGTGGCCTATGCCGAGGAACTCCGTCTTGAGGATTTTATCACGCCTGAAAAAATCCAAGTGAATTCTAAAAATCAAAGAATTACATTCTCGGAGTTAGATGAAGCTCTGGCAAATAGAACGGGTCGTATTACGGTGACGGGAGCCAATGGTGCAGGTAAGTCCACTTTGCTACTTAAGTTAAAGCAGAACTTAAGTGAAGAAGGTTTCTACATTCCTTCTCACCACCAATTGGAACTAAGCACGGCAACTTTTTCTAAATCCAGTGGGGAAGTCGCTCTGTGTGCCCTTGAAGATGCCACAAAAGATCAGGCCCGGGTGATTCTTCTGGACGAGTGGGATGCAAACCTCTCCAAAGAAAATCAGCTCAAGCTTGATCGCGTGATTGAAGACTTAAGCCAAACCAAATTGATAGTTGAAATTCGTCATCATATTCCTGTGGTGTAATATGGAAAACGTAGCAAAGACTTTGACGGTCACAACGGAATGCAGTGGGGGATGCACTCACTGTCCTTTCTCGAGTCCTCAAATGAAAAGACTGCATTTGCCATTGGAAACTGCTAGACAAGTCTTTGCTGCGGGTTCTGAAAAACTCGTCGTTGTATCTGGCGGCGAACCTCTTGAATACCCATACTTTTTTGAATTGTTGAGTGGGCTGCAGCATGAAACGAAAAAAGTTCGAATTGCAACGGGCGGTCACAAGGATCTGGCGGTTTACCTAGAGAGTTTTAAGGGGCTTATCAACTTTGATGGAATTTCTTTGGGAACAGATGTGATCAGCGCAAGGTCGCCGCACATGGTTGTTCACTCTAAGATGTGGCGTAAGAATGTGGTCACCTTAAACGAGAATAATATTTCCTATTCTTTGACATTGACGATTCTAGATGATCAGGATCATTTCTCGGATCTTTTGGAGAAAACCAAAATCTGGGGTGCAAGACCGCAGTTTATTTATCTTCGTGTGGCTGCAAAATATTTTACTTCTGAAGTTAAACGGTCCTTAGAGCATTTTTATCCAACAGCGTCCGTGATTGTGGACGAACTCTCTTAATTCCATTGATGGTCTTAACGTGCCCGTTCTCGAAGAAGGCTTGCGCAACGATCCAGGATGGTCGCTCGAATATTTTCACGATGCTGAATAAAGTCGGGCAGTTTGCTAGTTTGAACAATCTTATAAAGACGGAGCGCTCTTTCTAGATCAATCAGGCGCTGCTTTTGAGGTCCTCTGGAAAGAGGAAATTTCGGAGCCGCCTCGTGAACTGTCACGGCTTTCTGTACATCCGTCACCCAATCGATTTCAGTCTGAGTTAAATAAATCGTTGGGAAGAAAGCATTTTCATGGGGATTCTTCTCGGCACTTTTAAGTTCTGTGTTAAGCCAATGCAGTTCACTTAGAATTTTTGATAATTCCAAGTCGTAAGTTTTCCCAAAGAGTTTAAAGACCGTCTTTTTCCAAGCGGCGCAGAAGTCATCAAAGGTGATGTCTTGAGCCTTTTCAAAAAGAGGCGGGTTCGTGATGTAGTGCAGGGTCTTCGTTAAAACATCCAGCGAGATCACAACACTGTTGGTTTTAATACTGATGCGCATAAGGTTGTGGGCCCAGCTTACGATATTTAGGACGGACCTGTTATCCACAACGGCATTTCTAAAGTTCAAATGAAAGTCGGCATAAAGAACGCTATCCACGGGGCGCTCTAAAAGGCGATCCAAATCGCTCTTGCGACGATCTGTTCGCGGAGTAGAAAAGAAAGCTCCGATGCGTTCAGTGAATTTTTCAAAGGAGTCCTGCCACAGGTTTTCTCTTTGGCAGGTTTTATAGAGCTGAAATGCCTTTGTTTGGCTGGGTTCAGCTTCATCAAGAAGAGCATTGATTTTTTGTTCCAACTCACGTGGGAAAGAATGCCATAACTCTTTGATCATAGAGTCAGTGTACCATGGTCTAGCTAATCACGTACGTGTTTTTGAAATTCGATTTTTTTGTCAAAGTCTTAAACACTTGCGCGTGCCAAATATCAACAAAGATGTTTGAGTTTTGCGCCTTCAGCAAAGGCCCCTTAAAATAAGAGGAAGATTTTTAGAAGGGAGCTTTGTATGCTATTTTCAAAACCCTTTAAAACAGCTGGCTCTATCGCCATGTGCGCATTTATTAGTAATGTGCCGTCCGTGGTTATTGCATCCCCCGGCATGATTCCGACCCATGTTTTTGCAGAGGAGCTGACGCGGGCTCAGGCCTTGAATAACGTGCGGGAGTATCTCAACCGCTCCGATGTCCAACAGGCTCTTATTGAACGAGGTCTTTCTCCTGAAGAAGCATCATCGCGTTTAGCCAGTCTTTCAGAGGCAGAGTTAAGACAACTTTCCGGACAGATTGAGCAGGCGCGCGCGGGCGGTGATATTCTCGTGACTATTCTGATTGTCGTTTTGATCATTTTCCTTATCAAACGCATCTAGGATTCCTATGAAGACGCTCCTTCTTTTGGTGTTGTTTTCATGTCTTGCAGCCTGTGCAAGTGTTCCTAAGCAAACGGAAGATCTGTTTGCAGCCAAGACTTTTCCTGTTCATTCAAAACAGGTGATTGAGGACGTGCCTTTTATTAAACAAAGTGCCGGCCACTGTGGTCCTGCGGCCCTGACTATGGCTTTAAATTTTTCTGGCAACAAGAGTACGGTGAACGAGGTCGCCCCTCAGGTTTATACACCGGGAATGCAGGGGAGCTTACAGACAGACATGATCAGCGCCAGTCGTCGTCAAGGAATGATGGCGATTCCAATCACCGGTCTTGAGACCCTTCTCAAAGAAATCGAAGCGGGAAATCCTGTGATTGTTTTTGAAAACCTGTCGGTGAGCTGGTTTCCGCAATGGCATTATGCCGTGGTCTTTGGCTATGATCTTGAAAAACAAGAAGTGATAATGCATTCGGGCCCCGAGGAATCTAAGCGCTGGGATCTGCGTAAGTTTGAAAGATCTTGGATGTTAGGAGATTATTGGGGGCTTGTTGTTTTGCCTCCCGAAAAAATTTCAACCACGGCAAGTGAGGCTTCGCATATTTCTGCGGCGGCGGCTTTAGAACAAATTGGCAAGTTGGATGAAGCGGAAACGGCTTACTACCGAATTCTTAAACAGTGGCCGAAAAGTTTAGGAGCCTTTATTGGTCTTGCTAATATTGCGTATTCAGAGAAAGAGTATGCAAAGGCAGAGATGTATCTAGAGCAAGCTCTTAAAGCCCACCCGGAGGCGGCAGTTGCTTGGCACAATCTGGCGTTTGCGCAATCTGCTTCTGGTGATAATAAAAAAGCCCGAGCAAGTGCCCTTGAGGCTCTTAAAAGAGTCAGTCCCGAAAATAGAGCGACGTATTCTGAGAACCTCAAGGCTTGGACACATTAAACTTTAAAATCCATTTGAAATTTTACTGTATTGTTGCCCGCAAAGCTTGTCGCTCTAAAAGAGCTACTGGCTTCTAAAGCTTCCGACTCCACCAGGATGTAATTCTTTTGTCCGGTGCCTGCGATACGACGACCATTAGGAATAATATCGGGAACGCCAGGAAAGTTTTTGCTGTGAATCGAACTGGAAGTCAGTTCATAAGTTTGGTAGCCAACAGCTTCAGGTTCGATACGGGAAACTTCACTGTAATGAACGTCACCGGATGCAAAGATAACTTTGTTCGGAATAGATTTGAGTTCTTGTAAGAAGGCAGCGAACTGCGCGGGATGATCTCCTGAAACTGACTCTTTCCATGGTACTGCTGGGAAGAATTGACTGCCGTTCATGAGCCATGAAGGTCCCGCGCTGCGACGGACCAGGTTGAGCATCCAAGTTTCTTGCTCTTGCCCCCAATGAGCATAGCGTTCACGAGATCCGCGTTTTTCACGGAAACTGCGATCATCGAGCAGAATGAATAAATGATTTCTCAGTTTAATAGCACTGCTAATGCCGGGACCTTTTTCTAAAATCTGACAATGACTTTCATCTTGGGCAAAGAAGCTTAAGAAGTTTGTTTGTGATTCTTTGACCCACGCATACTCCCGTGAATTCGTATCATTCAGTCCGAAATCATGGTCATCCCATGTTGCAAAAATAGGAATTAATTTTTTGCTGTAGTAGATTTCCAAGGTGGATCGCGCTTCGCAAAAGCGTTTCCAAAGATAAGCGGGGTCTGCTCCACCTTTTCCGGCGCCGCTGTCGGCGTAAACGCTATCTCCGATAAAGAATAAAACATCCGGCTTATTTTTAACCATGTTGTTCCAAATATCCGCTGAATGTTCTTTTTCATTCATGCAGGAGCAAAGGGCGAAGCGAATCGAAGATTTAGATAGATCTAAAGTTTGAAACTCGCGAACGTCGATGGCTTGTTTGGTCGTCGGATCAATAACGTTGAGATAAAAATTTTCATTCGGGACAAGATTTGAGAAAAAGGCCTTCGTAATTTTTTTCGGATGATTGCCGAAAGAGAGCGGACGAACCTCGTCTGGCAACCACTGTTGTCCTTGAGAGTTCGAAACAAAAACTTCTAGATCACTTCTTTCGTGCAAGATCGAGAACTGAGTTCTGGTGTCGTCAGTGGCTCCTTGCAAGATCGAAGCGCCCTGTCTTGGCGGAACAAAGTGGGGAGTTGTTTGAGCTTTGGCCTTCAGGGTTGTGCTTAGAGCGACGGCTTGAAACACACCCAACTTTAAAAAATGACGTCTTTGAATTTCCATTTTCAAAATCCTTTTTGATCTTTTAAGTTCAGCAAGGATTCTAAAAAAAATTAAGTTAGGTTCTCGTCATGAAAGTGTTTAGAGTTTGTAGGGCGTCAGACTCTTTTCTGTTAAGAAAACAGGATTAAAAACTTTCGAAGCATAGCGAAGGGCGGAATCACATAGAACAGTGACGATGGTGAGTCCTTTGTCTTGATGTTCTTGCGCGTACTTGTACGCTGCGAAAACATTGAGTGCAGCGGAAGTGCCTACAAGCAATCCGTCTTTTTGCGCGAGATGATAGAGCGTCGAGATCATGTCTGTGTCATTCACTTGAACGGCGTCGTCGATCTTTGCTTCTTTAAAGTTTGCTGTCAAGCGCATGATGCCGATGCCTTCGGTGATGGATGTTCCAGTGGATTTTATTTCTCCGCTTGTCACATAAGAATAAAGACCGGAACCCATCGGGTCTACTAAGCGAACATGCACTTGGGGATTCTTCTCTTTTAAATAGCGAGACACTCCGGCGATGGTGCCACCTGTTCCCGAAGCGGCGACAAAGGCATCCACTTTTCCGTGAGTTTGTTCCCAAATTTCGGGACCCGTTGTTTTGTAGTGGCTTTGGAAGTTCGCCGTATTTTCAAACTGATTGGCCCAAAAAGCCCCACGTTCTTCTGCCAAGCGACGTGCTGTATGATAGAAATGATTTTGATCAGCAAAAGGACAAGGTGGAACCGTGACAAGCTCCACGCCCAAAGCATTGAGAGTTTGATATTTTTCTGCGGCTTGGTTGTTGGGCATCACAATCAAACACTTATATCCTTTTTGTGCAGCGATTGTCGCAAGACCAATTCCCGTGTTTCCTGCCGTTCCCTCAACAATAGTTCCGCCGGGTTTTAGCAATCCATCTTTTTCGGCTTGCTCGATGATTCCATGGGCGGCGCGATCTTTGACACTGCCGCCGACATTTAAAAACTCGGCTTTGCCGTAAATTTCGCAACCTGTGATTTCAGACAAAGAACTGATTTTGATAAGGGGAGTTGGGTAAAGCACAAAAACCACCTATGTTAAATAATATATTTTGAGCTCACATGATTCGTGATGATCGCCCCAATTAATAGTCAAGGCACCATCGTGGAGGAGAAGACTCCATTTTACTTCTCTTTGCACATTCTCACTGAGTTTTTCCAGAAACTTCGGATCAATCGCGTAAATCTCGATCTCTTCTGCTCGATGAACGTTTTGTCCCTGACATTCTTTTTGAATCAATGTCGGGTCTTTATAAGTATAGACTTTAACAGACTCTGCGGCCTTAGAGGCCTTGTGAAGTTTTTTGGGACTGGGATTTCCAATCTCCACCCACAAAGACACTCGTCCGCTTCCGGGATTGGTGATACTCATCGCCGGGGCATCAGGATCTCCTAAACCCGTTGGAGAAAATTCAAGACCTTCTCCGCTATTCAAAGCAAAGGCAATTGCGCGTGTAAAAAGATACGGCATGGATTCGGACGGATGCATCGCTGTTCGAAAATCCAATTGATCGTATACGCCACGATCTACATCAGATAAATCCACACGAAAGCGATAAAGAGTCGAGGGTTGAGCCATAGACCCCAGCTTACTGGTTCTTGGCAAAAAGGGAATAGATCTTTTCCCATTTTTCGCAGGCAGGCGCCTCGATTTTGAGATTCTCTCCGCTCCAAGGATGTTGGAGTTCTACACTGACTGCTTTCAGGCACAAACCTTTGATTTCAAGATGGTCTCGGAAAAATCTGTTGTGATGAGAGTCCCCATGGTCAATGTCACCCAAGAGAGGATGTGCCACGCGATCGAAATGGCGACGGATTTGGTGCCATCTGCCCGTAACTGGCTGTACTTCCACTAAAGAGTAACGAGCTGTGGGATATTTTTTGCCAACAGGAAATGGAAGCTCAATGGCTCCCAATCGTTTATAGATCGTTTTTGACTCTAATAGACCTTCTTCACCTAGAACTTCCAAAGGAATATCAATAGAGCCTTCTTCTTCGACGTGCCCTCGCACAACGGCGTGATAAGTCTTTTGCAGTTTTCTTTCCATAAAGAGGCGGCTCAGTTCCCGCGTCGCTTCACGGGATGTCGTCCATAATAAGACGCCACTGGTGGGAGCATCCAAGCGATGCACCGGGAAAACATCCTGATTCATCTGCTTGCGCAAGTGATAAAGACAAATCTTTTCCTTAGGCACGGGATAGGGCGAAAGCTCCGGAGGATGTACAAAATATCCCGCCGGCTTATCTATCGCAAAAAAGTATTCATCCTGGTAAAGAATCCTCATGGCGGGGATATTAAATGCGGGAAGGGCTTTTGTCACTGCGGAAGGTGTGTTAAGGTGAGTTCCTATGGAAAACTCATGTTGTTCGTGTTTTAGCGCTAAGGCTCCTTTGGAGTGTGGCATTTGTAAAAGTGCTGTTTGTAAGAAGTGCGCGCAGTTTTTAGAAGAAGACAGCTTTTCTTTTTTGGCGAAGATCCCTCAGGATCTTTCTTTTAATGTTTATTGCCCTCAGTGTTTTGATGCGAAGGTGGCTCCGGAACTGGACTCCTATAACGACACGATGGAACGCGCCAAAAGCATCATGGTTTTCTTTAAGGATCAAGGCAAAGAGTCTCGCTTAATGAGTCGGAAAGAACCGCCAGTACAAGTTGTGGATTGCGCGGATCGGGAAGAAACGCTTTTACGTTTGGCCTTCTTTGCGGCGAAAGCCAATTACAATGGCTTGGTTGATGCCGAGCTTACTTCTAAAAAGATCCGTGAAGGTTCTTACCAAACTCACAAATGGAGTGGTACGGCCATTCCCACTCATATCGATCCGAAAAAAGTAAACAGATAGGCAAATGAAAAAAAGCCTCCCGATCGGGGAGGCTTTTAAAGAATCATGATTTAAATCAGATTACTTCGCGCACTCAAACAAAGAAGAGGCCAAAGTTGCCACCCAAAGAGCCTTCGCTTTAGCGCCGACTTTCACTTCTGAAAGTTGGTTGCCATCGAAAGAAAGTTTGATCTTGAAAACCATCTTGATGCCTTTTAACTCATCCTCTACTTTCGGAAGATTTGAAGTATCAAGAGTGTACGTTACAGAGTCAGAGAAGAGTGCATCTGACTTTTGCATTTTTGTGTAAAGATCAGGGTTTTCTTGAAGAACTTGAAGGACCTCTTCGCCACCTCTGTCAGAAATTCTTGTTTCTGGGCCATAACCAGAACCATTTTCAGAGAGAATTTCAAAAACTTTGCTAGCGCCGCGAAGTTCAACACTTTTCAAAGTGTCGCCATCTTTAATCACTCTGACTTCGCAAGCTTTGCCATCGATTCCTGTGCCTTGAAGAGTCAATACTTCTTGTTTCGCCTGAGCGTTTTGAGAAAGTACAAACATCATAGAAGCTAATGCGATACCAAGCATTTTAGACATAAAATTTTCCTTCCATTTAGGTTTTATTTAGTGAAGCTAAAATAAACAATCCTAAGGACTCTTGCCTCTGTTAGTTTTTTAGTAGGTACAAATTTTCATGCTTGCCAAATCTTTTGACAGCAGGGATGGTAAACCAAGGAATTTCAATATGATGGCAGAGAGAAAAAGAAAAACCAAAGACCCCTGTCCGACTTGTTTTCTCAATCGTAACCTTTGCATTTGTGAGCGCATTCCGACAGCGAACACAAGGACCCGCATTTGTTTGGTTATTCACGCCAAAGAACTTAAACGGACGACGAATACGGGAAGACTTGCGATTAAGGCTTTGGTCAATAGTGAGATGCGCGTTCGTGGTGATTCCCGCGAGGCCTTAGATTTAAGTGATTTATTAACTCCTGAATATCGAACTCTGCTATTTTACCCATCGGAAGGCGCCCTGGAGCTTAATGAAAAGTTGGTACAACAAGATCCGCGTCCTGTTCAATTGATCGTGCCTGATGGTAATTGGCGCCAGGCCAGCAAGGTGCATTATCGTCATCACGAGTTGAAGGACGTTCCTCGTGTTATGATTAAAACTCCGAACACAGCCAAGCTTCATATGCGAGCGGAAAACACCCCTGAAGGAATGGCAACCCTGCAGGCTATCGCACATGCCTTAGGAATCCTAGAGGGAAATGAGGTGAAAGAGTCTTTGTTAAACCTCTATAACGCCAAACTTGAGAAAACCTTGGTTGGGAGGGGAATTCTCAAATAAAACACTCTTGCCTCGTGACTTTTTAGCTTATCTGGGCGATTCTATGTGATGCCCTTTTTCTGGGTAAGTAAGGATAAAAAGAGTGTTTTTAAGCCCCTTGAGCCTACAAAATATATCGCAACTTCGTGCCCCTAGTGAAAAAGTCCCTTTGGGGGAGCTTGGCACTTATGAAGAGGGCTTAAGCTTTCTTGAGGACAGCGTCTTTGAAGGCCATGAGATGCAAACGACTCCGCAGGGAGCTTTGCAGCTTCAACTCTTTTTTGCTGAACAGAATACAAAAAAAGGATTTGTGGTTAAGATCAATGAAATCAATCCGGGCGCGGATCTGGAGTTTCATTGTGACGTTTGCAAGACTTCGATGGAGTCTCTAAAAACTTGCGAGCACCAGTGGGCATCCTTTGTTATTTTGTGGCAGGCGCTAACAGCGGACGAAGAGGGCATCATCAATCGCAAACTTCTGAAGCTCACAAAAGATTTACAAGAACCCCTGCACACCAGTCAGGCCCGAGCTTCGCAAGCCCGTTTTGGTTTTTCACAAAGCACCAAATTAGAATCAGTCAGTCTTTTCTTAGAGGATCATCCTTTGATGACCTCAGACTCTCTGGGCACTTTGCTGACCACGGATTTAGATAAATACAAAATGCAAGAGATGACGAAGGATTTGGAAGTGCCTTCGCCACTATTGTGGAATATGCCCGAGATTTTCCGTAAGAAGGTCACGGCCTATTCAGGATTTTATCTTAATGAAGTGAATGAACAAAACCGTCTTACCGGACTTTTGCGCTACAACTTCACTGATGGAACTCAAGTGTCCGCCAAGGATATTCTGCGCCACCCTCTGCAAAGAGCCGTGCCGAAAGAACTTTTACCTCAGGCGCGTACGCAAACATCTGCCTTTTCACAATGGCCGTTGACACAGCAAAAAGAACATTTGTTTTTGAGTCAGAACTTGCGAGAGTTGGAAGAGATCATTCAAGTGCTCTTAAGTCAGGTTGCGACGAAGGTGAACCAAGGACAGCTTAAGATGTTCTTGCAGTCTAAGAACCATCCACGCATGGGGCTTCCGATTCATTATATTGAGTTCGATCCCGGTGTTGAATTGAACTGGCGTGTGGAGTTTATCGAAAAGCAACAGCTTGAAGCTGAATTCAAGTTGATGAGTGCCCATAAAAATCCGTTCTCTTATTTTGAAACCTTTGCTGTTGATCCCAAAGAGGGCATGCTTCTGGTGCATCCTTGGCTTCATGAGTGGAATCAGATTCGTGAAGTATTGACGGGTATTTCGGATCGTTATGCCGATTTTCATTTATCCGTGGCCGAGCGTCCGACCATCAATGTTGAAGGTGAACTTGAAGTAAAAACTGTTTTAAAATACTTGCGTACGCGCACTATCCCAGTCCGCCTTATTGGCGAATCCAGAACTTTGAGCCCTTCACAAAGTCAGACCGAGATTCATTTGGATGAATCGGGTTCTTTCTATATTCAACACGACGCTCGAGTGATGGGACAGAAGAATCTTTCTCGCAAGGGATGGACGCCGCGGTCTATTTTATATTTAAAGACCCTGTCAGAAGGCCTTCCGTCTTTAATGAATGCCGACGCGAAAGATGTAGCGACACGGGCGCGCCGAAAACGCGATTGGGATTTGAAACTTCTAAAGCATCTGGGTGTTTTGCAGTACCTTTTTATGGAAGTTCTTTCTTTCCATTTTGAAGGAACTTTGACGGATGGGTCCACTCCAGAACAAGACAGAATATTTTCTTCTTTACATCAGAATATCCAAGCTCTTTTAATCAGCGGCTCAGGAGTGGTGCTTGCCCGTGAGCAAACTTTGACGGAGCTTTGTTCTCAATCTGTCTTAAATCATTTTGAAGACTTCGTTTCTAAAACTTTGAAATCTCTTAAAGCCAGTGAGTCGTTTTACTCTGAACAAGGCGAAGTGATTTTAGAGGGCGTTGTTGAGCGGGAATTTCATCTGCTTTATGAAATTCTTAAACGCATGGCTTTAACCAGTGGTGGAGAAGCATTTAAAAAATCCCGTACATCTTTCCTGTCAAAAATTTGGACTGGAGATTTCGAAAAAGATCCTTATTTGACAGAGGGACGCTTTCATCTTCCTAGAGTCAAAAAAGAGGGTTCACAGATCCATGAGACATTGGAAGCGATGCAAGCCTTGATTCCTCATGGATTCATTTTGTATTTTAATGATCAGCCTTTGCAAGAGTTGGCCGAGGACGAGTTCCGAGTCGACTTCATCCTGCAAAGTGATGAAGAGCAGAGAGATTTAAACTGGTTTGAACTCAATCCGAAGTTCTTTTTACGTGGCCAGGAAATTGACCCGCAAAGCATGGGAAGTTTTGGCAGCGGTGGCGTGATCGAGTATGACGGGCGCCTTTATTTGGTTCCTCGCAAACAAATGCCTTCTTTAAGACGTTTGGAAAACTTCTGGCAGAAGCTACAGCGAGGAAAGAACGAAACTAGCAAGAAGAGCAGTGGTGAAAAGGTCTATCACTTGCCTCGTCATCAAGTTCTTGAACTTTTGGCATTACGAGCTTCCGGCGTGGGCATTCGTGGCGATGAAGAGTGGAAGCGACTTTGTGAATTCTACGATCAGATGGGTTCGCAGACTCGAGAGATCTCTATTCCAAAAACTGTGAAAGCGGATCTGAAGCCTTACCAAACTTTAGGAGTTCAATGGCTTCAAGATCTCTACAATTTGAAGCTGGGGGCCTTGCTCGCAGATGATATGGGGTTGGGTAAGACACTGCAAACTTTGACGTTCTTAGAAGACCTCCGTCAAAAAGGAGAACTGGGCCAAGTGCTCGTCGTAGTTCCATCCTCTTTGATCTTTAACTGGCAAAGTGAAGTCGAAAAGTTTACGCCGGGTATTCCTCTCACGGTCTTTTCAAGTAAAGATATGATGAAGGTTGGAAAGAAGCTTGAATCCAAAGAAGATGTCGTGGTGCTGACCACTTACGGTCTTTTGATGGAGCATGAGAACTTTTTAAATCAGTATAAATGGAAAGTTTTGATCTTTGATGAAGCTCAGAACTTAAAAAATATCACGACCAAACGAACAAGCTCTGCTCGTGCGTTGACGGCGCGCTTTAAGATCTGCCTTACGGGAACTCCGATGGAAAATCATTACGGAGAGTTTTACTCCCTTGTTGACCTTTTAGTGCCGGGAAGTCTTGGAAAAATCGAAGACTTCCGTCGTCAGTTTGTGAATACCGAAATGGTGACTCGTGAAGAAATCGAAGATCTGAAATTGAAGATCCGACCTTTGATGCTTCGTCGTACGAAAAAAGAAATTTTAGATCAGCTTCCTGAAAAACAAGAAACCAAAGTCAGTATTGCCTTTGAAGAGCGTCAAATGGAGATCTATCGCGACATCGCTCTTTCATACAATCAGAAAGTACAAGAGAGTTTGCTCACTCAAGGGGACGCGAGCGTACAATTGCAGATGTTGACGGCCTTACTGCGACTTCGTCAGGCTTGTTCTGATCCTGCGGCTTTACCGAATGTCCGTTACGATAGAATTCCACCAAAGTTAGAAGCTTTGATGGACTCATTGCAAGAGATTGTTGAATCCGGGGAAAGTGCCCTGGTCTTCACTCAGTTCTTGCAAACTCTCGAGCATACAGCGGACCTTTTACGTAAAGCCGGCATCCCTGTTTTTGTTTTGCATGGAGGAATTCCGACGAAACAAAGACAAAAGTTATTGGCGGACTTTAATAACACCCAAGGCGGTGCCGTCTTAGTGATGACTCTTAAAACGGGTGGGGTCGGTTTGAATTTGACGAAGGCCAGTTACGTTTTCCATTTGGAGCCGTGGTGGAATCCGTCTGTAGAAAATCAAGCGACAGACCGAGCTCATCGTTTGGGACAAAGCAAAGCTGTACAAGTTTTTAGATATATTATGCACGAGTCTTTGGAAGAAAAGATTGAGCTTCTTAAAAACCGCAAAGACAAAAAGTTCCAATCCCTTTTTGCGACTCCAGAAAGTGAAACCGATATCGGTCCAGGTAGCGGAGCACTGACAAAAGAAGACTTCGATCTTCTTTTAGGACTTAAATAATTTTGATTTGAAATTTCTGACCTTTGATACGTCCTGCACGCAGGCGTTCAAAGGCGGTCTTTGCCATGGGGGCGGAGATAGCGACGTAAGAATACTTATCGTGAATCTCAATTTTGCCGACGTCTTCGGCTTTCAGGCCCCCAGCCTCACCAGTTAAGGCTCCAAGAATATCACCGGGACGCAATTTATCTTTTCGTCCTCCAGAAATAGACAGAGTTTGCATGGGAGCTTCTTTCAAGCTTTTCCCAAGCCCGTGTTGATTCTTAAACCCCAGCGCTTGGCGTTTGAATTTAGAACCCGTTGCTGTTTCAATCTCCAAAAGTTTGAGGCTGTCGCGGGGGTGAGCGATTGTAACGGCAACACCTTTTTCTCCAGCGCGACCGGTACGCCCAATGCGGTGAATGTACACTTCAGGTTGTGAAGGCAGATCAAAGTTAACGACAAGTTCCAGGTTCTTAATGTCAAGTCCACGAGCCGCGACATCTGTCGCGAGAAGAATGCGATAACTGCCGTTGCGGAACATTGTCATCACCGTATCGCGTTCGCGCTGCTCAAGATCTCCATGTAAAGAACCGCAGGGAACATTTTGTTCCGTCAGAAGATCAGAAACTTCTTTAACAGAAGCTTTGGTATTAAAAAACACCACCGTCGAGTTTGCAGGATGTTGCTGGAGAATGCGCATCAAGGTTCCAACCTTATGTTCATTCTCAGAGTCATAAACATATTGTTCAATGGAACTGGCTTCGTCTTCAGAGATCGTCACCTGAACAGGATTCTTTTGATATCTTTTGCTGATAGCTTGAATTGATGCCGGGAAGGTGGCCGAAAACAACACTGTTTGACGCTTCTGAGGAAGCTCACGAACGATCGCGTTCATTTCTTCTTCAAAACCCATATCCAACATTTTGTCGGCTTCATCTAAAACCAAAGTTGCAATGCCATCTAAATCAATACGACGTCTGGTGATAAGATCCAAAACACGTCCTGGAGTTCCTACGGCAATATGAACACCATTTGCTAAAGCTTCAGCTTGTTCACGTCCCGGTTGTCCGCCAACCAAAGAAAGAACTTGCAAGCCTTGGTGCGCACGTCCCAATTTTCTGATTTCGCCAACAACTTGCGTGGCAAGTTCACGAGTAGGACAGAGGATCAGCGCTTGAAGTTGGCGCTCGCTCACTTTGATTTTTTCTAGGATGGGTAACGCAAAAGCGGCGGTTTTACCGCTGCCTGTTTTAGACTGGCCAATAAGATCTTTCCCCGCCAAGAGGTGCGGTAAACTTTCCGCCTGAATGGGCGTGAGTTTCTCAAAACCCAAATCCTGGGCGACGGCGAGCAACTCTTTAGAAAGTGAAAGGGAGAAAAAATCATTTTGTTTCATTTTTAAATCCCAAAGCGGGTTTTAATTCTTCCGATATCGTCAGAGTGGGCACGTACCTTTAGTGTCACACCTCTTTCGTCATAGGACTCAGACAAGACGCGGAGTTTTGCGCGGATTTCACCAATAGCGCCCTGAACGTCGTAAGGAATAAAAACATCTTGATCCACCATGGCCGTTTCAAAATGTTTGATGAGGTGCAAGCGAAGGGCTGCAACGTCATCCGCATTCAAAGAAGACATAAAGTAAGCATTCGGGAATTCAGATTTTAGCGCAGTTAATTCCTCAGGGCTGAGTTTATCAACCTTGTTAAGAATCATCAGGCTTTCGATTTCACCTGCACCGACTTCAGCCAAAACAGAGCGGGTCACTTCGAGTTGAGAACGGAATGTGGGGTCCGCGGAGTCAACAACATAGAGCAATAACGAGGCGTTCAAAGCTTCATCTAAAGTGGATTTAAAAGAAGCCACCAGGTCATGAGGAAGTTTTTTAATAAATCCAACGGTATCCGATACCAAGATTTTTGGTTTTGATTCCGGATAAAGAACACGCACTGTCGTGTCTAAAGTCGCAAAAAGTTTATCAGCGACTAAAACATCACTGCCAGTCAAAGCTCTCATTAAAGAAGATTTTCCGGCATTGGTGTAACCGACCAAAGCCACCGTGATTTCCTGACCACGACGGGCACGACGCACATCATGTTCTTGCGCGATGGACGAGAATTCTTGTTTCAATTCCTTGATGCGATCACGAATTTTACGACGATCTAGTTCAACACTAGATTCCCCGGCACCTTTTCCGCCGATACCGCCGCCTTGACGGTCTTCTCCGCCACTGATTTCACGAAGACGGGGAGCCACATAAGTAAGCTTGGCAATTTCAACCTGCAGGCGAGCCGCACGAGTGCGCGCATGACGGCTGAAGATTTCGATGATCACGCCAGTACGATCTAAAACCTGGGCGCCCGTGGCGCTTTCAAGATTTCTGATTTGAGAAGGAGACAATTCGCAGTCCACAACCACGACTTGGGCAAGTTCCTTTTGTGGAGCCGTGTCTTCAATTTCTGACGGATCTTCCGCCTCTGTTGAATAATCTAAGTCCGCATCCAAATCATCGAAGTTAAGATCGTCATCCTCTTCTTCGTCTTTCTTTTTAAACTTTAAAGCGGCCTTGTGTTTTTTCTTAACAAACGTAGGACCCACAACTCCAGGTCCCCCGGTCCAAGCCGCGATGTCTTTAAGTTTTCCGTCACCAAAGACAGTCGCACGACGCTCTGATTGGCGACGTTGAGAAGTTTCGCCGATAACGTTGTAACCCAACGTCGTAACAAGACGAGCCAGCTCTGCCAGAGAGGCTTTCATTTCCTGATCAGAAACGCGGGGTAATTGGATACCAACAAGGAAGGCATTGAGAGGTTTTTCGCTATTAATGTTTTCCATGAAGGTCCTCTATGAATTTTTATTCGCTAAACGAATTCCGTCGTCATCGACAGTGATCAGGCGTTTTTTGTAGAGTCCGCCCAAGGCGATTTTATATTTCTTTTTACTGACACCGAATAAATTGTAAATCGTGTCAGCCGGAGTCTTGTCGTTGATGGCAAGATATCCGCCTTTTTTCTGAAGCATGTCCATGATTAAAGGCGCAATGTCTTCAGCCGCTTCATGGCCCACCTTGTCTGTTTTCTGAAGAATTAAATCAATTTTTCCATCAGGACGTAATTTTTTGATGAAGCCTTGAGTGCGCTGTCCATACTTAAGAGGTTGAAAGACTTCGTTTTCGTAGATCACGCCCCAGTACTTATTGTCGACAAGGGCTTTGTAACCAAGATCGGTCTTACCAGCGATCAATAATTGAACGGGTTGACCTTCTTTATAATCGGTCGCTGTTTTTTCAACATAGCGATCGAGTCTCATGGACGCGGAAATGCGATCACTTTTATCCGTGTAGATATAAACGATGATATCTTGTCCAACACGGGGAGTATGGATTTGTTCTGCATATGGTAAGAACAAATCTTTTGCCAAACCCCAATCTAAGAAGGCTCCTACGGATTCCACGGCGACGACTTTAAGAAGAGCAAAGTCTCCCACCATGGCTTTGGGAGTTTCTGTTGTTGCCATCAGACGATCTTCCGAGTCAAACATCACGAAGACTTCAACAGTGTCGCCGACTTCGCAATTCTCAGGCATGTAGCGAAGTGGCAATAAGATCTCGCCATCGACTTCGCCGTCAAGAAAGACGCCGAAGTCGACATGCTTAAGAACTTTTAATTTATTCAGTCTTCCAATTTCAATCATTGTGGCTTCTTTGACTCGATGTATTCGTCGTAAGTGGTGTTCACGTCTTCAACGACAGTGCCGTCGATGACGATAATACGGTTGGCAACAGTTTGTACGAACTCATGGTCGTGACATGTGAAAAGCACTGTGCCTTTAAAACGTTTTACGCCTTCATTCACAGCCGAGATACTTTCTAAATCCAAGTGCGCCGTTGGACCATCGAGCAAAAGAACGTTGGCTCCAGAAAGCATCATTTTAGAAAGCATGCAGCGAACTTTTTCGCCCCCGGAAAGAACGCGTGGTTTTTTAAGAGCATCGTCACCGCTAAAAAGCATTTTTCCAAGAAATCCGCGCAAGAAAGATTCATCCTTGTCCTCGGAGTATTCGCGCAACCAATCCACCAGAGAGTTGGCTTCCGTATCAAAGTATTTTGAATTGTCAGTCGGGAAGTAACTGCGTGTTGTCGTGACACCCCAAGCGAAGGTTCCAGAGTCTGGTTCTATTTCACCGGCCAAGATATCGAGCAAGACTGTTTTGGCAACGTCGTTACGACCCAAGAGAACGACCTTGTCGCCTTTTTTAATAGTGAAGCTGACGTTATTCAAAAGAACTTCGCCATTGATGGACTTCGTAAGTCCGCTCACCGTCAAAAGATCGTTCCCGGCTTCGCGTTTCGGATCAAAGCCGACAAAAGGTTGACGACGTGAAGAAACAGGCATGTCGCTCAAATCCAACTTCTCCAATTGTTTTTGACGAGAAGAAGCCTGACGAGATTTAGAGGCATTAGCACTAAAGCGTTGGATAAAGCTTTTAAGCTCTTCCGCTTTTTCTGCATTCTTTTTATTTTGATCTGAACGGAGTCTTTGGCTTAATTCAGTCGCCTGGCGCCAGAACTCGTAGTTGCCGGAATAGATAGTCACTTTGCTGTAGTCAATGTCAGCCATATGTGTGCAGACTTTGTTTAAGAAGTGACGATCATGCGACACTACGATCACGGTGTTTTCAAAGTTAAAAAGAAACTCTTCGAGCCATTGGATCGCGTAAATATCCAAGTGATTCGTCGGCTCATCCAGAAGAAGAATGTCCGGTTGACCAAAAAGGGCTTGAGCAAGCAAGACTTTGACTTTGTCGCCTGGATCCAATTCCTTCATCAGTTTTGTGTGAAGGGCATCGCTAATGCCAAGACCTGCAAGCATTACTCCGGCTTCGGATTCTGCTTCCCAGCCATTGAGTTCTGCAAACTCCGTTTCAAGTTCAGAGGCACGAACACCATCGGCTTCTGAAAAGTCAGGTTTTGCATAAAGCAGATCTTTTTCTTCCATGACTTTAAACAGACGTTCGTTCCCCATAAGAACTGTTTTCAGAACAGGAACGTTGTCATAAGCATAGTGGTCTTGCTTTAAAACCGACAAACGCAAGTTTGAAGGAATGACAACCTCGCCCGTGTTGGGTTCGATTTCTTTAGAAAGAATTTTGAGGAAGGTGGTTTTTCCGGCTCCGTTGGCTCCGATCAAGCCATAGCAGTTGCCTGGAGTGAATTTAACATTCACTTCGTCGAAAAGTTTTTTTCCACCGAATCTTAAGCTGACATTAGAAGTGCTGATCATGGTACCCCGATATGAGAGCTCTAAATACTCTGAATCAGGGCAAATATCAATGAATTGCCAGGTCCTGTGGATACGGGGGAGCGAAAGCTCTTTTTAAGCCCCTTTCTTGAGCACTTTTTTCATAATCCTAGAGCTCGGGGAGGCGAAAAGGCCTCAGTTTGTGTAATAGCAGCTTGTTCTTAGGCTCTGGGTGTTTGATCCTATTGTCTAAGAGGGAGCATCTTATGAGAAAAATGATCTTAATTGCAGCATGTTGCGTATTTTCTATGTCTTTATCGGCGGCGGGAAAGCCAGCGGATATCGAAGCGAATAAAAAATTGGTTCGTGAATTTTACGAAATGGCTTTCAATCAGCATAAGCCTACCGAAGCCGCTAAAAAGTATATCGGCTCTAAATACATTCAACACAATCCTCATGTGCCCAATGGGTCTGAAGCTTTTTATTCCTATTTTGAAAAACATTTTAAAGAAAATCCAAAAGCTCACGTAGAAATCAAGCGAGTTTTGGGCGACGGGGATCTCGTCGTGTTGCATCTCTTGTCTAAAGAAAATGAAAAAGATCGCGGCCGCGCCATTGTCGATATCTTTCGAGTTGAAAACGGCAAAATCGTTGAGCACTGGGATGTGATTCAAGAGGTTCCAGAGAAATCGGCGAATACAAATACGATGTTCTAGGAGTGCATGACCAGAAAGAATCTCTTTCTTATCGTAATTGCTTTTATTGTCGGGGTGTCCGTCTGGATCTTTTTTGTCAATAAAAGTCTGAAGAGCACTCAAGAAGTTATTTTAGAACAAGCCACTCAACCTTCGCGAAGAGTGGCTTCCGTTCCTTCGCCGAATCCCGCTCCAAATACCGCCGTTAAAAATCAGCTTCAGTCAGAAATTCAAAATCTCCAGCGGCAGATTAATCAAGAAAGACAGCGTTTGGATTCTCAAAAACAGATGTTGGAAGAGCTGAGAGTGCAACAAAGCGTGCAGCCAGGAACTACGGCCATCTCTTCGCAAATTTCAGGATACACGTCCGAGGTTCAGAGCTTTCTTGAAGAGCTTGGAAATTTCCAATACGCCGAACAAGATATCAATCGTCGAGCGGCGGAGGCTCTGCGGGAGCAAAGCAGTGCCGCACAATTAGCCCGGGATCAAATTGATGAAAATATTCGAATTCAAGAGGATTTGATTCGCCAAACGCGGGAAGAGATCGTCTATTGGCAGGGAAATTTATTTTATATCAATGATCGCGAAGCCCGTTTGGTGGAGTTGGAATTGCGCCTGCAAACCCAGAATCAGCAACTTCAAGGCATGCGCGATCAGCGTCTGGCTCTGGCGGCCCAGGTTTTAGAAAATACGCGAAACTTACAGAGTGAAAAAGAACAAGCTCTGGCGGATTTGGCAAATAGTCGTACGGATATGCAAGATGAAATCGCCTCCTTAAGAATGGAGATCAATCGCTTGCAAGGAGTGCAGTACCAAGCTCGAACAAGTCAGATTTCTTTGCGTTCTCAGATAAATCAATTGCAGAAAGAATTTGAAACACAGACGCGACAAATCCAGACGCTAGAGTCGTCAATGCAGGAAAAAGAAAGACAGCTCAAATTGCTGCAATAATTTTAATATTGATCACACCATGGTTGAGGCGTAATAACTTTCTGAATTTCATTTGCTCGCATATAGAGAAACTCAGACCCCACCGCTAGTTTAATGCGTTGGGATTTTTGTGAAATATTGGCGGCAGTTACAATTTGTCCATAACCTTGTCCATCCGTTTGCACGGTTCCTTGTGTTCCCTTTAAGGTCCACTTTACTGTGCGGCGGTCTAAAGGACGAACGTCGTCTTCGGTCAATACGGTTGAAATGGTTCCTTCAGAGTCTCGACATAAAAGACGGAAGTGAATCACGACAAAATGTTCCTTATGGCAGTTTTGTGAGCGCGAATATCCATATCCCGCATCACAAGTGTTAAATGATTTTTCCGAAAATCCTAAGGACTCGCGTTGACGATCCATTTGTAAATGATTTTGAAGCGCATAATAGTCGATGGCTGAAGAAGTTTCCGCTTGAGGTGTCGGTTCCACTGGGGAGGGTGTGTAGACTGTTGTTTCTTTCTTTGGTGCTGTCGTACAACCGGCGATCGTCATCAATGCAATAATTCCCAGTGCCCATCTCATGAGAGTGTCCCCCGCAAATAATGTCTTTCACAATTATGCACGAAGAAAAGTCGAACCACAAAGGAGGCTTTATTGTCGAACTTTTAGATGTTCAGTTCTGAGAACTTTCCACTCTGACTCCATAATCCCTCTTTAGTCTTAAAGACAACAAAGGAGGGATCTATGATCCTCAAAAAACAAAAGATCGCTGACCTTCAACTTTATGTTCTTACAACGGTGATATTAGCAATGGCATCCCCGGGCTATGCCCAAAATGAAGAGGGCTTTCGTAATAAATCTCAAGCCGAACATCGGGCGGCTTTTGAAGCCTGTCGTGAAGAGCTAGACCTGCCGCAACCAGAACCGGGGCAGCGTCCTCAAGCCTTGGATGAAGAGACTCGTGATAAACTTGATGCTTGTCTTAAAGAAAAAGGTTTTGAACCACCGAAATTTGGCAGAGGTGGCCACGGGAAAAGACCTCCGGTCCATGAAGGTAGCTCCGGAGTTCAGTAAGCGGCCTGACGGCCACCTAGTTTCCGCAAACTTGGTCTAATGTGACCTTGTCTTTGTCGGGATTAAAGATGCGTCCCAACTTACCGCGAATGCCGCCAGAGCTGCGGCGTTCAATTTCGCAAGTCTCAATACCAGAGAACTGATCCGATATCATGATACGGTGAAGGCTGATACGAAGAGTGTCCAAAGCTGTTGCGGCTTTTACTTTGTTAACCACGGCGTTCGTCAAAGAATTTCCGGCCTCAAGAACGTGAAGAATATCGGTGATGCCGACTTGGTATCTCATCTGTTCTGCATTGTAGACTTGTCTCATGTTGTCTTCAGCTTGCGCGGCAGCCGTGTACTGTCTTTGCGCTTCTTCTAAGGCACCCAAAGTCGTTTCGATCAATTGAGCTTGATCCAAGCGAAGCTCTTTTTTACGAAGCTTCAATTGTTCAATGTTGAGGTTGCTCAGTTGCAAAGCGGGGAAGTAGCCGAAACCCAAGTTCACAGAACCGTTTTGCGTGACAGAGCTAAATGAACCCCCTGAAGAAGGACGATTCATACCCAAAGAGCTTCCCGAAAGGAAACTGAAAGCCTTGCTCCATTTTGCATATTGAGCCGCCGTGATCATAGAGTTCATCTGGGCTGTTTCTGGAGAGCTTTCGTGAACTTTATCAAGAAGGGCTTGTGGACTCATGCTTTCTGCAGAAGAGGCCGCGACGTGAACTGGTTCAAAGACGATCTCTTGTTTTAATTCAAGACCCAACATCTGGCGCACGGAAGCTTTTTCTCTTTTTAGAAGCTCATCGACTTGAGAAACTTGTACTAAGGCCAATTGGGCTTGCGCTTGAGCTTGCAAGTAATCTTCTTTACGGATGATACCCACTTCTGCAGGAAGGCGAAGTTGTTCTTCAATCGCTTTAAAGTTTTCGTATTGTTTTTGAAGGGCATCACGAAGTTGCATGTCGCCCACAACCGTCAAATACACAGAGTAAGCAGAAGCAAACCCATTCAGCTGCGCCAAATAGTAGGAAGTGCCTTGAGCTTTAAGAAGGTGAGTACTTTCTTTTAAATCCATCCAGTTGCTTGGCATCAAGAAAGGCAAAAGGAATGAGACCGACGTGAGCATGAAGCTTGGACCACTTGAGATCACTGCACCCAAATTGACGGAAGGAAGAAGATTTCCACGAGCTTGAGCAACTTGGGCCTTGGCTTGTTGAACTTCGTTCAGGGCAATGGCGATGTCGATATTTCTAGAAAGAAGCAAAGTGCGCAAAGACTTTGGATTGATGACAACCGGGCCCTGTTGTTTGGGAGCTGCGAAAGCTGTTGCCGTAACTAAGAAGGCAGTGAAAATCAGTGCTAGAAATCTCATAAAGTTTCTCCCCTCATATAAGTGACCCATAGAGTTATATAGGAGGGGAGACGCTTGTCAAACGGGTCTTTATACGGACTCCAAAATAGCAGCCACACCCATGCCGCCCGCAGTGCAAATAGAGATTAAACCCCGCCCGCGACCGCCTCTCTGGTATAACATTTTGCCTAAACTCGCCACCATACGGGCTCCCGTCGCGCCAAAGGGGTGTCCGAGTGCCACGCTGCCTCCATTGATATTCATTTTACTGCGATCAAGGGGGCCCATGGCCTCTGTGCGACCGAGCACTTTTTTACAATACTCGTCAGATTCCCAGGCCTTCAAAGTGCACAAAACCTGTCCGGCAAAAGCTTCATGAATTTCGAAAAAATCAAAATCATCAAAGCTTAAATTATTGCGCTTAAGAAGTTCACTCACAGCAATTGTTGGTGCCATCAAAAGTCCCTCGCCAGCAACATAGTTCACAGCAGAAACCTGGCAATCAATGAAGCGCGCCCACAAGGGGAGGTTGTACTCCGTGGCGGCTTCTTCACTGGTGATAATCACAGCGGAAGCTCCATCCGTCAGAGGACTTGAGTTTCCAGCCGTCAAAGTTCCTTTATCCGATTTTTCAAATGCGGGTTTTAATTTTGCTAACTTTTCCATGGAGGTGTCAGGGCGAATGATGCCGTCACGATCGAGTCCGTGATATTCAAAAACCAAATCTTTATAAAAACCGTTTTCATAAGCGCGTGTTGCGTTTTGATGACTGATCAACGCCAGCTCATCTTGGGCTTCGCGAGAAATTTTCCACTCTTGCACCATTTTTTCGGTGTGTTCCCCCATCGACATTTTTGTGCGAGGCTCTACCACGGCGGGAAGTTGGGGTTTTAAATCCGAAGGACGAAGTGTCGCCAAAATTTTGGCTTTATCCAAACCATCTTTGGCGGCATTCAGGTCCATCAGTTTATGCGAAAGACTTTTTGATACCATGATGGGAAGATCGCTGTTGGTATCCACACCTCCTGCGATGGCAATATCCATTTGGTGAGCCGCGATCTTCAGAGCCATCTGCGAACTCAATTCCAAGCTTGTGCCGCAAGCCCGTTGGACATTGTACCCCGGAGTGTGCGGATGAAGTCCGGAGCTTAAAACACATTCCCGTGTGAAGTTCCAATCCGCAGAACTTTGCATCACGGCTCCACATCCGACGTCACCCAAGATCTGTCCTTCTAATTTATATCTTTGCACCAGAGTTTTCAGAGTAGAAATCATCAAATCCGCCGAGGTGACGTCTTTATATGTCGTCATGGATTTTACGAAGGGAGTACGAATGCCGCCGGAAATATAAACGGGACGAGTGCGCATGTGAAACCTCTTTTCTTCGAGGAATTCTAACATTGAATCGAGACTTTGTTTCAGCTTGGGATGCTTGGATGAGAAATCTTTAATGAATGGGCGACTATTGTTAAACTAAAGAAAATTAAATATTCGATTTCTAGGAGTTGTACGTTGGAAGAGCAGAAGTCGTTTACGTATAGTTTTAATCAAAAAAACAATATGCTTGTCGTGTCTTTGACAGGAGAAATTACAAGTCACGTGCTGCCTTCTCTGGAAGCGTGCCGCCAAGAGCTGCTGGGTAAGAAAGAAGTCAGTCGAGTGGTGTTGTTTTTCCAAGATGTCGAGGCCATCAGCATGGATGCCATTCCGCTGATTGCGCAAATACAGAGGGAGATTCGCTCTAAACCTGCGGATCTGCGTCTTTGCATAAAAGAAAGTTTGCGTGAAAAGCTGGTGCGTATGGGAGTTGTCCGAGGACTGGAAGTTGCGGATGATCTCAAGACTGCTCTGTTGTCATTCAACTAGAAACTCGAGCAGTCTATGTCTGAAGGCAAAACTATTTGCAGAACGAAAGTTTTCTAACTGCTGCCTGCACTTTTTTATACTTTTGTGATCGGGCTTGCGGGCGTAAAACATCCCAATAAGATTTGCGGCTAAAAAGCGCGTCGTCATTTTTCAATTGTTTATTCAGCATCGCAAGACCACAGCGGAATGTTGTATCCGGAGAATTGCCATCACCATTGCGGCAGCCTTGAGAGTAGCGGCCTTCTTTGCCTTTGTGAAGTTGCATAAGGCCGATCAGAGTTCCGTTCGGACCTTGTGCGGTTTCATTTTTCTTACATGAACTTTCCAAGTGAACCATGGCATTGATAACCATGACCCAAACCAATTCTTTTCCATTGTCATTCAAAGTTTTAAAACCAGGGCAGACGGCCGTGAGATCCGATGTGCCTTCATAGAGTTCTTCATAGCGTTCGCGGTGCAATTCATTGACGATTGTTGTACCCCAGCGCCCCAGGCCTTCGTCATCGGCGAAGCTTTCGCATTTATCTGCGAAGTTCATTTTCTCATTAATATTAAAGATATCTTCGACACTGGCTGTGGCCGTCACTGTGTTGCGCAGGTTGCGAAGTTGTTCCGTGGCGCGATTTGCAGTGCTGGAACATTCTAGACATGTTCCACCTTGCACGCGGGAAGACTGGTGCGCTTTTGTATAAGCTGTTGAGCCCGATAGAATAAGAGCAAAGGTCAGCAATAAGTGTTTCATCGGCAGTATCTCCAATCACTTCATTGCAAAGCAATCATGGTGCCGTCTCAAATTAAAATGGGAAGGCTTTCATGCCTTCCCATTGTTTATTTTTAGAACACGTCGATGCCAAAAATGCGTGTGCCTCAAAATGAGACGTCGCATCTTTTAATCGCGATACTGTCTTTTTGGACCACGGAAACGTTTGATACCGCTGTGCTCACGACGTTCACCAGCACCGCTGCTGCGTTCGCCACGCTCAGAGCGCTCACTGCGTTCTGGACGGTCGTTGCTAGCGCTTCTTTGCGGACGGTAGCCTGTCACCTCGCTGCGTGCAGGACGGTCGTCACGGCTTGCAAAACGAGGCGCTGGACGATCGCTGTATTCGCGACGTTCAGAAGTCTCACCACCACGGTCGTTACGATCAGAACGACGATAACCGCCGCGGTCACCACCACGACGTCCACCACCATCATATGAACGGCGAGGACCATCATTGCGGCCACGAGAGAAGCGGTTGTCATTAGGATCACGAGGCAACAATTCGCGAGGAATACGGTCACCCATGTAGTCAAGCATAAGGTCTTTCTTCACGAACACGTTCGGGAAGTAGGCTGCGATAAAGCGAGCTAGCAAATCTTCTTTAGAAAGATCTTTGAAGTTGATGTCGCCAGCCTGGATAAGATCTTGAATCAAATCACCAGCCAGTTGCAATTCTGGAGCTTCCGCATCCATAGAACCAACGCGATCCAAAACGTCTTTGATTTTGAGACCCGCAACTTCGTCAGCAGAAGGCACAACGCCTTTAGTAAGAACCGCTTTCGTCGTGATCATCACACGGCGAAGAAGATTCAATTGCTCAGGGTTGACCAAAGTGATGGCAACACCTTTTTGACCGTTACGACCTGTACGGCCGATACGGTGAACATAAGACTCTGCATCCCAAGGAAGAGAGTGGTTGATCACGTGAGTAAGATCTTTGATGTCAAGACCGCGAGCCGCAACGTCTGTCGCTACGATGACTTTCACTTGGCGTTGTTTGAATTTCTTCAAAGTCGCCTCACGTTCTTGCTGGCTCTTATCTCCGTGCAAAGAGTCTGCTGGGAAACCACGTTGAGTTAATACATCCGCAAGTTCTGCCACTTCCATTTTCGTTTGGCAGAAGATGATGCCGTAGAATTCAGGAAGAGTTTGCAACAAACGACCGATAACTTCGGTTTTATAAGAATTTTTAACTGTGTAGTAAACTTGCTCGATGGTGTCAGCAGCACCTACTTTATTCACCTGAACAGTTTCAGGATTCTCAAGGTAAGTAGAAGACAAGCGACGAACTTCAGGGCTCATCGTTGCAGAAAATAACCAAGTACGGCAAGCCGCTCGCAAAGAATCAGAATCATCTGGCTGAGTGGCTTTCAAGATTGTTTCCATGTCTTCTTTAAAGCCCATAGAAAGCATTTCGTCGGCCTCATCAAGAACCACAGTTTTTACTTTTTGAAGTTTGATGATTTTCTGATCAAGGAAGTCGACCAAACGGCCTGGAGTCGCCACGATGATGTGGGCGCCTCTTTTGATGCCGTCCATTTGGGTGCGGTAGCTAGAGCCACCATAGATTGTGACAACACGAACGCCTTTTTTCTTACCAAGCAAAGTCAATTGCTCAGCAACTTGAAGGGCAAGTTCGCGAGTCGGGCTCATAACCAAGGCTTGTGTGTCCTTGATTGTCGCATCGATGTTTTCAATAAGCGGAATACCGAAGGCGGCAGTTTTGCCTGTGCCTGTTGAAGCAAGACCGATGAAGTCTTGAGCTCCTGCGAGCAGTAACGGTAAAGCTTGGCGTTGGATGGGCGTCGGTGTCGAGAAGCCCATGTCTTGCATCGCTGCCAAAAGGGGAGCGCTAAGACCAAAGCTTTCGAAACTATCAACAGTAGTAAGTGGAGTCATTATAGAGGGACCTTTCAGATATAAGAAGGGCCCAAGATAAACGATCTTGGGCCCAAAAGCTCTCTATTTCTTGGCTTTCTAGGTACAGTGTACTATTTGCACAAAGAGAGGGATCTTACGATTCCCTGGATATTGCTTATTTGCTGATAGCGCCCACCAGATTTGATAACGGCCCAATAGACACCTGAACTCACAACAATCGAGCCTTTGCTCTTAATTTGTTTAGCCATGATGCCAACACCGCAGTCCAGGTTCAAATACGGATCTAAAATAGTTTTTCTCGGATCAGAACCACTTAAATTTTTATCTTTCGACCAATCAAATTTGCACCACGGAGCCCACTGAATATCCTGATAAGACAACTGCAAAAGTCCTTCAGAGTAAACAGGCTGTCGAGTTACAGGATCTGTGCCCATGGTTGTTTCATGCATGCGTGAAGTGGGACTGTAGGCGCTCTCATATTTTGCAATGGCGACAAAAAGTTGCGCCCACACATTGGCGCGTTCGTTGTTATCCAAGGAGTTATAGCGAGGGCAAAAGTTTGTGATGTCATTCGCTCCGGGTAGAAGACTGCTCCACTCATTCAAGATGATTTTTTGCAAGTGCTGAGACCACAGGGTTCTCTCTGGATATTTTGTGCTTTCCCAAGCCAAAGGAACCATTTTGTAAGAAGGTTCTGGTTCGGGAGCAGGTGTGGGAGTTGTTGTTGGTGGAGGGTTTGTGTTGCCGTTGTCAGTGCTTCCATTGTCGGTATTACCATCGTCTGTGCCTGGATCTGTAACCCCAGAACTTTGGTTGGAATCATCAATGCTTGAGATTGGAAATTGCCCCGATTTTGCACAGCCGGTCGACAGGACTAAGAGGAAAAGGATCGTCGCTGCGAATATATTGTTTCTCGAGTGTGTGTGGTTCGTTGTTGAGCTCATTTGCTACCCCCGCCGTGGTAACAAAGCAACACGAGGACCATATGAGACCGCTCTAAAATCCCCTAAACTTCTATTTTTTGTGTACACTCGATGGGGTGCATAGAAACTAAGCAAAATATTTTAAAATTTTGCGCGCAACTTACTGAAATTCAGGATATACAAAGGTCCTATGATTCATTTATCAAATATCTCAAAGCAGCATGGTAATAAAATTCTTTATCGCAACGGCTCTTTTCAAATCAATGCCGGCGAAAAGATCGGACTTGTCGGGCCCAACGGTGCCGGTAAAACGACGATCTTCCGTATCATCACGGGTGAAGAGGGTATTGACGGCGGGACTATTTCTAAATCCGATCGCACGGTGATTGGATACTTCTCGCAAAATATTGAAGACATGCGCGGTCGCACGGCGATTGAAGAGGTGAAATCTTCCGTCGGCAATATCGGTGAAATGCAGGCGCGTATGCAAGAGTGCGAAGCGAAACTTGCGGACCCGGATCTTGATGCTGACGAGATGACAAAAATCTTGGAAGTCTATGGGGAACTGCAAGGCGAGTTTGAGCGTCTCGGTGGTTACGATCTTGAATCTCGTGCTGCAGAAATTCTAACGGGTCTTGGTATTGGCCCTGACGACTATCATCGTCCGACTGAAAGTTTTTCGGGCGGTTGGAAGATGCGTATTGCTTTGGCGAAAATCCTGGTTCTGAATCCGGAAGTTTTGCTAATGGACGAGCCGACGAATCACTTGGACGTGGAATCTATCGTTTGGCTTGAAGAGTGGCTCTCAAATTTCCAAGGCGCAATTCTTATGACAAGCCATGATCGCGATTTCATGAATCGTTTGGTGGGGAAAATTGTCGAGATTGCCAATAAAACTGTCACAGTTTACGGCGGAAACTATGATTTCTATGAGCGTGAACGTGATATTCGCAAAGAACAATTGATCGCGGCGGCAAAACGCCAAGAAGACATGCTCGCGAAGGAAGAAGAATTTATTGCTCGCTTCGCGGCTCGTGCTTCCCACGCAGCGCAGGTGCAATCGCGCGTGAAGAAACTTGAAAAAATTGATCGTATTGAGATTCCACCTGAAGAAGCTGAGATTAAATTTGAATGGCCGGTTCCTCCGCGCGGTGGAGAAGAGGTTGTGAAATTTGAAGGCCTTTCAAAAATCTGGAAGCGTGATGATGGCAAAGAAAAACTGGTCTTCTCTGGTGCCAATGCGCTTGTGAAACGTTTGGATCGTATCGCGGTTGTCGGTGTGAATGGTGCCGGTAAATCGACTTTGTTAAAAATTATTGCAGGTCATGCGGAACCTACGGACGGAAAAATGTCTCTCGGAGCTTCCATTAACGTGGGTTACTTCAGTCAGAACTCTTTAGATGTTCTTGATCCGAAGGCGACAATCTTGGATGAGGTTCATTCGCGCATTCCAAATGCCGGTATGGGTTTTGTGAGAAGTTTATTGGGGGCTTTCAAATTTTCCGGCGAAGAAGCTGAAAAGAAAATTTCAATCTTGTCCGGTGGTGAAAAATCCCGCGTGGTTCTGGCGACGATTCTTGCGCAGCCTGTGAATCTTTTGATTCTGGATGAGCCGACGAACCATCTTGATATCAAATCCAGAGAAGTTCTTTTGGAAGCGATTAAAAACTTCCCAGGTACTGTCATGATCGTAAGCCATGATCGCCATTTCTTGCGTGAAGTGACGACGCGTGTGTTTGAAGTGGATAAAAATCAGATCCGCATCTATGAAGGTGATTACCAGTACTACCAACATAAAAAACAACAGGAACAAATGGCGTAATGAGCGAAAAGAAGTTGGACCTGCGAAGCTTTAAGATTCCTCTGGGGAAACTAGCCCCGCAGGAATCTTTTCGCACCCGTCAAGGGGACCTGCTTTCTTATCGTCTTTATCCAGCGTGGTCCGAGGATTTGATTGTCCTCTACCATGGTGTTGGCAGTGACAGTCGCTATATGTGTGTGCTGGCTTCAGCTTTGGCCAGCGCCGGGATTGGGACTGTGGTGACTCCGGATTTACGTTGTCACGGTGTCAGTCTTCCTCTCTCTGATAAAATTTCTCCTTCACAACTTGAAATCGATCTTGAAGAGCTTTTGATTCATATCAAAATGCAAAGAGCCGTGTCGCGCGTGACTTTAGCAGGGCATTCCATGGGAGGCGGTTTCATTTTACGAGTCGCTGTTTCTGACATGCGTTCGCAATTTACGAAGTTTGTCGCTCTGGCGCCGCGTTTGCCTGCATCGTTGAAGGCCTTCAGTAATGATTTTGGCGGATGGATCACTCCGGATGCAGAAGGTGGCTTTAGTGTGAATATGCCGGAAGCTTATCGCACGGGTCAGGAGAAGCTTCACTACAGTGCAGAGTATCTCGAAGCGGTGTCTGCCCCTGAAGATCTGCTGGAGCGTTTGCAAACTCTGAAGCCTTCCTTGTCGATCGTGATGGGAGCTAATGATGAAGTGGATATTCCGTCGCGCCACCAGGAGATCTTTTCTTCCATCGGTGTTCCTATTCAGCTTATAGAAGGGCTGAATCATCTCACGATCGTCTCAAAAACGGATGCCTATTTGTCTCGTTTTTAAAAAATCGAGCTTTTCTTTCCCAAGTTGAGCTGGAAACATTAAATCCTTCCGCCAACTGTCAAATGTCCCTTGTGTCCATCAAGCTGTCTCAAAGTCCTGCCGAAGAGTTCTACAGAATAACCAAATTATTGAACGTAGGTGGTGGTTATGAATTCGGGGCTAGGTGCATTTGCCCTTCGGCAGGTGCTGGCTTCTACAGCAGTGGTCGGTCCAATCCTTATTCTGATTGGGCTCTGTTATTATCTCTTCAAACAAGATCGGAAAAGTGTCGTCTTCTATTTGGGGGCGGGTGCTGCCTTCACCGTAATTGGTGCGGCTTGTTTGTATGTGGAGTTTAAAACGGAAAAGACATATGAGGAAACGAAGATCGAAGAAAAGGCGGACTCTGTCGCTGTGGAGCCCGCCAAAAAATAAAAACTACTGAGTTTTAATTTCAGTCCAAGCATCTTCATAAAGCTTGTTTTGCTCACCCAAATCGTGAATGCGCTCAAGCTTTTTAAGAGTGGCTTCTGTGGGGAAAAGGGCCTGGTTGTTTTGCAGCTCTTTGGGCAGTTGACTGCGGGTGTTCTTAAGAACAGGTCCGCCTAAAATTGTTTTTACTTTGTTAGATTCTGAAGCTTCACTCAAGAGGAAGTTAATAAGCTGATGAGCCGCCTCAGAATGTTTTGCTCCTTTAACAATAACTAAATTGTCGATGGCTACGGTCGCTCCTTCGTCGGGAATGATGTATTCGATTTTTCCCGGTGACTTGGCGGCCGCTTGCAAAGCATCGGAAGAGTAAGCTTGAGCTGCGGCGACTTCTTTATTGTTCAGAATATCAATGGTGTCCGAAGAAAACATTTTGATATCCTTTTTGGCATTAAGCAGAGTGGCTTTGGCTTTTTGAATTTCTGCAGTGTTTGTCGTGTTCACACTAAAACCATGAAGTTTTAAAGAAGCCCCCATTGTTTCACGAACGTCGTCCAAAAGTGCAAACTTCCCTTTGAGTTGTTTGTTCTCTAAAAGGTCTTTCCAGCTTTTGATTGGGCCCTTATAAAGCTCGCGGTTGACCGCAATTCCTACGGTGGTCCAAATGTAGGGAAGAGAAAACTGGTTTTCGGGATCGAAGTTTTGTTTCAAGAACTCTGCCGCGACCAGGTTTTTGTTGGGAAGAAGCTCTGGCTTTAGAGGCTCCAGCAGGTTCATTTTTCTCATGACGTCGACCATGTAATCTGAAGGAACAGCAACATCGATACCCGAAGAACCCATCTGGATCTTCGCTAAGAGCTCTTCATTTGAGGAATAGTTGGAAATATTAATCTTAATGCCCGTCTCTTTTTCAAACTGGGCCTGAAGTTCCGGGGAGAGGTAGTTCCCCCAAATGGAAAGATTGACCTCTTTTGTGTCGTAGGCGATCTCGGTCTTTTTGGTGCAGGCGCTGAGAAGTCCACAAAGAGCCAGTCCGATCATCAATATTCTCGACATTTTTTTATTTCCTTTTTATTGTGAAGCTGATGTTAGAACTTCTGAATATCGGGAAAAGTTTTTCCAGTCAAACGGCGTTAAAGGGAATCAACCTCTCTATTGGTGAGGGCGAGTTTTTCTCTCTCTTGGGCCCTAGCGGCTGTGGGAAAACCACTCTTTTAAGGATCATTGCCGGTCTTGAGAATGCAACGCAAGGGCAGATTCTTTTAGATGGCCAAAGAGTCGACCATCTTCCGGCGCAAAAGCGTCCCTTCAATATGGTTTTTCAACGCTATGCTTTGTTTCCTCATCTTACTGTGGGAGAGAACATTGCCTATGGTCTTAAGCTGAAGTCTATTTCTAAAGACCAAATCGAAGCCAAGGTGGCCGAGGTATTAGCTCTGGTTGATATGGCGGAATTTCGTGATCGGAAACCAGAGACCTTGTCGGGCGGGCAATCGCAGCGTGTGGCCGTCGCTCGGGCCTTGGTCAATGAACCCCGCGTCCTTTTGTTGGACGAGCCTTTATCCGCCTTGGATCAAAAAATGCGTGAACACATGCAAAAAGAGTTGCGGGCTTTACAGCGAAAACTTGGATTGACGTTTATTTGTGTGACCCATGATCAAGAAGAAGCTTTAGCTCTGTCAGATCGTATCGGCATTATGAGCCACGGTGTTTTAGAGCAAGTCAGTTCACCGCGCGAAATCTATGAAAATCCGGAGACGATCTTTGCATCTCAGTTTATTGAATCAACAAGTCTCTTGCGTGGTGAACTTGTTGAAGTCAGTGAAGACCTTGCGACCATTCGTTTGGGGGATGGAAGTCTTATCAAAGGCAAATTCAATGTGCCTCCGGATCAATTGGTTTTGGGAATGAGTTTAGAAGCCTATGTGCGTAAAGCCATGGTGTTTGGAGAGCGGAGTAAATGAGACTCCGCGATATTTTTCTTTTCCCGGCTCTGGTGTGGTTTCTTGTTTTTATTTTAGCTCCCTTGGCTATCGTTGTTATTGTGAGTTTTGCCAGTCGGGGAACTTACGGTGGCATTGAGTGGACTTTTGCTTTTGAAAATTATCTGCGGGCTGTGTCGCCGACTTATGCGGGTATTCTCTTTGAAAGTTTGAAGTTGGCGGTGTTAACGACAGTCCTTTGTTTGGTGCTAGGTGTTCTTATTGCTTGGGCGATGGCCACGGCGGATTCTTCGGTGCGACGTCTGTATGTCTTGGCGATGGCTTTGCCTTTTCTTACCAATCTGGTGATTCGTATTTATGCAATTCGAGTGTTCGTCGGAGTTGACGGCCCCCTGCAAGGACTTTTGCAATTCGTGGGAATGCCTTTTGACCCTTTTGCTCTGACTCAAAATAGGTTTTTGGTTCTTTATGGAATGGTGACGACCTATTTGCCATTCATGGTGCTGCCTCTTTATGGTGCCTTTGAAAAATTTGATTTTAGTTTGGTGGAAGCAGCTCAGGATTTGGGAGCTGGAGTGTGGAAGATTTTATTTTCTGTCATTCTGCCAAATCTGAAAAAGGCTTTATGGAGTGGTTCTTTGTTGGTGTTCATTCCTTCCTTGGGTGAATACGTGATTCCGGATTTACTGGGTGGGGCCAAGAATATGCTCTACGGAAATCTGATCACTGAGCAATTCCTGAAGTCCCGTGATTGGGCTTTTGGTTCCGCTTTATCTGTTGTGATGATGGTCATTCTTTTGGCGCTGGTTTTTGTTTTACAGAATAAAAGAAGGAAAGCGCCATGAAAAAACAAGAACGGGCGCGGCCCGCAGCACCTTTGACGGCGCGTTTGGTTTTGTGGATCACCTTGGTGTTTTTGTATTTGCCTATCGCGGTGATGATTCTAGGAGCCGTCTTTGTTAAAGAGAACGAACGGCTGACGATAACACTCAAATGGTTTTTTGAAGTATTCAACGATGAGGCGTTGATAAGTGCGTTGTTGAATAGCGTCTTCGTAGGCTTGTGTTCAAGTTTGCTTGCGACCCTCATCGGTACGGCGGGGGCTTTAGGACTTCGTCATAATACGCGTTCCTGGACGTGGACTGTGGAAGGTCTTTCTGTTGTTTCATTGATTTTCCCAGAGATTGTTTTTGCTCTGTCGCTTCTGTCTTGGTTTTTTATTTTAAAAATGGAATTAAGTCTGATCACTGTGATCTTAGCCCATGTGAGTTTCTCGGTTTCCTATGTCATGATGACGGTGAGCGCAAGACTTGCGACATTGGATCGGTCCTTTGAAGATGCGGCCCGTGATCTTGGAGCGAGCGAATGGCATATTCAGAAAACCGTTCTCTTGCCTTTATTAAAGCCCGCCATCATGGGTGGTTTTATTTTAAGCTTTCTCTTGTCCTTTGATGATTTTTTGATCACCTATTTCGTCAACGGAGTAGGGCAAGATACTTTGCCGGTAAAACTATATACGGCGATGAAATTGGGAGTGAGTCCGAAGCTCAATGCACTTTCCAGTTTGATGTTTTTAATGACTCTGTCAGCGTTGATTTTCTTCTTCCGTTCTTCTTCATTCCGTGTTCTCTTTGAAGAAAGTCGGGGGAAGCATGGATCGGACTCAAAAGAAGAAAATCTTTAGTTGGGCACTTTACGATTGGGCGAACAGTGCTTACTCCACGACCGTCATGGCGGGATTTTTTCCCATCTTCTTTAAAAAATACTGGAGCGATGGTGCTGATGCGATTGTCACAACAGCACGCTTAGGAACTGTGATCTCTGTTTCTAGTCTGATCGTTGCGCTTCTTAGCCCCACACTCGGTGTGGTAGCAGATCTAAAAGGTTTTAAAAAATTATTTTGCATGCTGTTTACATTCGTGGGCGTGATTGCTTGCGCGTGGATGGGATTTATTCCCATGGGTGACTGGTGGAATGCCATGCTTGCCTATGGCATTGCGATGATGGCTTTTAACGCCAGCAGTGTTTTCTATGATTCTCTTTTGCCTTACGTGGCTGACGGCAGACAGATGGATTATGCTTCCTCCTTGGGATATTCGATGGGGTATTTGGGTGGCGGTGTTCTTTTCTTGATCAATGTTTTGATGTATTTGTTCCCGGCAAGTTTCGGACTTCCTGATGGAGTGGTGGCGATCAAAATTTCTTTTGTGATGGTGGCTGTCTGGTGGACCGTGTTCTCGTTGCCTCTCGCCAAGAATGTTCCTGAGCCTCATGTTGAAGCGAACTCTCATAATATTTGGCGACTCACACAAGAAAGTCTGCGCACCTTAAAGAAAACTTTGAAGGCGCTGATACAGGAAAAGAATCTCGCGACCTTTATGATCGCTTACTGGCTTTATATCGATGGAGTTTATACGGTCATGACGATGGCTGTGGATTACGGAATTTCCATTGGCTTTGAAGCGAAAGATCTTATTGCGGCTCTTTTGATCACGCAGTTTATCGGCTTTCCTTGTGCTTATTATTTTGGAACAGCGACAAAGAAGTGGGGAACCAAGAAGCCGATTTTATTGTGCATTCTCATGTACGCCATTGCTGTGATCGCGGCAACAAAGATGTCCCAAGCTTGGCATTTCTATTTGCTTGCAACCATGATCGGCATGTTCCAAGGGGGCGTGCAGTCTTTAAGTCGTTCGATGTTTGGTCGAATGATTCGCAAGGAAGAAAGCGGCGAGTATTTCGGTCTTTTCAATCTTGTCGGACGTTTTGCTTCGATCTTAGGGCCCATGGTTGTTGCTGTTGGTGTGACCGTGACAGGAAGTTCACGCATGGGAATGATGGGACTCATATTCTTATTCGTAGCCGGAGGAATCTTGTTGGCTCTTGTTAAAGAGCCCGCAAATCACTCAGCTTGAGGTGGTGTTGATGACGAAGCAGGGTCTTGCTGTTGCTCAGCGATGATTCGTTTGGCCTTGTCTCCCGTGATCCCCATCCACTCAGGCAAAAAGACAGCGATAGCCACAAAGATCACTGTGACGACGATAAAAAAGATGCCCATAGTGATAACCAGACCCATGAATCCTCCAAAAGAGTGTATCTTTTCTAGTATAAATGGGCGCAAAAGGGAATGCAAAATTTAGTATTGGACTTTGCGCTGGGAAACCGACATAACCCTACGATATGACTTACAATCCTCGTGATCACTATTTTAAAAAAGCCAAGCAGGAAAACTTCGCGGCCCGCTCTGTTTTTAAGCTCGAAGAAATCGACAAAAAGTACAAACTTTTTAGGCCGGGACAGACTGTTTTGGATTTGGGTGCTTCACCGGGTTCATGGTCTCAATACGCTTCCAAGAATGTCGGCGACAAAGGCCGTGTTTTGGGTGTTGATTTAAGTCCAGTGACTGTGAAGCTGAGCAATGCTGTGTTCATTCAAGCGGATCTGCGTGATTTGAATCTTGAGGATATCTTTAAAGAGCACGGCTTTGTGCCGCCCTTTGATTTGGTGCTCTCGGATATGGCGCCGAAAACCACGGGCATTCGCATGACCGATCAAGCGCGCTCCATGGAGTTGTGTGAGCTGGCGTTGGATGTGGCTCGTCGCTTTTTAAAAAAAGACGGTCATTTCGTTTGCAAACTCTTTCACAGCGATGACTTTTCCAAACTTCGTGATGAAATTAAGAAGTCGTTCCATAAATGTGAAGCGGTGAAACCGGACTCAACACGTAAAATTTCCAAAGAAATCTTCCTGGTCGGCATCGGAAAAAAATGATTCGAATTATTTTTGAAAATGAGTGTTTCGTTATTTGCGACAAAGAAAGTGGTGTGCTTTCGACACCAAGTCGTCATGAAGAGAACGACAAGCGGTGTTGTTTAGGCACTGAACTGCAGACATCCTTGAAGCGGCAAATCTATCCAATTCATCGTTTGGACTTCGAAGTTTCAGGTCTTGTGATGTATGCAAAAACTCCGGACGCTCATCGCCAAGCCAATGCTTGGTTTGAACACAAACAAGTTCAAAAGACCTACCGAGCTCTAACGACGGCGCAGGATTATGCACATATTCCAGCCAATGTTCCTAACCAAAAACTAATAATTGAACTTAAAAGTCCCGGTCAGAAGTTTGAATGGAAATCCCGCATTCTCAGAGGGAAAAGACGTGCTTACGAAAGCCCTCAAGGCAAAGACAGTTTGACCTTGGCCGAGTATCTTGGTGTCAATGCCGAGGGTTTCCTGATATGGGATTTGCAACCCGTAACCGGTCGTTCTCATCAACTGCGTTTTGATCTGAGTCGTCATGGATTCCCGATCTTAGGTGATAAATTGTATGGCTCAAATGTGCAGTGGGGAACAGACAGCATCGCACTTCGTGCCTACAAAATTGATTTTTCAAAAGCACCCGGAGCGAAGGCTCTAGGTCTGCCAAGTGATGTCACTTTGACATCACTTTAGTTTGCAAAATTCATTTTCAAAAATTTTCGAATGAGTTTTTCATCCTCGCAAAATGTCATGTATGAGAGCGCATACAAAAATAAAGTTGCGCGTTTCGCGCGTATCGTTCTAAATGAAGAAATGAACAGAGATTCGTTTTCACAATATCGTTCAGAGGTGAGTGAGGTTATGGACTACATTCGCCATATCTTCAAGGCTCTTCGCGTTTCTTCAAGTCAGTTTGAAAAAGAATTGGGTCTGAGTGCGGCTCAGATTTTTGTTCTGAAAAAACTGAAGGAAGAACCCGGTCTTTCAATCAATGATCTGGCGTTAAGAACCACCACTCATCAGAGCTCTGTTTCTGTTGTTGTAAAAAAATTGGAAGAGCAGGGTTACGTCAGCCGTGCGATTTCCAAAGAAGATTCCCGTCGTGTTGTTGTGGCGTTGACTCCAAGTGGAGAACAAAAGCTTGGAGAAATTCCGCGCACAGTTCAAGAGCACATGATCGAGTGTTTGCAGAAAATGAATCCGGAAAAAACAGTGGCATTGGCGACTCTGATGAGAGAGTTCGTCAATCAAGCAGGTATTGTTGAGCAAACACCGGCGCCAATGATCGATAGCAAATAGAACCCATCTCATAAACCCAATTCCTGCGTTGGTGGCTTCGCACAAAAATAGCTAAAGCTATTTTTGGCGTCGTCGCAGTACAATGTACAGCTTCCTCCTCGCGCCTTGGCCTTGGGTTTATGAAATGGGTTCTAGCTTTTAGATTTCCCGTTTGATTTGTTCTAAGTATGTTTTGATGAAGGCGATGCGATGCTCGCCTTCTTTTTTTGCTGTTTCAGTATTGAGATGATCCACCAACTTAAAAAGTTTTTGGAAGAAGTGATCAATACCGTAGCTCTTGTCATCTAATGTGCGTGACTCAGCCCAGGGGTCTTCTTCGGCGTAAAAAGGACGACTCATCAAGCTGGACGTTGCAAAACAACGAGCAATACCAATAGCTCCTAAGCTGTCTAAGCGGTCCGCGTCTTGAACGATCTTGGCTTCCAAGGTTTCCGGTTTAATATTTGCGCTGTAGCTGTGGGCTTCAATGGCGTGGCGAATGGCCTCGAAGTGTTTGTCAGGGTATCCAACGGATTTAAGGTATTCAATCGCGGCTTCTGCAGAAAGCTGGGACGCGTAGGGACGGCGAGGATCTCCTTTAGGCACATTGATGTAGTCGTGGAAAAAAGCCGCAGGCATCACGACCTCCCAATTGCCGTGTTCTGCCTGACAAAGATTTTTAGCGGTGCTCACGACACGCTGGATGTGAAGATAGTCGTGCGCAGGATCTGAGTGGGGATAAAGAACGCGCGCTTTATTGCTAAAAAGCTCAAACCACTTTTTGTCAGATGTCGGGGAGCTATTGGTTTTTTCCATCGGTCTATTTTAGACCGACTATTCGGGCTCTGGCAAATTGATCAACGAGTCTTTGTAGTGTGGAGGTTCCCAAAGCTCTATTTTGTTTCCCTCGGGGTCATACACCCACGCAAAGCGTCCATATTCACTTTCTTCCAGGTGGTCTTCAATGCGAACGCCTTTGTCAGCTAACGAGGAAATAAGGGGAGCTAGTTGCAGAACTTGAAAGTTAATCGTACTGGGGGATTTCGATGGAGTGAAATAACTTGTGTCATATGGAAAGATAGTGGGGACAACAGCGACTCCGTCGTCATCCAGGGTAAGGCCGAGATTTTCTTGATACCATTGATAAAGTTTTTTGGGATCGTGAGCTTTGGTAAAGACAATCCCCACACTATTGAGTTCCATAGAATCAGCTTGCGCTTCTCTATAAAACTTCGCAAGTCTATTTACTGGCAGGCTGGCGGAGGGACTTGCACCAATCGGGATGCTGTTTCGTGCCTCCGTCATAAGCATAGGCGAGGTTGTTCTTTAACAAGATATCTTTCAAAGATTTTCCATCAACCATCACATCCGCAAGAATACGAAAGTATTTGTCACGTTGAACGTTGTGCAATTCAACATTTTTCGCGTTCTTTAAAGTCGTAGAAACAAGATTGCGAGCAATACGTCCGGCTTCTTTTTCACAGCGATCTTTGGTTTTAACTTCGGGGGTATCAATGCCAAAGACTCGAACTGAAATATTTTTGCCAATCAATGCCGGAACATCCGGGATGTTCACCGTCAAAGTATCACCATCATAATTTTTTAAAACCTTCACGCAGCGAAAAGTTGTATCGTCGTGGGCGCAGTTGGGTGCCACTTGTTCACGAGCTTGAGAATTTTGAGAGCAAGAAGAGAGAAGTAAAAAACTAAGAGAAAGCAAAAGGCGTAAATTCATTCTTTAAGATTAAATGCCTCCTGACATATTGGCAACGGGGCTCCACGCGGAGCCCTTTGCGTCATTTGCTTAAGGAGTGAATGTCATAGCCGCCTGCAAGCTTGAAATACGAGCTTGAGAACGGATTTTCTTAGAGAGCTGGCGGTCCTTCACCGCACTCTTTTCTAAAAACTTTTTGATGTCTTCTGGCTTCCACGTTTTATCTGATTGAATCATCAGGGAGGCGGCCAGGCCACTCACCCAGGCCGTGGCTTGCGAAGTGCCTGTCATATAACCGTAACGACCTCCCGGTAAAGACGAGAGAACGTTTTTCCCTGGGGCCACAATATCCACGGATTTTAAGCCGTAATTACTGGTTGCGAGCAACCTCTTGCGCGAGTCCATCGCGGCAACAGAAATAATATTGCTCAATGGGTAGCCCGCTGGATAGTAGCCGACGCGGTCGGTATTGCGCCCTTCATTACCGGCCGCCGCCA
This sequence comes from Bdellovibrio sp. HCB-110, assembly GCF_047323225.1. Classification (GTDB taxonomy): domain Bacteria; phylum Bdellovibrionota; class Bdellovibrionia; order Bdellovibrionales; family Bdellovibrionaceae; genus Bdellovibrio. Next base: position 1,493,743 of record NZ_CP178750.1, read on the forward strand.
CAAAAAGAATTCCCTGTTTTTGGGCGTCACGGATTGCAGCCTCTTCCAGCGGGCTCTTAATATCGCCACCGCCTGAATAGTTAATAATATCGGCCTTCATCTTCGTCGCATAACGAATGGCCTTCACAGTATTCAATAGATTGTCATCACCTGATTTTTCAGGATCGTAGTATTTAAGAATCATAAACTTCACGCGATGGGATTTTGCTTTTTGCAAGATGATCCCCGCCACATGGGTGCCATGGCCGTGATTGTCGGACAGGTCCGCATTGTTAGAAACAAAATTCCATCCATGGAGGTCTTCGGCATATCCATTGCCATCATTATCAGTGCTATTTTCTTTTTCTCTGGGATTCACCCAAAGATGTTTTTTGATCAAAGGATGGTTCACATCAACTCCAGTGTCGATGATGGCCACTACAATATCGCGCGATTCTTGCGCGAAAGAAGTCAGGGGAGAAAGCGTTGTGAGCAAAAGAGGAAAAAATATTTTCGGAGGAATTGTTCTTGTCATCATGACAAAGACACAAAGCAAAGGCGAAGCCAACTCTCTTCAATCTAAAATTGATTTCGTTCGGAATTTGGCAGCGAGTGTTCAGAAATTTCTAAACATAAAAAAAGCCCGAACGATTGTTCAGGCTTTTCTGGTCACTAATTTATCATGAACAACTGTCTAAACTTTAGACACTAGTACACTGTAACATTAATTTTATCTGCGTTGCTTCGTCGTCGACGTACACTTGTACGCCTTCCTCCTCGCGCCTTGCTAAAATTAATGTTACAGCGTACTAGGCAACGCGCTTAATCGCGGGGCCTTTAGAAACGGTGTATTTGTTGCGACCGGTTTGCTTAGACTCGTACAAAGCCTCATCGGCGCGCTTATACCAGTTGTCTGCACTTTCACCATTCATCACTTCGGCGATGCCCATAGAGACGGTAAAACGAATTTCAAGCTTCTCGTGGACAAAGACTTCCTTGCGGATGCGAGCCATCGCCTCTTCAGCCATCTTAATGGCAGCTTCGCTATTGCAACCTGGAAGGATCACAGCGAATTCTTCACCGCCAAGACGGGCGATAAAGTCCTCTTCGCGGGAAAAACTTTCTTGGAGCAGGCGCACACATTCTTTCAGAACGAAGTCGCCGATATCATGTCCATAGGCATCGTTGATCTTTTTAAAGAAGTCGATATCTAAAAGAATGATGGTCATAGGATCGCGGTCGATCTCGTGAAGTTGCAAGTAGCGGCGCACTTGTTCGTCGTAACTCTTGCGGTTGTGGGCCCCCGTTAAATGGTCACGGCGCATGGTTTGGTTGGCTTCCATCAGTTGTTTCTTCACAGTTGTGAGGTTCTTTTTGATGGATTCCATGCGTTTAGAACGGCGCTCGTTGCTGGTATTCTGATGTTTCAAATAAAAGTTAATGAACTCACGGGAACGGGCGCGCAATTCCTCGATGGAATTGGATTCGACAGCCTCACGGAGTTGCTCTAGGCTTTGATTGATATCGCCTTGGGCAGAATCTTCCACGTGGGCTTCTTCGCTCAGGTGATCGGCGAAATCCCAGATGATGCGTTTAAAGTCATCAAAGGTGTTCTGCACATAGGTGTATTCGTCAATACGGTAGCTGGATATAAACTGACGGATCTTAAAGAGAGTTTTTTCCGCTTCATCTGAGTTGGATTGCACAAGCTCTTTGGCAAAGGTGTCGAGCTTTGCACGCACCTTGCGAACCTGATGATTTTGAATTTCAAAAAGATGTTTGTTATAGACATCTAATATATAGAGCAACGTCGCACGGTCTTCACTGAGCGACGGAGCGGGCGAGGCCTCTTTGTTATTTGAGGGCGTTCCCCAGTCCATATCAAACTGTTCAACAAGCTTTTTCACCCATTGTTTCAAGTGCCGCCTCCTACGTCCATTGGCATAAACAAGTTCACTCTTTCTCATCGGAATTATGATCTCCCTATTGAAGACAAAACCTGAAATTTAATAACTGCCGTGTCTCAAGGTGAGACAACCGACAAATAAACAACGTGCTTTGTTGTTTTTCTGCATAACTTCCTGACACGGCCTGCAGGACTTTGTGATTGTTACTATGATTGCTTTTAAGAAGGAGAATGCCATGGCAGTCAGTGCAAAAACCAGTGGTCCTGATTTCTCTAAAGGTGTTTCTGAAGACGTCTTAAAGGATGGTGAAAGTCTTTTAGGACATGTCGGCGATGAGCCCGTACTTCTTGTGCGTCAAGAAGGCATGTTTTACGCAATTGGTGCTAAGTGTTCCCACTATGGAGGTCCATTAAATGAGGGTTTGATCGTGGGTGAGACAGTTCACTGTCCATGGCACCATGCCTGTTTTGATTTGCAAACAGGAGAGGCGCTGAAAGCTCCGGCTTTAAATCCCGTGGCGGCTTGGCATAGTGAACTTCGTGATGGAAAAATGTTTGTGACAGATAAAAAGGCTCCGGTGATTGCACCAAGGGAAGAAACGGCTTCACAAAGAGTTGTCATCATTGGGGGAGGCGCCGCGGGAACTTCGGCGGCTGTGATGTTGCGACGTCATGGCTATCAAGGCGGTATACAATTGATTAGCGAAGATAAATCTCTGCCTTATGACCGGCCGAATTTATCTAAAGATTATTTGGCAGGGAATGCTCCTGATGATGGGCTTCCTCTCTATTCTGAAGAGTTTTATAAAGATAATAAAATTCATATGGAACTTGAGGTGCGTGCCGAGAAGATCGATCCGCATCGCCGGGCCGTTCATCTGTCTAATGGAAAGTCCTTCAGGTACGATCATTGCCTGATCGCGACTGGGGGAGCCCCTATTAAACCGCCGATCCCCGGGGTTGATAAAGATCACGTTTATTTGTTGCGAACGCTGCAAGATTGTCGACGTATTATCGCAAGAACTTCGTGGTCGTCACGGGTTGTAATTATCGGAGCAGGATTTATTGGTCTGGAAGTCGCCTCTGCTTTGAGAATGCGCAATATGGAAGTTCATATTGTCGCTCCGGAAGAAATGCCTTTGCTTAAAATTGTCGGCGTCCATGTCGGAAGTTATATTAAAAAATTGCATGAGCAGCATGGAGTTCATTTCCATTTGGGTCACTCGGTCAAAGAAATCAGAGATCGCAGCGTGCTTTTAGACGAGGGTCAAAGTATTGACTGTGACTTTGTTATTGTCGGAGCGGGAATCAGACCTAACACGTCTTTAGCAGAAGAAGCTGGATGTGAAGTCAATGGCGGCATCGTCGTGAATGAGTATTTGGAGACTTCTGTCCCTGGAATATACGCAGCAGGAGATATTGCGCGCTGGCCAGATCCTCGCAGTCAAAGGTCTATTCGCGTTGAACACTGGGAAGTGGCGGAGCGACAAGGACAGGTGGCGGCTTTAAATATTCTGGGTGATAAAGTGCGTTTTCAAGAAGTGCCATTCTTTTGGACTCAGCACTATGATCTTTCTCTGTGTTACACGGGATTTTCAGATCGCTTTGATCGCATGGATGTCTTAGGCGATATGGAGAAAGAAGATTTCGCCGTGGCCTATTATGAAGACCAGAGAATTGCCGCCCTTTTAACCGTGGGACGGGATCAAGAAAGTCTTTTGGTGGAAGAAGCGCTAGCACATCTGGATGATAAAAAAGTTCACGACATCATTCGCGAATACGAGCATCGGGTCGAAGCCCGTCAAGCGGACCCGCGATTTTAGTCGGCGGTTTTTGAAAGTTTATTGATCCAATTGTTGGGAAAGAAACTTGAGTAATTAAGTTCTTTCTCGCAGATATTTGTCGCGGCAACCAAAGGTTGCCAATCTTTTTCCCCTTCATAGCGAGCGGGGATGATAAGATCTATTTGTAAAACTTCCGGATCTTTTTTCGCCCATGCACAGGCATTTTGGGCAAGACGCCAGAAAACCATCGAATCACATTGAGTTCTTGTGATCAACCACGGCGGCTGCAAAGGAAGCTCTTCCTTGCTCTGATCTTTTTTCCAGATAGAGAGGTGAGGTTGGCACTGCACACGACCGTCATACATAATCATCGCATACATTCGGCCTTCCCCAGTCATCGCGGCATCGCCAGGAATAAGATATTGGGGAACTTGCAAAGCGATGAAGAGCACCAAGAGCGTGCGAGCGATGCGGGGTTTTAGAACGGTCTTAAAAGAATTCCAAACTCCCAGAGGAGGAGCTAAAGAACGAGTGATCAACAATATCCCTAAGAGAAGAAGCATTACGGACGGGTAGAAGAAACGCGTCAGATGCCACGAATAGAGATGGAAGATGACCAACTGGATGAATAAAAAGTAAAACCAAATATTTCTTTTTGCAAACAGCAGGAAAATAAATCCTAGTTCCAAGAGGAGCACGTACCAAACGCCAATCTTAGTAAAGAAGAACGGAAGAAGGCGCTCATTGATCGCGGCACCACTCAGCCAGTTCATGTCGATCTTTAAAAGACCTGCTGTAAAGTAAATCACGAAGAAGGTGAAGGGGAGGCTGTAGACTCTCTGAGGTAAGAGCAAGAACGACAAAGTGATAAGTGTAGGAAGGTAGTGATAGTTCCCTGTAAGTCGATAATCCTGAAGAATGATGATGTTCTTTATTAGGAGAAGAGTCCAAAGCAGAGGAATTGCCACTTTATATTTGCGTAGAGCCCAAAAGACGACAGACGAAATGGCAATCACTAAGTAAATGCCTAAGATGATGTTTAAGATGGTGGCCGAGGGTTTGAAGATCTCGCAACCGTCAAATAACGGCCAACAGACCGAAGGAGATGAAGATGACAGGATCCAGTGCAAAGGCTTTTCAGTCAGCCAAAAGATAAACGTTAAAACATGTTCAAGGCTAAGTAGAATTCCTACAGCAAAGAGGGAAGGATATTTTTTTAACTCTGCTAAAAGGGAATTCATGGTTCTTCCCTCATTCCAAAAGTTAAAGCCACATCTTTAGTAAAAGGCAGTTTGGTTTCTCTGTTAAAAAGAGCCCCTTCTAAGTGGGCCCCATAAAGGAGCGCCTGAGATAGATCAGTTCCTCGCAAGTCAGCTTCGCGAAGATCCGCGAAGCTGAGATGAGCTTTCGACAAATTTTTATTCTTGAGGTTTTGTTCTTTCAGAACGATGAAGGGTGCGAAGAGGCGTTCTTGCAGAATAATTTCGGAAGCGGGGAACTGAGGTTGAAGTCCTGGATTCAATACCGGAAAGACGGGGCTAAAAGTTTGATCTTGAGAGGGGAACTGAAGAGTATTGATTTTCGGACGTGGAAATAAGCGCTGACCCATCGGGGTCAGCTGACTTAGTAACACAATTAGAATTATTGCACCGTAGTAGTATCCAAGTTGCTTCATCATTAATGATTAGAATCCGTCTCCATCTCCGTCGCATGAACCACCACTTGGCACAGTTACAACGGTTGAAGTTCCTCCATTTAAGCATTGGGAAAGAGTAACGGTGCTGCAGCTTGTATTAGAAACATAAACCTGACCATGAGGAGTACCACCGCAATTGGAGCCTGCCGCAATAGCCACGTGATTCACGGCTGTGATACGACCTTGAGAATCAACATAGAACTGAGGAACGTAACTCGCGTTACCGTACCAGCCAGCGCCAACACCTGTATTTGTCAAACCAAGAGTAACACCACCAGAAGAGCCACCGCCCCAAAGGCCTGTGCTTGCAGATACACTGGTGATTGTACCGCCTGAGTTGTTATCGGCTTGAGGAATCCACTGTCCGCCATCCCACTTAAGAACTTGACCCACACCAGGGCCGTTACTAGAGACGTTGCGACCTTGAAGGCGTACAACAGAAGTTGAACCTTGTCCGCCAACCACGTCGCCACCTAAAGCTCCATAGAATCCTGCGGCATTCCCAGGAATATTTCCTGTTACTTTTGCGCCGGAAACAGAAGCGATTTTAGCATCAGTGACGTTTCCGTCGGCGATCTTAACTGTTGTCACGTTGCCATCAGCAATTTTCGCCGTCGTTACATTCTGATCGGCGATCTTGGCAGTTGTAACATTAGAATCAGCAATTTTTGCTGTAGTTACGTTTTGATCGGCAATTTTCGCAGTGGTGACGTTCGAGTCAGCAATCTTCGCCGTTGTCACGTTCTGATCGGCAATCTTAGCAGTCGTAACATTAGAGTCAGCAATTTTCGCTGTAGTTACATTTTGATCGGCAATTTTCACAGTTGTGATGTTGCTATCAGCAATTTTTGCCGTGGTCACAGCACTGTTGGCAATATCCACTGTAGCTACTGAACCATCTAAAATTTTCGAAGACGTAATCGCAGAGTCCACGATCTTAACAGTACTAATCGCACCATTTGCAATTTTATTAAATGTGATTGCACCGTCAGCAATTTTAGAGTTAGTAACCGCTTCGTTCATGATTTTGTCGGAAGTAACAGCTTCATTCAGGATTTTTTCTGTAGTGATGGCGTTGTTCGAAATTTTTCCACCAGTCACAGAGTTGTTGGCAATATCAGCTGTACCGATAGATCCATCTTCAATATTAGTAGAACCGACGGTCGTGTTTCCAGTGACAACGTCTTGCCATTGTCCACCGATAGAAACTTGCACGGATTGAGTCGCTTCATCATAGCGCATAAGACCGTCGCGAGCCGGAGCCGCTGCAGTCCCATCCGAAGAAGGAATACCAATAGAACCCGTGGATGGAGAACTTGCTGTTGGATTTAATAACGCAAGAAGTCCGTCAAAGTTTGAAGGAAGAAGAAGTGTTTCAACTCTGTCTTGAGTGACGTTCGCAGATTTACCGATAAAGTCTGCCGCTTTTTTACCTTCAAGAGCCACGGCGTTTTCAGATTCCATTGCGTAAGGAACCGAACGCATATTGAAGTCAGGTGACAACGCAATAGTTTCTGATCCAACTGTAAAAGAAACACGAACTTTACGGCTGTCTCCGGCTTGAGGGGAGTAAGTATCTCCCGTCGCACATTTTGTTAACCCTGTCAGAGAACCTGAGTTTTTAAGTACCTTGTGAATAGGAAGAGCGTGTCCTACGTTAACCACGGAAGTGCCGGCTTCCGAAGCGCCGATCACGAAGTTGATAACACCTTTGCTGTTATTCATATTAACAACACGGTTTTCTTCGAAGATCACGCAGGCTTCAGCGCCCGGAGATAAAACTTTAATATTAAATGTAACACTGGAGTCTTCTAAAGGAAGACCATCGGGCTGGATAATGCGTCCTTGGACGGTAAGACCTTGAGGGACTTCCGACAATGACACCTGAGCATGGGCCAAACCCGTGATCAGAAGAACACCTAGTAATACAAAAGTTCTTTTTATCGAGAAGTTCATACCTTTGTTCCTTGTTAAAATACGTTCAAGTAAGGACTCTCTACTGATACACTTCTTATCGGGTAATTTTGTGAATAAATAAATAGCGGTCCAGAATTATTACAAGAAAAGAGAATCGTTGTTTCAAACTGAGTCAGTTATTGGCGAGAAGACTCTTTAATATTTTTCTGACATTCCGGAGTTAGCTCCGCGATCTTCCTTTTTAGGCATGAGAAGTAGTTATTTTCATCTGCGCAGAATCTACGGATGTCTGTATCGCACGCTTTGCGAAAAGCTTGTTGAACTCCTTGAACTTGATTCAGGCAAGCTCTCGAAATCTTATCTTTGTTGCTGCGAAGGCAAGCCAGAGGATGTTCTATTAAAAACTGATTCTCAGTGCAGAATTCATCATAATCTCCTTCGCAGGCAGGAGTTCTTTTTAAAAGCATTCTTTTTGCGTCATCGGGTTTTAAGAGTTTTCTGTTATCGGATTTAGCTTTGAATGCTTCCGGTTGTTGAAGGGCCGCCAAAGTAGAAAGAGCACTTGGAGCAGCGGTCGCAGCGGGAGCAGGCGAAGGAGCAGGTGGCGGTGGTATCGGCTGTTTATTAGCAGGAACCATTTGTACTGGAGCTGATGATGTCACTGCTACTTGTGGTTGTAGGGAGATTTGCATCGGAGCCACTTCATTCGTCTTGTTTTGAGTCAAGCGCATAGTGATCAGTGTCGATGCCACCGACACGGCAACAGTACCAAATATAATAAGAAGGACGTTCCGGATGCTCATATCTATATATAGTGTCGGAGAGACGCCAATCTTTCTTAAGTCCTGAAACGAGAATGTGAAGGCTCGGTCATTTAAGAAATCTCGAAAGGGAACCGATAAATAATGGTAATGGAGGCAGTCATGAATCGGTACGTCTTGGCACTGCTTATATCGACAAGCGCTCTGACTGGCTGTGGTCTTGAGGCAAGCCTTGAGAATCTCGCAGGTCTTTCCAGTCCAAAACTTCCACCGGGAATTGAACTCCCGAAGCGTCCTGTTGCGGGTGTTGTCACTGACCCGGAAAAGTCTGACTTTTTAAATACGGAAATTCTTGTTGGTTCTCACGGGATCGCCGATGGTCAAACGATTTTGCAAATCGTAGTTCGTCTTATGAATTCAGACAACACTGTTGTTGCAGGCTATGTTCCTGAATACAGTATTACCAATGGTACTGGCGTTATCAAAGGTTCTTGCACGGCGAGTGATAACTTCGGGGTCTCAGTGTGTTCACTGCGCTCGACAGATTCAGGTATTAAAACGGTTCGTTTAGAAAATACAGCGGACTTCCATCCTGAGAAGGATGTTGTCTTCGATGCTCCTGTCAAAGAAGCAACGACAATCGGAAGTTCAGGTGGTGACGTTCATGAAGCCTCTGATCCGAAAGGGTGGCGCATGACGGCCTCTGTCGGTACTCAATATGATAAAGTTATTGTGCAGAAGAATGGATATCAGTTGCGCTTAGGGCCTGTGGGATCGGTTACTGAGTAAAAACCAGCAATCCATCTTTTCCGGAAGTCGCTAAAAGAAAATGACCTTTATAATAGACTGGAGAGCCTGAGAATGTGCTCTCCATTTTTATTTTCTGCAAGACCTCGCCTGAGTTCATATCGTGCACGCAAACAGCCTGGTCTTCACACAAGAAGACGACGGCATCTTGTTGCGAATATCCCAAGACCAGAGGACTTGACTGGGCTCTGGCCTCACGATTGAGAATATCTGAGGACCACAGAATTTTTCCCGTTTCGGAACTTAGAACAAAGTTCTTTTTATATCCAGTAATCGCGATACGCTTTCCGTCCGAACTTAAGGAAGGACAACTCATTCCTCCATCATCCAGAGCTGTTTTCCAGCGAAGAACACCCGAGTCGCTGTTGATGGCATAAAAAAAGCCATCCCACGAAACAAAGTAAGCCGTCCCTTTATAGACAAGGGCGCTGCATTTAATGTCATCCTTCGTTGCAAAAGACCAAAGATGCTCTCCAGTTTTTAGGTCGTAAGCTTTCATTTCTCCTGTGTTCGAACCCATCAAAATTTTACCGTGCGTAAGATCCAAAACAGGCGAAGAGTGAGGGTGATTGCCGATCAAAGGAGACGTCCAAAGCCAATCACCATTTTCCGCGTCGATAGAGAGTAAAAAACCATCAGGATCGGCAAGTTCAACGCCGACAAAAAGTTTTCCGTCATACATAAGAGGCGAAGAGCCCAGAGTCACGCCAGCCTTTGTAGCCCACCGAATAGCTCCTGTATTTTTATTCAGACTGTAAAGATATCCCGCATAGTCGCCAATATAAACACTGTCGTTGTCTGTTAAAGGAGTGGAGTGAAATCCGCGCGAGCTTGTGCCATTATAAAATTGCCATCGCAAACGTCCGTCCCAATCGTAGGCCCTTAGGTAACCTGTATCATCCGCAACATAGAATCCAGTGTCATCCGCAGCGGGAGAACTTTTGCTGGCGCGATGAATTCCATTGTTAAGCCGAGCCACTTTCCATTTGAGTTGAAACGGAGAGAAATGGCTTTTGTCGGAAATCAGAACGTGTCCTAATCTCTCGGGTCCTCCACGATAGGTGGACAAAACCGTCTTGGTGCTTTCTTCGCTGAGCTTGTAGCGAAGAGTTGCTCCCTCAACGGGTATTTTTAGTTTTTCAAAATGCAGATCTTTTTCTAAAAGAGGAAGAGTTTTAATCTCGGCTCTAATCAAAAAACCAATGACGACCAAGGAGTATATTCCCAAAAGAATCTTTTTATTCATAAAACCTCCGCCCATAAAAGTCGGGCAGGGCTCTTCGAGCAAATATCCTCTATGAAAAGGCGCGTGTGGAATCTGTCGGATGTCGTTCGGCGCGATTGCAACCAGAAGTCGAATTTCTCTTGTTTGTTTTTACAGACGTTTTCGATTTGGGAAAGGAAAACAAGCGGATCACACTGGGTACGGGTTGAAGGCGCTTTGACAAAAGGATCGTAAGTTTCTTCTGCACTGGATTGGTGGCGAATTAAAAGCGTTTCGCATTCGATTTTTGCGTCGAGCATATTTAAGGAAAGAATGCGAGGTGCGCCACTTGTCGCAGGATCTTTAGCGATAAAAGTCGGCACGATTTGCAGCAAGATGAGCAGCGTGCACATCACAACAGTGCTTGTCTTGTTCCAAAGAGACTTGTCGATAAGAGCTTCCCAGTCTTCTTTATAAAAAGGAATAAGCAGAAAAAGCCCCAAGACCAAAAACATGGTCAGTGGATAAAAGTAACCGACGATGTGCCAAGAAAAGATGTGAAATAAGATAAATTGGATAAGCGTCCCTGCGCGAATCCATTTGTTATGACTAAAAAGACCAAAAACAAGAATACATTCTAAGATGACGGCGTAGATAAGACTTGCGTGTTGTAAAGGAGCTGGCAGAAAACTCGGAGTGATGAGTGCAACCCCTGAAAGCCATTCAGGGTCAAATTTAAGAATTCCTGCACCCCAATAAAAAATGCCGACAAAAAATGGAATCAGGGTCTTTTTATGAGGGAAAAAGAGGAAGGCGATCTGCACAAAGAAGCTCATGTAGTGATAGTTTCCCATCAATCCATAAGAGAGGCTTGTGAAGAACACTTTCAAAAGTAAAAGAGAAATAAGAGCTAGGTAGCCCCAGCGAATCTTTCCTAAAAAGAAAAGAGCGGCTCCGCAAATACCGAGTAGGCTGTACAGCTCCAAAAAATGCGCAGCTCCAATGGTATTTGTAAAGCGAAGAGAGTTACAAAATGGAGCCATGGGCCAGCATAAAGGAGTTGAAATATCAGAGACCTTGATCACGAGCTCCAAGGATCTATCCATCCAAAAGTAGGCGCTCAAAACATGGGTCAGAGCAAGAAGACCGCCATATATTTGTAAAGCCCTGGAGGAAAGAATCTCCTTAATCTGATTTTGGAAATAAGAAATCATGGAGAATCCTTTACGGGGATTTGCCATTTTTCCAGTTGTCCTGGTCGGAGAGTTTTGGCGGTGGCGCTATCCATGCTGCATTTGGAGCACGGCGAAGAGACGAAGTCTACACGGCTAAGGTCAGAGCGGACAAAGTGCACGTCCTTCAATGTACTTCCTAAAAAGTGAACGCCATCAAGATCACAATCTTCAAAGCGGACATTCTGAAGAAGACAATTTCGGCATTTAACTCCCGAAAGATCGGATTTCACAAACTGCACGCCAGAAAGATCTGATTTAACTATTTGGACACCGTTGAGTTGAGAATTTTCCCAACGCGTATTTTTCATCGACATTTGAAACCAAGTGCTAAGCTCGAAGGAGCTTTCTGTAAACGTGGCATTTATAATCTGTGAGTGCGCCAAAGGTTTTTCACTAAATTCAAATTTTTCGTTTTTCTTGCCACTGAGTGGAGAAGCACTCAACGAAAGTCCTAAGGAGGTTCGCGGAGTATTCAGTGAAATGAGGAAGACGGTCCCAATTAGCGCCAAAAGTCTCATGATGAGACGATCATGACAGTTTTTTTATATAGAAACAATCCAGTTTTTTCGTGAAATTCCGATAAGTATCAATGTGATGCTTGTACGTACTATTTTGTTTATCACTTCTTTGGGACTGCTCACTGGCTGTATGAATGCTAGCTGGGAAGTATTAAGCTCCAAGCTTGAGAGCTCTGCTGCGCTTAAGCCCGCCTACAAGCCTTCTGATATCGTCGAAATTCGCTGGAAAACTTCCGGGGGCAGTGTCACTCCAGACTACTTGCGTTTGGAAACCTCTAGCGACGACGGAGCTACTTGGACATCGGTAGAAACACAACTCGTAAATGACGGCGAGTACGATTGGAATATCAGCACGATGACGGCGGCAACCTACAAGGTTCGTCTGATTGGTGTGATCAAGGAAGCCTCTGAAACAATCGACTTAGGGAGTTTTCTTCTCGATGATCAGGTCCCTGTTGCGGGTGCCAACCAAACAATCTCTGTCACTGAAGATACAATCACTCCATTTACAATCAATACGCCTACTGAAAACGATCAATATCACATTGAATTTATAACGACGCCTACGAAAGGTGCGCTTACAGGCTGTGTGAATGGTTCGAATGTTCTTGCCTGTATTTATACGCCGGATGTCGACAACGACGTGGACGATTCATTCACTTACAAGGTTGTGGACCGCGCTGGAAATGAATCAGCTGTTGCAACAGTAACACTGGACATGCAACCTGTGAACGACGTGCCGGTCATCACGACTTTGGCTTGTCCTTCTACCATCGGTGAAAACTACAACTACAGCTGTACGATTGCCGCGACAGATGTGGATTTACCAAGTCCTTTGACCTTGACTTATAAACTAGATCCCACAACAAGCTGTGGACCTTGGCTTTCTATTAACGCGGCATCAGGTGTCGTGAGTGGAATTCCGGGAGCCGCAGAAGTAGGAACGGCCTGCCAAGTTGATGCCTATGCCGAAGACGATGTCACCGGAGAGAGTGCGCGCTTTTCTTGGACAATTTCTATTGAAAACTCAGCACCGATCATTAATGTAACAGGTGGGCCTTACAGTGTGACCGAAGATGCTGCTTTGGCCGTGGTGATTCCTGGTGCTAACATTTCTTCTATTGAAGAGGGTGGTGGAAGTACTTATTCCCTGGCGACTCCAACAACCATGGGTGATCACTGCGAAGACCATGCGATGGCTCCAACTGCGACGAATTATACGATTGATCCTACAACGGGTGAGTTTTCATTCCGTCCTGCGGCTGACTATCAAGGTGTTTGTTATATTCGTGTTGGCTTGACTGACTCGGTTCCTTCGACGGGATATGCAGAGATTCCGATCACAGTAGACAATACGCAAGACGCTCCTGTTGTTGCCGCAGCTCTGACTCCATGTTCAACAGCAGCGACGGAAGATGTTCTTTATAATTGCACTATTGCAGTGACGGACCCTGATCCGGAGAATATTGGTATCTCGCGAGATGTAACGGATACTTGTTCGTGGTTAAATGCGACTCCGTCGGGAGACGGCAGAACTGTGACGATTGAAGGAACTCCGGATGACACTCATTTCGGACCTTGTACTTTGGCGATTCGTGCGACAGATCCACAATCTGCAACGGATATGAAATCGATCACTGTGACTGTCGCCAATGCAGAGCCTACATTGACAATTGGAACTCCGACCGTTTTGACAGAGGACGATTCAAGCTTTTCTTCTCTTGTTGAAGTTCTTTCTGATGCGAATGTGGCTTCTTTGGATGAAGGGCAAGGTACTTATTCTTTAGTATATACGGGACTTACGGGGACAGCTTGTAATAACGCTTCGGTTGTCGTGACTCCGGCCACGGATTTTGTGATTAATCCGGCAACAGGGGCCGTTAGCATTATGCCTAGCGCAGATTACTACGGAACTTGTTATGCAAAAATTCAATTCGATGATGGCAATGGCGCAGGCAACTCCGTTGTTGAACAAGAAATTGCGATTGTTGTTAATGCTGTGAATGATGCTCCTACGATTACGGCGATTCCAACGACACATGAAATTCTTTTGAATCCGACAGGGACAACACTATCGAATTTTTCTTTGACGGTAGATATTGGTCCCGCAAATGAAAATGCGCAGACATTGGAGTTAATCTGTACGAATTCCAATACAGCAAGATTGACTGTGGATTGTGCGCAAACCCGCACGGGTGACGGAAATCTGACTGTGAATCTGACAGCGACAGCAGGTCTTGATACCTCGGCAGTGGTGACAGTGAAAGTGAAAGACAGCGGCGGTGGTACCGATGAGTCTGCTGTTGCGACAATAAACGTGTCGATGACAGATGCGGTTGTTTTAGCACCTATTGCGGCAGATACACTCAATTATAATATTTATTCTCAGGCGTCGAGTCAGTACAACGCAACAGTCGCGGGTTCTACTCGTACTTTTGTTGTGACTGTGAATGCAGCTGTTAAAGTATCTAGTAACGATCCTGCTTTGCCAGCGATGAGAACGGGCGGTTTAGCGACTGGTGCCAGAGTGCGTTTAATCAATAACGGTCAAATCATTGGAGCTTCCGGAGCTGGAGGCCTCGCTCCGAGCGGAGCTTCTGGTGCTTTACGAATGGGACAACATGGTGGAACGGCACTGAAAGTTGAAGGTCTCTATAATAACGTAACAATCCTCAACAACGGCGTCATTTATGGCGGCGGTGGCGGTGGTGGTCGCGGCGGTACTGACAATCTCGATGCGGGTGCTGGCGGTACCGGTGGTGCCGGTGAAGGACCGATTTCTTCAGCAGTTGCTGGAACCACAGGTGCAAGTGCTGGTGGAGCCGGCGGTGCGATCGCAACAGGAGTTGCAGCGGGAGCGACACCAGCAGGAAACTATATGCCAGGCAGTGGAGTTCCGCAGACGAATGGTTCTGCGGGGCAAGGCGGAAGTAGTTGTAAAATCGGAGGAGCTTTGGCCAATAACTTTGGAGAAGGTGCAAAGTTTGGTCGTGGTGGATTTGGTGCGGGTTTTGGCGGTGGAGCTGGAGCTTGTTCGACAACTTATGCTGGCGGTGGCGGCGGTGGTCATTACGGCGGCGGTGGTGGTGCCGGTGGACTTTCAGATTTGAATGATGCGGGACTAGAAACTACTGATGTTAATGGTTACAACGGCGGTAATGGCGGAGCGGCTATTGAAGTTCCAACCTCGGTAGTATCTCCTGGAGATATCAATATTGTGATTACTCCTGGAGGCGGAAGCCAAATTGCAGGCTGTGTATGGAATGATATTTCTGCCACATATTTAACAGACGTAGTTAATAACTCCGATATAGACGCAAGAACACTGACGTTCTCACCATCAGGAGCTGAAGACGTCAATGCTCCAACAGGAATCAAATTCTGGAACAACGGCCGCGGCAACGCATATCGCTAAGGTACGCCGTACCTTTTTGAATTGCGACGCACAATTAATCTACATTTTAAGATTCAGCTGACCCAAGCCTTGATCTAAATTTTTAAAGATCAGGCTCAAAGCTTCTTCATAAGCTTTGGAGATATCGACACTCATTTTAGAACCAAAAGGATTGTTAGTTTCAAAGCAACTGCTAGCTTCGGCACCCAGTTTCGCTTTTTGCGGAATAACGAGATTGCTTGTGATTTTAACACAGCCTTCTTTGAATTTACCCATTTCAGTATTGTGAATAGTAAGAACCAAAGAGTTCGCTCCTGGAGTTGTGACCGTCGTTCCTTCACGGGCTAAAGCCTCAGTCACAGCACGAGTGATTTCTGTACGAAGTTCTGCGGATTGATTTTTATCGTCTCTTTCATCAACCACACTCAAAGAAACATTTCTTTTCGGAAGTCCACTAAGAGCAGACACTTGGATATTCTGCGATTTGATCATCGGAACATCGCGAATACTTTTTCCAGTGACCGCACAAGAAGTAAGAAGAAATGGAATACTTAAAAGAGCCAAAGCTGTTTTCATAATGAAGTCCTTTTTTGATACATCATTATGAAAACAGACCCTTGGCTTTGTAAATTAAAGATTGTGACTGACGGTGTCTACAAGGTTTCACTCAATGCGAAGCACTTGTACTATGCATAGGTGAGTGAAAATCCACATCCAAAGAAATATTGGCTTTCAATAATTTTGAAACGGGACAGTTCGCTTTGGCATCGTCCGCGATACTTTGAAAAGTCTTTGCATCAATATCGGGGACCAGCGCTCTGAGTTTCAGTTTTGAAGAGGTGATAGCGAACCCGTCGCCTTGTTTTTCCAGCGTCACCGTTGCGGATGTTTCGAGGCTGTCGGCAATATAGCCCTTCTTCGCCAGCGCTCCGGACAGGGCCATGGTGAAGCAACTGGCGTGAGCCGCTCCAATCAATTCCTCGGGGTTTGATCCCGGAGTTTCTTCGAAGCGCGTGGAAAAAGAATAGGGAACGCTCTTAAGAGCTCCACTTTCCGTGCTGACTTCGCCTTTTCCTTTTTGCAGATTTCCCCTCCAAATAGCCGTGGCTTTTCTTTGCATAATGTCCTCCTGCTGCCGCAGATTCTATTTGCGAAGGGGAAGCTAGACCAGGCACTCGTTAAAATACAATCTAATGCTAAATCGCATTACTCAGGGCGGAAAGACCACGATTTTACTGGGCCGAGACAGAATGTTTTGTTGAAATAGACCCCATGGGTCTTGAAGCCTTTTTTCAAAATTTAATAAAGAAAGTCGAAGAATCCGATCTTGTTTCCAACGCAGGAACGGACAGCGAAGGCTTTTACAAACCCACGCGAACAATCTTACTAAGGCATTTGAATTTACTAAAAGACCTTCACGGAAAACCTCTAGCAAAGCCCATGGTTCAAGCTTCTTGGAAGTATGTTGTCGAACATCTTCCCGCAGAATGGCTCATTCCCGATCCAGAAGATCGCGAAACCCTTAAAAAAATTTTGAATTAATTTTTTGTCGACACTCGGACGACGAGTATTGCGGTGTTTTATTTGTTTGCAAGGCAAACCAGCCCTTCTTTTGCAGTCCCTTATTAATCTAATTAAATTAAACACTTAGGTTTTATATTTATAGTGTATTTACATTGTAAAACATAGGTGATAAGATGGATTTTGAGTGGGATGAGGAAAAAGCAGCCACGAACCTCAAAAAGCATGGGGTTCGTTTTGCAGAAGCAGCTTCTGTGTTCTTGGATATCAATGCTTTAGAAGTATTTGATGCTGAAAGTTCAGTTGATGAAGACCGTTGGGTGAGAATAGGACGGTCTGAGCGGCTAAAAGTTCTTGTTGTCGTTTATTGTGAGAAATTTAGCCCAGAACGCATTCGAATTATTTCTGCTAGGCTGGCGACAAAGAGTGAAGAAAAACAGTATTGCCTTAAAAGGTTTTTATGAAAAAAGAATATGATTTCTCAAAAGCTAAAAGAGCGAAACCTGTGAAAGAGGTAAAAGTTTTAAAAACAATCCGTCTTGATTCGGATGTTTTGCTTTGGTTGGAAGAAGAGGCTGAGAAACAGGGGATAGGATATCAAACTTTTCTAAACTGGTTTTTAAGAAAATCAATGGAAGGTGATGTTTCGGTCGAAGAACGTCTAACTAAACTGGAAAAAGCAGTTTTTCCTAAAAAAGCTTAAAGGGATTCTTTAGAAAGATTCATCTCCAACATTTTTGCCAACGGACCTATTTGCATTTGTGAATCTTCATTGGCGGCGCTGATTAACAAATCCACTTTCGGAAAATAGCGAATCACAATTTTAGAATCCAGTGTCTCACAATTTTTAGCAGGGGAGGTGACGGAATGACGACGGCACATCACCGGGCGGTTTTCGTAGATGCTGCAGGCGCCTTCATCGTTTAAGAAAACGCATCGGTTCGTCAAGTTTCTGACTCCCTCTCTCCAGATGGCATCCTGCAAGAAGCGTTCACTTTGCTTCTGCAATCGAGATCTTTCGATGATGTGTCCATCCCGCACTAGCTTCTCTAAAATCTCAGATTCATAACTCGTGATCTCTACTTCCATATGGCAGCACGTAGAGCAACCTTTTTTGCAAGAGGTTTCGATGTTAGCTCCTTGAGCAATCTCTACCTCAACCATTTCATGAAGTTTTTTAGCACGCAAAGGACCAGCAGGAACTTTAAAAAGTTCCCTAGAGGCCAGTCTTATTTCTTCACTTAAATTTTCAAGAAAGGCTTCAAACACGTCAGAAGAAAGCTCCTTCTCATAATCAAGAACGAACTTTTTCAAAGAGCGCGTGAGCTTTGTATGTTGAGCGAAGAAAGAGTCTAAAGTCATTTCTTGAGATTAGCTCTTTCTTCGGGGGAAAAGAATTAAATCGTATTTTTCGATTTAACTTATTTAAAAACTGGACTGTGGTTTTTCTCGGCGAGAGCTTCTTCCACCCAGAATTGAACCCCATGATGCTCTTGAATGTTGTTCATATACGCAGGCACTGTCTTGTCTTTGATCTGAACGCCATAAGAAATAAAACGGAAAACCACAGGAGCAAAGAAAGCATCCGCAATGCAAAAATCTCCGAAAAGATATGGACCTTCACTTTTAGCAAGAGCCGCCTTCCACATCGTAAGAATGCGTTCGATATCTGCCACAGTTCCTGGAGAAAGATGGCGCGCTTTCGATTGCAATTGGATGTCCATGCTCAACTGCGAACGAAGACTTGCAAAGCCTGAATGCATTTCTGCGGCATAGCTGCGAGCCAAAGCCCTCAGCGCAGGATCTTCAGGCCACAACTTTGCCTCTGGAGACAGCTCATGAAGATATTCTGCAATAGCCAAGGAATCCCAGATAATAACCTTGCCATGTTTAAGTGCCGGAACTTTTCCAGAAGGGGAGTGCTTTAGAATTTGCGCGGCTGTCTTGGGAGAATCCAACTTCACGTTGATTTCGCGAAACGGAAGTCCTGATTGAACAGCCACAAGCCATGCACGCAAAGACCATGAGGAATAAGCTTTATCGCCAATAACAAGATCGAAAACAGGTTTATCGCTATGAACATGATAAGTCATAAGTGCTCCAGTGCGAGTTCTTTTCTGATAACTTCGTTTAAAGATTCAGGATGAAATTTAATAGCCAAGCCATCGTCGAATTTTAATTCCAATTCAGGATTATTGGCCTTGGACATTCCGCTGGTGTTCCAGGGAAGATTTTTATAGGTAGTCATGATGTCGGTGAGGTGATCTCCCGCAACAAACTCCACATGCTCAAGTCCCTCAGGAACATCCTTCCCTTTTTTAGGAGCGGGAAGCTCGATAAGGTAAAGCTCACGATTTTTGTATAATAAAGGCTTGTGAAGTTTGAAAGTCGCAATGGGGCGACCATTCACATCGGCTTCGGTCAATAAACTTCCGAAGGTGTGCAATTGAGCTTTTTTGACTTCGTATTGTTCTAAGGAGCTGACGCGATAACAGGCGTGATCCATTTCAAAATTTGAAACATCAAGGCCCGCAGTTTTAATATTGGAAAAAATGCTGTCTAAAAAGGCCGTGTAGTTGCCGATAACGTCTTGAATGTGCATAAGCTCCTTTTATCAAGGAGCTTATGATTTGGCATCTCAGACTTCTAACAACGCGATCAGTCTTCCATCGCAAAGGTCACAGGAACAATCTGTGACTGAGCGTCTTCAAGAACAGAGTCGCGAACAGATTTGTTTTGAGGAGCGTAGAGGATCAAACCCCCTGCGCCGTACCCTTTAAGGAGAGGAACAGTCACAGTTTCTTGACCTGCAAGCTCAATTTCTTCAGGAATTTGAGCGAAGGCTTGAGCATTTGTATTTACCGAGATTTTCTCCCAACGAGCATCTTGTCCGTCAAGATAGTCGTCATATTCAATCGCTCCCGCGTCTTGGTGAGTTGTTGAAACTTTGATGTTCAGCTCGCCAGTATCTGCCAAAGCAAGGGCTGAAACGTCAGCTTCAATAATTGCTAAAGTCGAATTATCAAATACCGCCATGCCTTTTTGATCGATCACAGCCGCCGTATAGTCTTCTTTCGCTTTATCTGGATCAGTCGCATAGTCGGCTTCATATTTTTTGCGCAACTCACGAGCTGCTTCGCCATCCAAAAGAAGGCTTACAAAAGTATCGCCAGTAAGACCCGGAAGATTTTCAGCCGGAAGCCCCGCGATTTCTTGATCTGCTTTATCGTCGCCATTGGCATCAATTTGCACGTTCACTTCGCAAGTGTCCCAAGTCGTTTGTCCTTCGTACAATTTCACAGCCACTTGCAAGACGCTGGCACCTTCTTTTTCCACGATGCGGTAACCCGCAGATTGCATGTCACAGTTTCTATTGTGAGCCAGATCTGGTTTCGCATCTTTTTTACGACCGTCTTTACCCAAAAGATTGAATAAGTAAGCTGTCCCTTTGTTGACTCCTGCATTTTTAATCACAAGATCGGCGGCACTTCCAGCGGCATCGGCCTCTGAAGTTGCATGCACAGTCAAAGACTTGGCACTGATTTGGGAAATTTGACGAGCCACCACAAGGGCAGGGACGTGGGCCACAGTTTCTTTTTCTGTTGAGAACGTCAAGTAGCCGTCAAGTTCATCGTTAGGGTTGTTCATCAAAGAAGCTGTCACTTTTGCAGTGATCAATACTTTTTGAGATTCACCAGGAGCCAAAGTCACAGCTTGAGCTGAAATCTTAAGTCCCGGAGAACCTTTCCACTCAGGCTTCAACGTCAAAGTTTCAGCACTGATGTTTTTAAGAACAATTTCTTGTCTTAAAGTTTTTTGTTTTTCAATGTCAGTAATGCCGAAGGAAAGAGTCGAAGGCAAGGTCACGACTTTAGCTTCCAAAGAAGCCGCCACCTGCACACGACCAGAACCTTGACGACTCACTGTGTACTGATTTTTCTTCTCATCAGAGATGATTTTTCCATGAGCTAAAAGAACGGACTTCAACTCATGAGGATTTAGATCTTTATGTTTTTGTTTCAACAAAGCCATCACACCTGCAACGTGAGGACTTGCCATTGAAGTTCCAGAGTTAAGAACTCCTTTGTCTCCGCCACCCATCATGGCAGAAATAATGTTAGAACCCGGAGCTGAGATCTCGGGTTTAATCACGCCGTCTTCAGAACGAGGACCGCGAGAAGAGAATGGAGAAATCGTATCGGCCAACCAAGGTTTTTGGATTTTTGTTGCAGGTTTAAGATCCACGACAACGGAACCTGATTTCAATTTTTCTTTGATCAAATCGCCATCTTTTTTAGCAATCATCACGCCTGGAATCGTGAACTCGCCATCTCCACCCATAACAAAGGCGTCGCCGTCAGCATTGTTGGCAACAACCACACCGATAGCGCCGTTTTCTTGGGCTCTTTTGATTTTGTCAGAGAAAGCTACTTTACCGCGATCGATAAATGCCACTTTGCCTTTGATTTGTTCTTTAATCGGAGATTCAAAGTCTGCATCTGCAAGGCCCAAATAAATGATCTCTCCCTTAAGCTCCGTCACATCGGCCAGTGGTTTTGTAATCGCACCTTCAATAGCTTCTGAAGTCAGAGTATCATTTGCGAATGTAAATTGAACCGCAGGGAATTGAACGTTTTGATTTTGATTGTCGATGCTTGAAGCCACAGAAATGGCATCGTCAGAAACGCCAGGCGCTCCTACGATGTAGTTTTTGTCTCCATTATTGCCGGCTGCTGCGACAACAATAGTTCCACCGCGCACGACATTGCGAATGGCGTGATTGTACATAATATGGGGATTGCCGTGACCACTTCCCAAAGAAAGATTCACGACGTCCAATTGTTCTTTAAAGCTTAAGTCGCCAGTAGGGTCGATAGAGTATTCAAGGGCTGCGATGACAACTTCATCACTTGTCGAACCTTTTGCTCCGAAAACTTTGATGGCGTAAAGATCTGCGGCTGGAGCGACACCACTATAAGTGCTGATACCGTCACCGATACCCGCAACAGAACCTGCCACGTGTGTTCCGTGACCGCCTTCATCCAGAGGATTGGCATCAGGAACAGGAATGCGTTTTTCTAGGTCTTGCGATCCAGAGTTGTATTCTGTTCCAACGATATCAATACCGCCCACAACTTTTTTATTAGGGAAGCCCGCATTGGCTTTTTTCGGATCGTTATTTTTGTAGGCTTCTTCTGTTCCTTCACCTAAGAACATTTTGTGAGTGTAGTCGACACCTGTATCGATGATTCCGACCTTCATACCTTCACCGTGAATGTTCTGCGCATAAGCGGCTTCAGAACCAATGAAGTTTACAGAAGTATTTGCTCCAACAAGGCCTTTTGTGTCGGCTTCTTTAGCCTGAGGGCGCGCAAAAGTTCCAGATTTTTCTCCCATCACAACGTTAGGAAGAGATTTAATTTGTTCAAAGGCATCAGCCGGCGCCCAGATCGCAAGACCATTCAGAACAAGTTTGTAGCGAATCAATACGCGAATCTTTGGAGAGATTTTTTGAAGCTCAGCAATCGTTGCTTCTTGCTCTTGTTGAATCGCCGCCAAAAGTCTTTTGTCGATAACAAGCTGACCATTTTGTCTTTTTGAAGTTTCAAGAAGGGCTGGGTTTTGCAACTTCAAGATTGCAATCATCGGCTCTTCGATTTCAGGTCTTGTCACATAAAGACCATCCATGAATCCCGCGCCTGTTAAGGTCCCTTGAGGAGTTTGTTGCGCTGTACATCCCGTGATCAATAAAGCGGAAAGTAAGAGTGATGAAAAATATCCTAGCGGTCCATTTGAATTATTTGATCTCATTGCGGCTCTTTCTTTTTAGTGTCATCTCGACACTGAATCACGGGTAAAACGACCTGCGTGGGTTGTATATCCAAGAAATATGCCGGAAGAAAGCATGTTTTTTATAATCTTTCGGGGGCTTTGTGGGACTGGTTTTTGAGATGCGTCATGAAGCACTATTTGAGCGGTTCAAAGCCATACTTTTTCATAATGGCTCTGTAACTGCCGTCACTCTTCATGGATTCGAAAGCCTTTTGCCACTTACGAACGGTCTCTGGATCTACGGATTTAGAGGCCGCTAAGTATTCGTGAAGGATAATCAGTGTTGCGCCCACTTTGAGTTCGTTTCCAGGAAGACCACCTTTGCTTCCGTATTTATTTCTGAAGCTAAGGGGAGCCACCCAGGCGTCAATGCGATCCGCTTTGAGCATTCTGGCGTTTTGAGCATCGGTGTTTACGGATTTGAAATTATTAAAACCCATTTTGGGAAGTAATATTTCCGCAAGAGAACCACGGAACGTTCCGATGCGAAGATTCTTCGCGGCTTCAAGGGACGAAATATCCACCTTGGAGTCTTTCTTGGCGAACAAAACGTAGGGATCATCCAGGATATGCAGCAACCAAGTATATTTTTCTTCCCGTTCCGGTACGCGAGCGAGAGGCATAATGCCAATCAAGGGTTTTGTTTGCGCTTCTGTTTGAGCCCGGGCCCACGGTAAAAATTCAATCTCAGGAGATTGGCCCACATGTTCAGCCAGTTTCTGAACGATTTCATGCATGACACCTGAACCTCCACCGGAGGTTTGATAGGAGTAGGGATCAAAATCCGCAGAAACTATTCTGAGCTCGGCTGCGTGGGCAGTCCCGAGTAAGATGCTCAGGGATAAGACCAATATTTTTGCAATCGTCATGCAAATGCCTACTTCCATAGTGGGAATAAAATTATATCCCGCTTTCTTCTGTAGAAGGGTGCTTTTGTCAAATGACGGTCTGGAAATTTTCGGGACTCGCAAGCCTCCGTATCTGAACTTTTCTCTTCTGTGGTGAAACCTTGGTCGAGATCAGAACATCCTCATACTCCCTAGACTTGAGGGCGTCTTAAGGAGTGCTTACCATGGGGCTTCCCTAAGGAGATTCTGTATGTCGAAGTGCCGTCATGGTCTGGTTACTTTTCTTTGTCTTATTGTCCCTTCCAGTTTTGCCTTTGCTAAAGAGATTCCTGTTCAGGGACGTCTTTTTGCGGGTGTGCACAGTATCGATCCCACCAACGTGAATGAGACCATTGAGGCGCAAGGTTTAAAGAAACTCGACAGTGTCAATCGTTTGGGGATTGAGATCACTTATCCTTTGCACCGTTATTTGGATGTCGGTCTTCGCTATACAAAAAGACTGGCGAGTGTTGAAGAAAATCCCGACAACGGAAGCACAGATTACAGTGCGAAAGTAGATCAAGATTCGATGCTGCTTTTAGCACGCGTTCCTGTTGTGAAATCAGACATCGTTCATTTCGATATTTTTGCCGGCGTGGGTGGAAGTAATACGACGTTAAAAGTAAAAACGGCGAGCCAAGACGGTGAGTTCACTCGTCGCGCCTCTGGTGATTGGGTGGCAACTCCGTACACTTCTTTTGGTGCCTCTGTGGCAATTGGTTACAAACAAGTGTACTTGGTTTTTGAAGGCGGTTTTGAATCGAACAAAGTCGACGGCTTTGATCGTTCGGGCTCTGCCAGTGCGAGCATTGATACTTTGGATCTTTCGGGATCTTATCTGTCGATCGGATTGATGTTTGATGGAGTGCCGGGAACGGTGGGGAAGTAGGCCACTAGTTGAAATAGATATTTAGAGATGAAAAAGCCCGACGTATCGGGCTTTTTTATTTTCTTAATTCGCCAGAACTCGAATTTTTCTAAGCTGCAAGAATGATCCACCTAGAAACAGCACAAACCAAAAAGAAATAATTCCTCCAACAAGAGGATCTTGCGGTCCCGTGGCCCAGGGCGCTCCAATGGGTAGACGAGTGAGAACTTCAATCGTCGCCGGAACTAAAGAAAGAAAAAAGCTAAACGAAAGAGCGAGGGTTTGAATCTCTTTTCCAAATTTGATTTGTTTCTTCCCTGTAAACCAACCGACAACAAGACAAACCAGAACTAAGATGGCTACGGCATGACCCGGATTGAAGCCTCCCAATTTAGAAAGCCCGAAAGACGTGAAGCACGTGATGATTGTCGTCAGAAAATAAAGCTTACCCATTTGAGAAGTCGGATTGATTTTTCCTGAGCGGAAAAGATCAACAAGTCCGCTGGCAATTGCAATCAGGCTGATCAGAGTGTGGATGCTTCCAAGAGTAGAGAGATTGAGTCCCATTTTTCTTTCCTTGTAAGGGTTGCAAAATAACATATCACAAATAGATTGGTTCAGAATCACTTTTCAACATAATCCATGACAATGCCTTCGCCGCGTTTCACTTTTTCTCGGATCGTTTTGCTAATGGCTCTATTGTCAGATTTTATAAGCTCTACCAGCGACCGTATTCTCTTCGCTTCAGATTTATTGTCGTACTTGAAGCTCCAAAGAGTGATCTCAAAAATGACAGGGATAAGGTCCAATCCTTTTTCTGTTAATAGATAGGCATCTTTTCTGGAATCCTCGGCCAAGGGTTCTTTTGTCAAAATCCTTTCCTCTACCAAATGCTCTAAACGTGAGGTCAAAATATTGGTAGCGAACTTTTCTTCTGATTTTAGAAACTCGCCGAAAGTTTTCTTTCCTCTAAATATAATATCTCGCAGGATGAGTAGGGCCCATTTGTCTCCAAAGGCTTCCAGGCCAAAGTTGACGGGGCAGTGTGAACGCAGTTTTTTCTTCTTCTTTTGCATTATTTAAATGGTCACTTATTTCACTTGCAAAATGCAAGTGAAATGTTCTATCACTGTTTTTAGTTTGGAAATCCATTATTAAGGAGCGGACATGGCAGACATTACACATAGAATTGGAATCAAGGCGCCGATCACTGAGGTCTATAAGGTGATTTCGACAATCGAGGGACTTGCTGGCTGGTGGACGCAGGAGACTTCGGGAAAGGCCGAGGTTGGTGGCAATATCACGTTTAAATTTAGATCCGCCCAAGGCGACGTCATCGGGCAGATGGTGATGAATGTCATCGCGGCAGAACCGAATAAGAAAATTCACTGGCGCTGTGTAGAGGGACCTACAGAGTGGATGGGGACAGAGATCACTTTCGACCTTGCTCAAGAAGGGGAGTACGTGATTCTTCTCTTTGGGCATCGCAAGTGGAGAGAGGTTGTGGAGTTTACCGCTCATTGCAGTATGAAGTGGGCCGTGTTTATGCTGAGTCTTCGCGATTTAGTTTTGACGGGAAAAGGGAAGCCTTCTCCTCAAGATATTAAGATTGATAATTGGAATTAGGTGAAACGGTGCTCAAAGAGGAACTCTTTTTGATCAATCTTTAAGCATAGTTAAGTGTTTTTCAGAAGCTTTGCATAGAGCTTAAGCAAAGCTTCAAAATACGACAAAAAATCTTCAATTTTTTTTAAAAAACTGCAAGAAATCGTATTGACTTTGTCCCCCGCTTACTACAAATTAGCACTTCCTAAACGGACAGTGGTTCGCTAGCTCAGCTGGTAGAGCACTTCACTTTTAATGAAGGGGTCGATGGTTCGAATCCATCGCGAGCCACCATTTTTTAGTTCGTTGTTTTCTCTACACGTTCCCATCGTCTAGGGGCCTAGGACACCTCCCTTTCACGGAGGATACAGGGGTTCAAATCCCCTTGGGAACGCCAACTTTTCTCACCGCCCCTGTTTTGCTTGCGCTTCACCTGATTTTGAAAAGTTATAATTCACTTCGGCTTCGCCGAAGTAGTTTTTTTTGCTTTCTCACGCCTGAGAATTTTGTTTATTTTATATATAGAGCACGGTAACTCTGAGGCATAGTAATCCTTTAGCTCTAAAAATAAAATTGGGGGGGCGTCGATGGAAATTGAAAAAGTAGATTTGCCCACTAAGAAATCCCCTGAAGAAGTAAAACAAATCTTGAGTGACCCCTCCCTCAAAGAAATCGTTGTACGCCTGAAAGAAGAATTCAACCCAAAAAGATTATTTCTTTTTGGCTCTAGAGCCTACGGGCGGCCTAGGGAAGATAGCGACTACGATTTTGTTGTGGTTACAGAAGATGTCGATCGAAGTCGTCTTGAGAATCTCATTCGGGCTAGCGAGCTTTATAAAAACAGACCGTTTTCAGTCGAAGCATTTGTTTATGCTGAGAGAGAATTTTTAGATTGGAAGGATGAATTTAATTCTATTCCTGAGCTAGCTTTCACTTTAGGCATCGAGGTTCCTCTTGATGATTTCTAAAGCAACTCAAAAATGGCTGGTGCTTGCGCAAGAAGATCTAAGAGATGCAAAAGCTTTGCTTGAATACGAAAATAAATTTCTAAAATTTGTTGTGTTTGCTTCTCAGCAAGCCGCCGAAAAGGCCATCAAGGCTTATCTGACTCAATCGAAAAGTCGCTATCCTAATACGCACGATATTGAAGATCTCTTAAAGCTAGTTTCAAAAATTAATGGCGAGCTTTCCGAGAAGTTATTTCCGGCGCAACGGTTGACCGCCTACGCTATTGCCTTTCGATATCCTGACGCTGCGACTGAAGAGCTAAATATGGAAGTTGCCCATAGAGCCGTAAAAATTGCGGATGAAACCTTAAGTGCCATCCTAGCATCAATAGAAACTTAGGAAGTCTTAATTTTATGAATGGGTGTTCTTTTCGATCAGAGAACGCCAACTTTTCGTTCACTATTCTGCTTCACTTACGTTTCGCGACAGGGGCCTTCGTTTACCTGGACTTACTGATTTTCCTTTTTTGTAGGAAGCGCTCCCTGGCCTCAATCTCTGTAGCAGAGACCCCCGGAACACCCAGTTTTTATTCTCCTTTATTTTACA
Source organism: Bdellovibrio sp. HCB-110 (assembly GCF_047323225.1). Taxonomy (GTDB): domain Bacteria; phylum Bdellovibrionota; class Bdellovibrionia; order Bdellovibrionales; family Bdellovibrionaceae; genus Bdellovibrio. The sequence continues at coordinate 1,521,211 of NZ_CP178750.1, forward strand.
TGGCTAAAAAGATACCTCTAATGATCGGAGGCCGAATGAACACCTACGCGATCATGCTGAACAAAGTTCCAAATCATGAGCTAAGCCAAGAGTTAATCAATCGCCACATCGCTCACTTAAGGCATCTCCACAGGAGCGGTGTTCTCATTCTCTGCGGTCCTTTTACAGATCATCCCTCGGGAATGGTTGTCGTAAAAGCTCCAACAAAAGAAGCTGCGACCGAAGTGGCAGAATCAGATCCTTTCGTTAAAGAGGGCGCACGCACTTACGAGATTCGCACGTGGTTGCTTGCCAACGAGGAAAACAACTATCTTGGATAAAAAATAAAAAAAAGCCGAGTTGAATACTCGGCTTTTTTATTATGAAAAAAATTTTCGAAAAACTTAGTTATTAAACAAAGGTTTAACCCACAAAGTCTGCTCACGACCAGGTCCGACAGAAATCACATCAATCGGAGTTCCCAACTGAGAGCCCAAGTAATCAATGTAGTTCGTAGTAGGTCTCGGTAAATCAGAAAGCGTCTTCACTTTCGTCAAATCTTCTTTCCAGCCTGGAATCCACTCGATCACTGGTTCTACTTTTTCTAGCTCATAAGGAGACGTAGGAAGCTCCGTCACGATCTCGCCATTGATTTTGTAAGCCGTGCACACGCCAATACGATCGTGGCCTGTCAACACGTCCAACTTCATCATCGCTAGATTCGTAATACCATTCACGCGGATTGCGTATTTAAGCGCCACTAGATCCAACCAACCGCAACGACGAGCGCGGCCTGTTGTGGAACCAAACTCGTGACCGTCAGCTTGGATTTTTTGTCCAACTTCATCCGTCAATTCTGTTGGGAAAGGACCGCCACCGACGCGAGTTGCGTAGGCTTTGAAAACGCCGATCACTTTTTGAATGTTCATCGGACCAATGCCCGCACTCGCACACGCATTAGCTGATAATGTCGAAGAGCTTGTTACGAACGGATAAGTCCCGTGCATGATATCCAGCATTGTTCCTTGAGCGCCTTCGAAAAGAACTCTTTTTCCGGCTTTCAAGTTTTTAGAGATGAACAAGGAAGCGTCTTTCGTGCGATACGGAGCCAATTCATCAGCAACTTTCGCAAGATCATTCATGATGTCTTCAAGTTTGAAGCCTTGAGTTTTGTAGTAGTTCTCAAGCATGAAGTTTTTCTCGCGAAGTGCGAGTTCAATTTTCAATTTCAAAGTTTCGCGATCAAAGATGTCGCCGAACAAAACAGCGCGGCGAGAAGCGCGGTCTTCGTAAGCCGGGCCAATGCCTTTTCCTGTTGTTCCGATTTTGCCGTCACTCAATGCCGCTTCACGAGCCGCATCCAAAGCTTTGTGATAAGGAAGAATGATTGTCGCTGTATCTGCGATCATCAATTGTTTTGGATTTTGCAAAAGGCCAGAGTCTTTCAATTTTTTGATTTCATCGCGAATCGCGAAAAGATCAACCACAACACCCGGAGCAATCACGCATGTTGTTTCTGGTCTTAAGATTCCGCTGGGAACTAAGTGAAGAACTGTTTTCTGACCGTTGACCACCAGTGTGTGGCCTGCGTTGGCGCCGCCTTGGTAGCGAACAACCATGTCTGCTTTTTCAGCAAAGACGTCAATGAGTTTACCTTTACCTTCATCGCCCCATTGGGCTCCGACAACAACAATACCTGCCATGGAAAAATCCCCTCAAAAAAGACTCTAGAAATGTCTCTCAAGAGGGATGTTCAGGCAAGTTTTATTCACCTTTAAATGGAGCCGCTCCATACCAAGGGGCTCTTGGGGGGAGGGTGTCAGAGGTCGATCCGTCCACGAAAAATGCCATAAGCTTATTAGCTGCAACCTGGGACGCTTTAAAGAAGGCATCTTCAGTATTTGCTCCAATATGGGGAGTCAAAACAACATTTGGATAAGTGAGTAATTTTGAATTTCTTTGCAGAGGTTCTTTTTCAAAAACATCCAGGCCTACGGAACGCAGCCAGCCATTTTCGATGGCCTCGCAGAGATCATTTTCGTTAATCACAGACCCGCGAGAGGTGTTAATCAAAGTAATGCCGCGATGAATGTATTCAAATTGCGAGCGGTTGAGCATATGCTCTGTTTCTAAAGTCTTAGGTACGTGAAAGCTCACGATGTCTGCTGTCTTTAAGACTTCCTCATAGCTCAAACGAGGAATTTTAAGACGTTCAAAGACCGCGTCGTCTTGATAAGGATCGTACGCTACGATGTTCATGCCAAACGCTTGCGCAATTTCAGCGACACGCGTTCCGATACGTCCCAAACCAATGATACCGTAGTTGCGACCAGCAAGTTCGATCCCTGTAATCAGATCGCGCTTCCATTCGCCGGCTTTGACCATTTTATTTGCTTGGTAAATATTGTTCACACAATTAAGAACCAAACCCCAAGTGAGTTGCGCTGCGGATTCGATGTTCGCACTCGGTGTGTGCATCACCGTGACGCCCCACTTTTGAGTCGCATCCAAATCAATATGATCAAACCCACTCGTGCACGTGATAATCAGCTGCAATTGGCGGGCTTTTTTAAGAAGCTCTTCATTGATCGCTGTGCGACTGCGAATGATCAAAGCATTTGCGCTCACCAAATGTTCTAAAGGCAAATGGTGAGGATGATCCGCTCGAACGACTTCAAAATGACTGTGCTGTTGCAGATATAAAAAACTGTCTTGGGCAAAACGATCCGTGATTAAGATTTTCTTTTTCATGGATTTTGCTCCAAATAGTTCTTAGCTTCTTGCGTGATATTTGAAACGTGCTCTAAAGACATAAAGTCCGGATCAAAATGGCGAAGTGTGTGACCCAGGCACTCAATCAAGCGAACTTGTTCGCTATCTTGAATGTAACCCATGTGTCCCACGCGAATGATTTTACCTTTGGCTTGATCTTGTCCGCCCATGATTGTGATGTTGTGAACTTGCTCTAAGTGCAGACGAATCTTTTGTCCGTCCATTTGCGGAGGAACAATCAAAGCGGTCACAGAATCACTGGGAGCCTTTGCATAAAGAGTGAACCCCAATTTTAAACCAAACTGACGAGTGAACTCAGCCCGGCGATGGATGTCGTGGAAAAGTTTTTCTAAACCTTGCGCCTGGATCAGATTTAGAACGACATCCAAAGCGCGAAGGATCGCGACATTGGAAGAGTAAAAAGTTTCTCCGCCGATATTGGCTTTTTTCTCTTTACGCAGATCAAAATAAAAACGCGGGCATTGGGCTTTATCGACAAATTTCCAGGCTTTTTCAGAGTAAGAAACGAAAGCCATTCCCGTTGGTAACATAAATGCTTTTTGTGAACCCGCGACAATGCCGTCAATGCCCCAAGCATCCATTGGAATTTGATACGCACCTAGTGCGGTGATCGCATCGACTAAAAACAAAGTCTCTGAGTAATTTTTTACTAATGCCGCGATCTCTTGAATAGGGTGAGCCACAGCCGTGCTCGTCTCGCACGCTTGGCAAAGAACGGCGCGAGTGTCAGGATTTTTCTTTAAGAGTTCTTCGACGTCAGAAACTTTGACGGCCTCGCCCCAAGGGACATCAATGATCAGAACATGGGCGCCGTAAGTTTTTGCCATCTCCGCCCAACGTTCGCCAAACTTGCCTGAAACGATGGCAATGATTTTGTCGCCTGGAGATAAGATGTTGACGAGAAGAGCCTCCATGCCGCCAGAACCTGTGGACGTCAAAAGATAGACATCTTGTTTGGTTTGGAAAACGGTTTTGATTCCCTCTAAAACTCTTTTCAGAATTTTATCAAACTCAGGTGTGCGGTGGTGAATCATAGGAAGTGCCAAAGCTTTGCGCACCTCAGGATGAAGGTTCACGGGGCCCGGCGCCAATAAACTGTATTCGTCAGTGAGAGATGTCATTTTTCTTCCTTGTGAGCCGCCATTTTTGAGATGACTTCTTAATAATTTTATACTCAACTGGGGTCGTGGACGCAATCTTTAAAGGCCTACTCATTCTGTCTCTTTTTCTCTCTACGTTGCTCACAGGTTGTGCATATCGTTTGGGGGCAGCGACTCGCAGCATTCCTGGTGGCTATCGCCAGATCTCTGTCCCGGTTTTTAAAAATAAAACTCAAGAAACGGGGATTGAAGTCGCTTTCACAAATGCTTTGATCCAAGAATTCCAGCGCTCGCGCATTGCTCGTGTTGTGGACAATTCTTTATCTGAAGTGGCTGTGGTCGGTCAGATTGATACCATTCAATACTTGCCAAGTTCGCCGCGAAAAGAGGGCGAACTTTATTTACCAAAGGGCACCGTCATTGCGTCAGAGTATCGTATTCTTCTTACAGTCACTGTCAAAGTTGTAAGACAAGCGGATGGAACGGAGTTATGGAGCGGGTCGTTTAGCGGGGAGCGTACTTATGTAGCACCTCAGGTGACGCTCGCAGGCGTGAACTCCGTAAATCCTCTTTACAATCTTTCTGCGCGGAGGCAGAACATTGACGTCATGGCGAACGACATTATGACGGAAGCACATGACCGTATCACCGAGAACTTCTAAGAGGAATTAAGCAGCAAGATGGCACTCATTGACGCGCAGAAATTTTATAAAGATCTTGAAAAAGGTCAGCTTGCGCCTCTGTATTTTCTTTTCGGTGAAGAGCCTTATCTTTTAAATCAATCCGTTGAACGCTTCAAATATGCCGTCCTGACTGAAGGTGCGGTGGATTTCAATTACAGTTTGTTTTATGCCAGTGATGCTGACGTGAATGTCGTGCGTGATGCTGTTGAAACTCTGCCGATGATGGCGGCTCGTCGTTTGATCATTCTTAAGGAAGCTCAAGAATTAACAGACAAAGAGTGGGCAGAGCTTGAGCCTTTGATCGAAAGCCCTGTCGACAGTTCTGTTTTTGTGATTCTTGCTTCTCGCGTAGATAAAAGAAAAAAACAAATTCGTCAGCTTTTAGACAAAGCCGATTGTGTGGAATTTAAAAAGCCTTACGAAAATCAGATTCCATCTTGGATCAATTACATCGCGCAATCTTTGGGTCTTACGATCAGCAATGATGCGATTCAATTGCTTCACAAGCTCGTTGGCAATCATCTGACAGAGATCGAATCCGAATTGAAGAAGCTAGGTGAATTCGTTGGCGGTCAGCGCCGTATTGAGATGGCCGATGTGGCGCAAGCCGTGTCGCGCTCTAAAGAAGAAAACGTTTTTGATTTTACAAAAGCCATCGGTGAAAACGATCGTGTGAAAGCTTTAGAGCACTTGGTTCATTTGCTCGATCAAGGCCAAAACGAGATCGGTATTATTTCTCTTGTCGCTCGTCACGTGCGCATTCTTCTCACTCTTAAAAGAGGAGTGGAGGAGGGGTTGCATGGCGCGAAACTGGCTCACTATGCCCAAGTTCCTCCTTATTTCTTAGAGAGTTACTTGGACCAATCCCGACTTTGGACCGCTAAAAAATTGGAACAGACTCTTGTGGTTTTATCTGAGACCGACAAGGCTTTAAAGTCCTCACCATTGTCTAGCCACATCTGGCTTGAGAACATGGTTCTTAAGACCTGCAGTTCGAACTCTTCCCACGCTCTGAATTGAGTTTTTCCCCAGGGATACCGATAAGTATCCTGATGAATAAACCGTTTGAAGATAAAGGCTATTTCCGCCGTCAGTATCCGCGCCGTGCGATGAAGCGCAAGGTGGGTGTCCTTTGTGATGGAACCTACTTTGTTTGTGAGTCCGGCGAAATTGGCGAAGGGGGTATGTCCATCCTGTCAGATTTCGTTTTGACGGAAGGGCATGAGCTTGTCGTGAGCTTTCAAGTTCCAGGCGGGGATTTCGTATTCTTACGCGGAAACGTGCGCTCAACACAAAAAAAAGAGGGTGACCAAAGAGTCACCCACGGCTTGAGCTTCAACGAGATCGAATTCGCTATCAAAAGACAAATCCGATCTTTTGTGTCAGCAAGAACAGACGCTACTACTTAGTTGCAGAAACGCGTGTAGAAAGACGGCTGATTTTACGAGAAGCCGTTTCTTTCTTAATAACGCCAGTTTTAGCAGCTTTCATTACTTGAGCAGTGAACTTCTTCAACAACTCAGGAAGAGCTTTAACATCTTTAGCTTGAATAGCTTTTACCAAGCTTTTTTCTACAGTTTTAACAGTGCTTTTGCGAGCGTTGTTAACAGCAGTTTTACGGATAGACTGACGAGCTCTTTTTGCTGCAGACTTATGATTTGCCAAGGGATAACCTCCACAGTAATCTTATTTAAACAGAAACAAAGGGATTAACATAGGGTGTCTCGGGAAGCAAGCGGATTAAAGGAAGATCGCAAAAAGGTCTTTAAAAGGGCTTTTTTGATGGCCTCCGGGACCTTAACTAGCCGCATCTTGGGCTTATTAAGGGACGTGGCTTTGGGCGCTCTATTCGATCGCACGGTCACCGATGCATGGACCGCCGCCTTCCGTATTCCCAATCTTTTTCGCCGCCTTTTGGGCGAAGGCTCCCTTTCTGTGAGCTTTATTCCCGTTTTTATGGAAGCCCAGGCCGAAGACTCTAGCGGAGTTCGCGCCAAAAACTTAGCTAACGGCCTTTATACTCTGCTTTTAATCGTCCTCGGTGTTTTAACTCTCTTGGGAGTGATTTTTACGGAAGAGATCTTCCGTCTACTGCTTGCTGACTCCTATGGCTCTTTCGCAGAAAAATGGGAGCTGACGGTGCGTATGGGTCGCATCATGTTTGGTTTCGTTTTCTTCGTGTGCTCTTACGCTTACTTCATGGGCATCCTCAATGCCTTGGGGAGTTTTGGACTTCCTGCCGCAGCACCTGCACTTCTCAATATCTCGATGCTGGTTTTTACTTTCATGCCGCCAGAATGGTTTCCGGTCCGGGGAGACGGGCTTGCGTGGGGTGTTTTCATCGGGGGACTCTTGCAAGCACTGTTATTGTGGTTTGCTTTAAAGAGTCGCAATTATCTTCCGCATTTTAAAATGAACATCTGGAATGAAGATGTGAAACAAGTTCTGCGCAATATGATTCCAGGCCTTATCGGTATGGGGCTTTTGCAGTTTTCAACTCTGGTGAATCTGTATTTTGCAAGCTCTCTTCCGGAAGGTTCTATTTCCTATATTTATTGGGCGGATCGGTTGTTAGAGCTTCCTTTGTCTCTTATTTCTGTGAGTATCGGAGCGGCTCTTCTTCCGACCTTAAGCGCCTTAGCGGCGGCAAAAGACAAAGAAAAATTCCGTGAAACTTCCCAGGAAAGTTTTTTGATGAACTTGTTTCTGGCGTGGCCCGCCGCTTTGGGATTGTTCTTCCTCGCTGAACCCATCATTGAGGTTTTATTTTTGCGAGGGCGCTTTACCGTTGAAGACGTGCAGTCCACCGCTGCTGTTTTAAAAGTCTATGCCGCGAGTTTGATTTTGATTTCCTGCAGTCGGGTGTTGATGCCTCTTTATTATTCGATCAAAAATACGTGGTTTCCTGCAGTGGTGTCTGTTTTTTGTCTTATTGTGCATATCGCCGTGGCGCCGATCTTGATGCGATCTGAAGGGCTTGTCGGGTTGATGTATTCAGGGCTTCTCTCGGCGTTTTTGAATGCTTTGATTTTGTTGATAGGGCTTCGTTACTGGGAGCTGTCTTTTGCGTGGGGACGTCTTGTAAAGTCGGGGAGTAAGTTTGTTATTGCGGGAGTGGGGCTTGCACTCACTCTGAAAATCTATGATTTTATTTCTCTAGAAATGGGAAAAGGGCTGCAAACGCTAGCCCTTTTCATCACCATCATCGGTGCCGTCATTGTCTATTTCTCGCTCGCAGCTTTACTTCGCTGCGAGGAGTTTACTAAAATCCGTCCGTTGTTCCGACTTTAGCGCGACCGTCGTCGTCAAATGGGATTACTTCAGCGGCTTTATTTGGAGCCGGTGCTTTTGCACGGAAGTTCACGACATTTGATTTTTTCGTTGCCGGTTTTGCTTTTTTACTTTCGGATTTCTCAGATGCAACAGGGGAGTTTGAGCGGTGTTCTGTTGTTCCCAAGATCACAGAGTTCAATTCAACAGTCAGGTTTTGCGCCGTCACTGCAAGATTGCTGATCTCACCACTTGTTGCTGCGATTTCTTCAGCAGAAGCAGCATTGGATTGAGAGGCTTGATCCAACTGATTCATAGCTTTACCGATTTGTTGGATGCCTGTTGTTTGTTCTGCACTTGCTGCCGCAATTTCATTGTTCAGATCGGCCACTTTTTTGATTGAATTCACGATGTTTGTAAGAACCGTTCCGCTTTCGTCAGCAATTTTACTACCTTCGTCAATTTGTGATACGGATTCTTTGATCAAACTTGAAATATCTTTTGCAGAAGAAGCACTTCTTTGCGCCAAGGCACGAACCGCTTCCGCAACAACCGCAAAGCCTTTACCTTGCTCACCAGCGCGAGCCGCTTCCACTGCGGCGTTAAGAGCCAGCAAATTCGTTTGGAAAGCGATATCATCAATAACGTGGATGATTTCTTCGATCTTTTTAGAAGATTGAGAAATCTCTGTCATTGATTTGATCAGACTTTGGATTTCTTTTTCACCTTGCTCCGCAGAGTCACGGGAAGAAGAAGAAAGGGCCGCCGCTTGTTTTGCATTGTCAGAATTCATTTGTACCATCGAAGTCATTTCTTCCAGGGCTGCGACCGTTTCTTCAAGAGAAGCAGCAGCTTCTGTCGAAGATTGAGAAAGACTGTTACCAGCTTCGTTTAATTGCTCAACAGACGTAGCAACTTGGCCACCAGCTGTTGTCAAACGATCTGCGATAGATCCGACGGAGCTTGTTATGCGAGCAGCAATCCACAAAAGAACACCGAAGATCGCAATACCACTAAATAGAGTGACCATGATCACCATGTTTTTTACGAACTTTTCTGTTTCTGCCGCAGCAACAACGCCGTCTTTTGCTATTTTTGCATAGATGTCTTTCACGGCGCCATTCCATTTACGGATGCCGATAGAAAGCTCATTGATCCTTCCGTTTAGTAGACCTTTTGCCTCCTCAACTTTTTGCGGATCGCCAGTTTCTATAAGTTGGATCACTTTTTCCATGTTTGCATAGAACTCGGGAAAAGTGGGTTTAATCTCTTGATAGATTTTGTCTTCTTCAGGAGTTCTTGGGACTGGATCATAGAATTCCAGAGCTTTTTTATACTCTTGAAATGCTTCACGTGCTGAATTCAGATGGCTTGCCATTTTTTCTTTATGTTCTACGTATTGAATAGAAACCCATACCTGATACATATATTTATTGCGCGCTTGGCGCAATTCACCTAAGACATCAAAGGTCGGGATGACTTGTTCATTTGCCGCGTGTAAGAGCGTCAATACATTTCCAACTCCTTGATACGAAACCGCTCCAAGAACGGCAAATCCAACCATAGGTAGAAAAGCAGCGAAAAGTAGACGTCCCTTAATTCCTCGAAACCAACTTGTGAGTTCCATTACATAGCTCCATATTTTGATATGTTCTTAACAGGCTTGACCGAATTTTATTCGGAATATTACTTAGGAATACTAAGTCTAGATTTTTGAATATGACTTTTGTTGGGTTTAAAACAGAAAAACCCCTCGAAAGTCGAGGGGCTTGGTAAATAAATCTTGATTGCTTTATGGTTAGAAACCGTCAGTCGTTCCGACTTTAGCGCGAGTGTCTTCATCAAAAGGGATGACGTCTTGGGATTCTTTTTTCGCGGTAGCAGGACTTTTCATTTTAATGACATTATTTTTAGGAGCTGCTTTGGCAAAGACATTCTTTTTCTTTGCTGTCGTCGTGGGTGCAGCCACTTCATCTGTAGTTTGGTGTGTGCCACCCAAAACAACGGTATTCAGTTCTACCGTGAGGCTTTGCGCTGTCGTTGCAAGGTTGTTGATCTCGCCGCTTGTCGCTGCAATTTCCTCTGCCGAAGCTGCATTTGATTGAGACGCTTGATCTAGTTGATTCATCGCTTTGCTGATCTGTTGAATACCTGTCGTTTGCTCAGAGCTTGCCGCCGCAATTTCATTATTAAGGTCAGAAACCTTTTTTACTGAATTCACGATGTTGCTAAGGACAGCACCACTCTTGTCGGCAATGTCGCTGCCGTTTTCGATTTGTGCCACAGAGTCTTTGATAAGACTTGTGATATCTTTTGCCGCGGCTGCACTTCTTTGTGCAAGAGCGCGAACAGCTTCAGCTACAACCGCAAATCCTTTTCCTTGTTCGCCAGCGCGAGCCGCTTCAACTGCTGCATTCAAAGCCAACAAGTTCGTTTGGAAGGCGATGTCGTCAATAACAGAGATAATCTCTTCGATCTTTTTAGAAGACTGAGAAATTTCCGTCATAGATTGGATCAAAGTTTGAATTTCTCTTTCGCCAGTTTCCGCAGCTTCTTTTGATGAAGAAGAAAGGGCGGCAGCCTGTTTCGCGTTATCCGAGTTCATTTGCACCATGGAGCTCATCTCTTCCAGAGCGGCAACGGTTTCTTCCAACGATGCTGCGGCTTCAGTTGAGGATTGAGAAAGGCTGTTGCCAGCTTCATTCAGCTGTTCAACTGAAGAAGCCACTTGACCACCGGCTGTTGTTAAACGCTCAGCAATAGAGCCCACAGAAGAGGCGATACGTGAAGCGATCCACAAAAGAAGTCCCAAAATAGCGAGAGTGGCCATTGCCGTAACAAGCATAATCATTTTATCTGCGTTGGCAGTTGCGGCGTCAGCTCCTGCGTCGTCGCTTTTTGCAAGGCTATTGTAGTATTCAAGGGACGTGGCGCTCATTTTGCCCATGATAGAACCGATTTGCCACAAACGACCATCCAGTTGACTCCGAGCTTCTTCGTAAGCTTCAGGTTTTCCGGTCGCTACTAGATCAGCTACTTTACGGAGAAGCTGCAAGTACTCAGCCTTAACAGATTTTGCTTCAGCATAAACCTTTTCCATTTCCGGAGTGAACGGTGTGGACTCATAGAAATCCATGGCCTTTTCGTATTCGTTGATCGCATCGCGGGCAATTTTCAAACGCTCTTCACGTTTTTCAGATGTAGGCATCGCCATCGCTGCAAATACTTGGTAGCCGTACTTGTTGCGTGCCTGGCGCATTTCTCCCAGAGCTTGAATATTGGGAATGATATTCTTGTGTGAGTTCTCAAGATAGGTTGTCACAGTCGACATGCCTGATTTTGAAATTACAAAAACAACCGCAAAACCAATAATGGGTAGAATAGCGGCAAAAAGTAACTTTCCCTTGATTCCACGGAACCAAGAACTGATCGATGATTGTTGCATAAACTCCTCTTGAATTAATTAAGGTCGCTAATTAAAAGCAGAGATAGTTTCGGACTTTCTCCACCGGGGATAAGTCTAGTTTTTTGAATGTGAGTAATGAATTGGGAGTTTAGTCCAAAAAGAAAGAGCCATCTTTTCGCAAAGATGGCTCTAATTAATACAGGATTCGATTGAAATCTATTTAACTTCTGCCAAAGAGTTGTAGCTGTCGCTGATCTTTTGCTGTCTTTCGACTTCTTTGCTCCAGCGCTTTACTTCACCTTGGTAGCCTTTTTGTTTGGCTTTCCATTCGTTCTCTTCACTAGCTAAAGAGCGAAGCTTTTGGTTCACCTGATCGTTTTGCTCTTTCAAAGAACCCGCACGAGAACTCCAGATCTTTTTTTCTTCCTGAAGTTGAGTGAGTTGCAACTGATAGTCGCTGATGTTCATCTCTCTCTTCTTTTGGTTTTCTTTGATCTTGGCGATCATGGCTTCAAACTCTTGAATCTTTTGATTCTCTTGAACCAGTTTGTTTTTCTCGTCAGTGATCAGCTGTTGGATTTCTTTTTCCTGGCCGCCGATGCGTCCCATAGCCTGGTTGTTTTCTTCAACCTGCTGTTGAACTTGCTTCTGTTGGCCTTCAACCTGGGATTTGGCTTTTGTTACTTCGTTAATATTACCTTCAACAGTTTTCAGGTTCTTTTCATACTCTTGAAGATTGGTTTTAGAGTTGTTGACGTTGGCTTTGATGCGCTCCAAACCTTCTTTAGCAGAATTCTGGGCCCAAGCTGTTGTGTGCAGGCTCATCAAAACACCGATAGTCAAAGTCGTCATTGCTTTTGCGAATTTCATCTTGAAAATCCTTTCCTTATTGTTCAGACAAACCAGCCACATTTGAATCTTGTGGGCAGACATTTTTCAAAGAAGAACGATAGTGACCCACCTCGTCTTCCCAGATTTCGCCTTTGAATTTCCAGTTCAAACTTTTCTCTTTTTGAACTTTTAATTCAGGACGTTCTTTTTCATTCGTTTCTCCGCCAGCCATTTGGTAGCGGATGTGTTCACCGGCACCAGAATACAATTCGTATTGCAGAACTTCATTCTGATCGAGAACCTTGTTCAAGCTGGCAAGCATTTCATTGAAACGACCTTGCAGGGCTTGAGAGGCTTGGGCACGAAGAACAGATTTTTCTTTTTCGATACGAGCCATGCCTTGCGCTCTTAGATTTTTAATCGAAGTGCGGGCTTTCTTCGCGATGTGGTACTGAATGCGGTAGCTTAAAAGTTTCTTTTCCGCATTTTGTACACTCGCTACGGCAGATTCAGAAGGGCTGTCGCCTTTGATACCTTTTTTCGCGTCGGCCAATTGTTTATTGGCTTCGTTTTGTTTGGTAATCAACTCACGCTCTTTTTTCACAAGCGTTAAAGCAATCTTATTGAAACGAACGATTTCGTCTTCATAGTTGTTGATTTGCTTTTGCACGCTCATGTAAGCAGGGTGGCGAGCCAACTCCACGATGAAAGATCTTGGCAAACCATCGACTTCTTTCATGTCAGAGTTCTTAAGCCAGTTTTTCACTGTATCATAATAGTTCAAAGATGTTTTGTTGCCCTTCGCGTAGTCTTCAAGTTTCTTTTTCCAAGGAGCATACTTTTTATTCATCTCGTTAAGCACTTGCACGCCGTCACCGTATTGGCAAAGATTCAAGTAACCCACAGTACGAACAACGTAAGACTCTGGAGAAAAGGCATTTTTAAAGAAGTCCGTGTGAAGAGAGAACATATTTCCCGCGGCCCCTTCGTAGTCTTCACCCAGAATTTGTGTCCAGGCGCTCTCAACCATGGCTTGCAACCACAATGGATTTGACTTGTCGACTTTCAAGTAAGATTGGAAGGCATCTTTATAATCACTCTTTTGGAATTGCATACGAGCCAAAGTCAATGCACCCACAGAGCGGATTTGTGATGTCTTGTCGGCCTCTGTTGCCTTCATCAATTTTTCAAGATGAATAACAGCGTCGTCCACTTTACCTTGGCGGTAGTTGAAAAGAGCTGTTAACAACAAAGCGTCAGGATAACGGGGAGACGTCTCTGGGATAAAGATCAAAGCGTCTTCCATCAAGCCCAATTGGCCTTTTTCAGAATAATGTTTTGCGCGAGTCAATTGGTATTCGTCGTTCTTTGTCACATCAAGTTCATACTTGATCACCAAAGGATCGACCAAAGCGATGTCGGAAGTCTCTAGCACGTCGATATGTTGAACCAAAGCTTCAGTGGCTTTTTGTTGCCACTCTTTGTTCTTTGTTTCTTGCGCTACTTGGATCATGTATTGACGGAACTCCGAGTTCAGTCCCATGCCTTTTGCAGTCATAGCATAGTGATAAAGAGCTTCTGTGCGATGTTCTGGATCATCCATCAGCTCTGCGAAAAGGCCCATGGCCAATTCGTAATTCTTTTGGATTTCCAAGAAAATCAACGCTTGCAAAAGTTTGTAGTCATTCGGTTGCATGTCATCCATTTTGGCCAACTGAACCAAAGGATCTTTGGTTACAGGGTCCATCACAGGATTCAAGATTTTGACATCTGGAATTTTATTGAATGCATCCGCAGTTGTTAAAGTCTTAGCTCCCTCTACCGTCACATTGTAAGGTGCAATTTGGAATTGCAAGACGGGAGGAGATTCACGACGGCGAGTGCCTTTGAGTTCCACATCGCGAGAAGCGGGGAGACGTAAAGGACTCATTTCCGAAGCTTGAACCTGGCGCTCTTCGCCAAGGTCCAAGAGAGGAATATTTTTAACTTTAAAAACTTCGACTTTTCCTTTAACGACTTTCTTTTGATAAACCTCAAAAGTCGGAACAAGACTTGTTTTTACTTTCAGATTCGATGCCGGAGCACGACCTGATTTAGTCACCTTCAATGCGGGATCAGCGAAAGCTGTTCCGCAGAGAAGGGGAATTGCGATTAGTATTTGTAACGGCTTATACATAAATCCCCCGCCCTTGGAGAAAATTAGTGCCAATAAGTAAGACCAAGCAATAATTGCGTGTCGTTTGTAACTTTAGAACCAAGATCGCGATTCGGTGCAATTGCACTGTATTTGAAGCGTTCTTCGTTCGTGAATTTATTAATGAAGTCCATACGAATGGCAAAGTGCTCAGAGAAAAAGATCTGCTGATTAATACCGATCTGATAACTCATAGAGCTCTTGTCTTCATCGCCTTCTTCTTTTTTGATGGCGTAATCCGTCGTACCCACACCCAAAGAGATGCCCATGTCGAAATAGATAATGGCTTTATCGACGAAGCTCATCTTTGCGTAAAGGGGAACGTAAGTAACAGACAGCATTTTTGAGTTCTTAAAGAAGTTGTAGTTCGGAGCTGTTCCGTTTTCTTCGATGAACTGCTTCGTGTTGTCATTGTCTTTCATGTCCGCTGTTGTATAGCTTAGGTCCATACCCCAACGCTCATTAAAGAAGTAACCCAATGAAGCAGAAGTGATAGTTCCTGTTCCGAACGGGTCATTGATAGGCACACCGCCAGACACGTTCAAATAGAATCTTTCGGCTTTTGTATAGCGGCGATTTTGTACGACGCTAAAGTCATCATCTTTCGCGGCCCAATATTTTTGCTCCAGTTTTTTAATATCTAACTTGTCGCTGCCTCTTTGATCTGCCGCCGGTGCTGCTGGCTTTGTTTCCGCTCCTTGCTGTGCAAATGCTTGAGATGCAGCCAAGATGAACATTAAGATTGTCTTCTTCAACATGATATTACCCCCGCCTTAGTTTGTACTCTTGAATAAAAATGGATATGTCACAAGCACGCGAGTTCCCCCCTGTGGATTCGGAAACTTCCATGCAGCAACCCTATTCAATATACATCCCTCAACGGTTGCGTTCTTAAGTGTCGTGTCCCCAATTAGTTGTTGTTCAACTTGGCCCGATGGACCGATGGTGAATTTCACAGCGACTTTCCCGAAAAGATCAGGATTGGCACTGAGTTGTCTTTCGTAGCAATAAAGAATCTGTCCCAATTTTGATTTGATATATTGAGCGATGATCTCACGGTCCAAGCCGCCAGTAATTTCGCCTTCTTCCTCAATCAAACCAACGCCTGCGTTACCAGTTCCACCGGCAGCAAGGCCACCCATACCGGAAGCGCTCTTACCGCCACCTTTACCGGCAGTAGAAATCACAACTCCGTTACCGTTACCTTCAGCACCCCAGTCACGACCCGATCTTTCCATGCCGCCAACAGCAGCAAGAGCGCGACCGGAAGGACCTGAGCCCGCTTTCACACCATTAGCAAAAACCACGTTTCCGCTTTTTGCTGCTTGTGCTGAAACTTTCCCGATAAGTTGGGAAATACGGCCACCCGCGATGGATTTCATCATTTTTGAAACCTTGCTTTGGCTACCACTTGTTGGCATTTCAACTTTGGGTCCACCAGCAGGAGCAGCTTGTTGTTTCACGACAACTTCTTGTTTCGGAGCTGCTTCCACTCTTTTGCGCTTTGGTTTCAATTCAGTTTTAACGATAATTTTTTGCGCCACTTTTGGAGGAGTCGCCGCAGTTTCAACCGTTTGTGGTTTTGGAGCAAAGAGGCCCAAAGTCACAAGGAACAAAGCTGCTCCAAGCACGATGAAAACACCGCGTTTGGAATCTTCATCCACCAACTGGTCAGCGGAAATGTGCGCAAGTTTCGACGCATTTTCCAAAGACACAGTTCTTTGGCTGATTTCAAGATCTCCCACGGTTTGTTTCTGCCACTCTTCAGAAGGAGTGCAGGCGATAGTGATTGGAGTCACCGCCATGGAAGGTTTAAATTTTTTATTTAAAGGCAACACTTTGGTTTCAACCACTTTACCGGATTGTCTTACCATAAAGAGTTGAAATTTTTTGCCAGACTCACGCTGTTCTTTACCGGCTTTATCTAAGCGCAAGTAAAGATCTGTTTCTTTTGTAACAGGTGTGAATTTAAGCACACAGTCTGTGAGTTCAATGCTTTTTTCCTCATCCAGGCATAAAGCGGGAGGAGTTGAGCCTTGCGCGCTTGTCGCAAGATCCATGTTCACATACCACCAGCGGCCGTCGCGGAATTCAAAGAGACCTTGAATACCCTTGGTTGCCGGAGCAATTGAAATCACATCAGCCAATCGGGATGAACCGAAAGTGTGTGTGGCATTGTTGGAACGAAGTTTCCAGGTTTTGACAGTCCCGTTCTTAAGGGACTGACGTACAATCAACGTGAGCATGTGACACCTCTAACAAATTAGTTGTTCAAGTAGAGAGCTGATTCGCGAATACGACCGTCCATATCCTTTTGCACATCGTAAAGAGGCATAAACTTAATACCTCTTTTTTGCACAAGGTAGGCACCGTCAGGGTTCCGAATCGTTCCCTTGAGGTTCATCTCACCAAAATTTACTTCCTGGACTTTACGGACTGTTCTTGTCTTTGCAATGGCAGTCGTCGCTGTTCCCAAGAGAATGAAAGCGATCATCGCTGTGATGAAAGTTTTCACTTGTACCCTCCATACTACAAGTCTCCCGAGATTACGTGCTGACCGACTTTGTTTTGAGTTTTCAAATACTGTATTTTCTTACCTAACCAATCACGCATTTCCAATTGCTGACTGGCTTTAAACGCTTTTTCATAAGAATCCAACGCTAACGTTGGGCTCTCTTTGTAGGTCTCAAACAAGTGTGCTTGCTGTAGAAGGAAATCGGCATTTTCTCTACGAACATTAAGTAAATCTTTGATCAAACTTAATGCTTTGTCGACTTCACCCTTCTGAGCATACGATTCACTCATCAGAGTTCCCACACTCAAAGTATACAACTGTTCTTTAGACAGAGAAGAAAATTT
This sequence comes from Bdellovibrio sp. HCB-110, assembly GCF_047323225.1. Taxonomy (GTDB): domain Bacteria; phylum Bdellovibrionota; class Bdellovibrionia; order Bdellovibrionales; family Bdellovibrionaceae; genus Bdellovibrio. The sequence goes on from NZ_CP178750.1 coordinate 1,538,326, forward strand.
TTCGATCGCCTTCGTAAAATCTCCCTCTGAGAATGCCTTCACACCAGCGAAAGTTTGCATTTCTGTCGATGGCATTTGCATGTCTAAAACTTTTTCGAAAAACGGCATCGCGGAATTCAATCCGTCTTCTTTGTAAGTGAGACGGGCTTTTTGATACACGTAAGGAGACGCTTCTGGCTGTGTTTTTAAAGCGGCTTCAATCATCCACAATGCTTTGTCGTTATAACCCTTACCTTCAGATCCCACGCTGGCATAGAACAATCCAAGCGCGCGTGTCTCTTTGCTCTTCGCAAGTTCAAGACCGAGTCTTTCGACCATCTCAAACTGTTTAGAATAATAACAATTTCCCGCAACTTCGAGGGCGTTCAGAGATTTGATCTGACCCGTCATAATTGCGCTTTTATTGCAGGCTTTCGGAGCGCGCGTCTCAAAACGAGACACTTTTCCGATAGTCATATCTGATGAAGATGGCAAGAACGCTGTCATTTTGTCCGGTGCAGGATATTGCGCCAAAGGCGGAACGGTTTGATCCACACGGATGTTGGCAAAAACGCGTTCGTTACTAGCTGCTTGTCCTTTTGACGCCGCCAAAACTTTCAATTTAGCTTCGTTCTCGTTCTTCTTTTCTTGGATCGGAGCTGTCAATTTCGCAATCTCACCACGTAAAGCTTCTTGGTCCGCAGGACTTAAAGAAGCGGGGAGCGGCATTGTTTGCAAACTCTCAATGAAGTTGCCATAACAACGGTCGATACCGCGCATAGCTTCCAATTGTTGATAAGGGTCTTTGCTCATTTTCAAAGTTGTGAAGTAAGCCGTGTGCGCCTTATCCAACTTTTCAGTTTTCAAAGAAAGCACCATCGCGAATTTTTCTTCACGGGCCTTCACACTTTGTTGCGCCAATTCTTTTTCAAGGATGCGCGCTTGGATCAAACGAGCTTCGGCACGAACTTCAGGAGCCACATCGCGACCGTTGGCTTTCATCGCCAAGTCGAAGGCCGCTGTAGTTTTACCTGAATCTAAAAGAGCTTTAGCACGATCAATCATGATTTCAGTCGTGTAGGGCTCAATGCCTTTAGCCAAGATTTGGTTTTGCAATTTCTCAAGCTCATTAGAGCGGGATTCGCTCTTGTAAGAGTCCATGAGTTTACCGTAAATGCGCGTCAAAGTTTTGTTGTCTGCGCCATTAAGGATACCCATGTAAGCATTACGAGCTTCTTTGTTTTTCTTTTCAAGCAAGTAAATGTCAGCAGCCAACTCAAGATGAGTGTTGCGAGCCTTTTTATCAAGGTCTGCAACTTTCAAAAGAGTCTCAGCTGATTTTGAAATCTGACCGACGTCGGCATAAGCCTTCGCGGCCTCTTTAAGAGCGTCGAGGTTGCGTTTGTCTTCAGGATATTTTTGCACGAACTTCAAAGACAACTCAGCAGCGTCAAAGATCTTGCCTTCAGCATAAAGAAGGCTCAGGGCTTGCCACAAAGCATCTTGAGAAAGTTTTGAGTTCTCGTGTTCTTTGGCGAAAGCAATCAACTTTTCAGAAGCCTGGTTCTTGTCGCCGCCTTTAGCAAATTCTTGGATCTCAGTGAAATGAGCTTCTTCCAAGATTTTGTTCATGTTCTTCTTGCGGGTGTCATCCGTTGTTGTTGTCATGACTTGCTTCGAGAAATCTTTGATTCCCGCGTAGTCTTTACGGATGTTGAGTATATCCAAGATCAAGTCTTCAGACTTCTTTTTGATCTCGGCATTATCGGCACCTTTAAGTTGCGCCAATGGTTTTAACCATTTCTCAGCTTCAGGGTAGTTCGATTCTTCGTAGGCAATATGGCCCACTTTGAATTTAACCAAGGTAGAGAACTTTCCAGTGGGATGTTTTGCCAAGTAGTTAGAAGCCAATTCTTTACGTTCAGCTTCTTTCAAAGGATCTTTTCCTTTTTCAATACTTTTCTCTTTAGCATAAAGAGCGGCATAGTTGGCATCATGACGAAGAGTTTCCTCAGTCGATTTGTCGCCGACCATTTTGTACTGAGTGCTGGCTTCGTCGTATTTTTCCAATTGGAATAGAAGTTCCCCGTAGGCAAAACGAGTTTTTAAGTCTGGTTTTGTAGGGTCTTCGTTTTCCAAGATCAACTTAAATAGTCTTTGCGTTAAATCAGAGAATGCAACGTTTTGTTTGTTCTTAAGCCAGATCTCCCACCATTTTTTTGCCATATCCAGGCTTGTATGGCGGAATTCTTCTTCACAAGACACTTTTGCTACGTCGGCTTTTTGCAAAGTTCTCCACGTAGAGTCCTTTTTGCATAGATCGCTGGCGTATTGAAGGTGATCAATAACCTTGTCACGTTTTTTCAAGTCTTCATTGGCAGAAACCAAGAAGAGATGTGATTTAACAACATCAGGTCCTGAAGAGCGTTTGTCGATGTACTCTTCCAAGAAGATGTTCATTTCTTTGTGACGGCTGTGGGATTCATAAAGTTTTGCCAGGTCGATCATAGATTGACCGAGCTCATCTTCTGTCGTGATGTCTTCAAAGAAAGAATAAAGTTTGTTAGCTGGATAAGAGTCGCCAATGAACACCGTCAAATCGCGAAGAGCCTCGCGACGAAGATTGTGGCGGTTTGTCGGAACCTCACCATCTTGAAGAGGCGGGTTGGATTTTACGACGTCAACGAGTTTTTTAATCCCATTTTCACTATCGCGAAGATTGTAGTAAGCCCATGCGGCTTTATACATACCGTAGGAATAAACACGGCTGTTTGGGAACTTTTCCACTTTAAGGAAATGCTCCAGAGACTCTTTGAATTTCCCTTGCTCATAAAGAAGTTCGCCCACCGCCAATGTACCATCGGCAATAAGGGGAGACTTAGGGAAACGAGTCAAAAGTTTATGGTAAAGAGCTTCAGATTGTCTGTATTGAGCGACTTGTTGGTTTGCAAACGCGTTATTGAATAACACGGCATCCATTTGTTTGAAGTTAGGGAAGTCGATCTCAATTTTCGTATAGATCTTAATAGCGCGTTTAACCGCCTCAGAACCTTTTTCATTTGGTACTGGGAACGGTGAAAGTTTCATAAGGGGAGTGTCTTGGTGCAAGTCAAAGAAACGACCTGATTTCGAGCGGCGCATATACATTTCCGCCAGACGATACCAAAGGTCGGCTTCTTCTTTAGAACCTTTTTTCTTTTTGATGATCGCTTGCAGTGATTCAATAGCCTTGTTTTCAGAGCGAGTGATCATAATCTCGCTACTGAAAGCTTTTTTCTCGTTTTCGTCTTCGCTGCTGTTCAAACGAACTTCAGGTAAAAGACCTTTTGCGTTTTTATCCGCAGCGAAGCAATAAAGAGAGAAGAGATGAAATGCAAGAAGCAAAACCACTGTGCGCATCATAAACTTATTCTCCAACCATGGTCACAAGTTTCAACTGAGGGAAACCTGCCATCGAAGCCGTGTACATCACTTTTCTCAAAGTTGCGTAAGGAAGTTCCTTATCGGCTTGAAGAAGGATGCGGCCTTCCTTGATGTGAGCTTTATCCGAAGAAGATTTCGCAAGCTTATCTAATTCTTCAAAAAGCGGTTTAATAAAGTTTGTATCTTTGTCTTCAAGATCTTGCGGAAGGAAATCGGCATTTTTCACGTCAGCGATCTTGTTTTCATCAATCTTCAAAGCCTCTTGTGAAAGAGAAATTTTCACAGCCTCTGTCGGATTGACCAAAGAAGCGGAACTAGGCAAACGCAATCCATTTTCAGGTGTGATTTGCACATCTGAAGTGGAATAAGATTGCAACAAGAACACCAGCAAGAGGACGAACATGTCCGTCATGGATGTAATATTCAAGGTGAATGTCGAGTTCTTATTTAAATTGGGTTCATATCTACGACGACGTGACATATCTTAGCCCTCCATCATATTGGCGAAGACAATCTCGGGGAACATGTAGTTCGTTTCTACGTTCTTACCTTGTTTGGTGTCGAACACAGGAAACTTGATACTGCTGTCACGAGCTTGACGAGCTTCATCCATGACTTTGACGACTTCGTTGTAAGGAACTTTGCCATCAGGGTTGAGTTCAATTTTGAAAATCTCTGGGTGCGCTTTTTTTACTGCGATCAATTTTTGGTGAAGAGTCGTGTAGTCAAAGGCGCCATTCTTAAGAGGAATGTTTTCCACTTGGTCTTTACCTTTTTCGGTAATGACGATGTTGATACCGTCTTTCGCATCAACCTCAATCGCCACGTTTGTGGGAGTCGGTTGTTGTTCTTGACGTTGAATAGCTTCATTCACAACTTGCGGAAGTTCAGTCTCGATCACCATCATTTGCACGAAGGCTGAAGAGATCAGAAGAACCGGAACAAGTTTTACCATCACGGCAAGGAGTGGAGCCAAGTCCAGCTCGAACTCACTATGGTGATTGATTTTGATCTTTTTCATGCGTCTCATAAATTATCCCATCCTTGATAAGGTGCCCACCGCTTGGATCAAAGCTTCCCTTAGGAAGCTTTTGAACCTGGAGACGGAGGAGTCGAAGTCGGAGTCGTTACGTGATCTGGGAACACGTTTTGACGAGTCAGACTTGGGATATGAGCGCTAGTTAAAAGCTCAGCTAATTTTCCGCACTTCTCTGCCATTTGCTCGATCAATTGGTTTTGACGGGCAGTCAAGAAAGAGAAGAACACCATCGCGGGGATTGCCACCGCAAGACCCAATGCTGTTGTATACATCGAAACCGAGATACCGTGCGCAAGCAAAGTTTGCTTCTGTGTTGGATCTGCTGTCGCCACCGCTTGGAACGAAAGGATAAGACCGTGAATCGTACCAAGAAGACCCATCAAAGTTGCCACGTTGGCAAGCATCGAAAGATAGTGCAAACGTTTCGTATAAAGAGGAATATTTTCGCTCAAAGCGATGTCATGAGCTTGGAAGATCGTATCATCGTCGCGATCTGCTTTCTCAATGATCGTTTTAAAAGCGCTAGCCAGAGGTTTCTTTTCAAGTTGAGCACAAAGAAGTAAAGCCTCGTCCATTTTTTTAGCCAAGATAAGATTTTGAACCTTACCCATAAATTCTTCGACATTCATGCCGTAGTCTTTATAGAGTGCACGCGCGCGTTCCGCGATAAGCACAAGAGATCCAATACCCACTAACAGAATACACCAGCCTACGAAGCCAGAATCATTCATGAACTTTAAGAATGCCATTTGTTTCCTCCTTGGAAACGCCACCGCGTGTCCATTTTGTTAACTGCGCCATGCCTTGGTCTTGCACTTGGAGGAAACGAACTGCATAATGCAAACCTGATTTTACGTTGAGTCTCTGCTTTGAGAAATTCTTACGAACGATTTCACAAAGCACGTTGAAATTCTGAGGATTCACCTCAGAGGTTCTAAAATGAATTAAAATTTGTTGTCCGAGTTGCAGCAATGGATCATTGAGAAGAACCAGTGCTCCATTTTCACTCACACTCAAAGTTTGTCCGTCAAAGAAGTTGTGTTCATTGTGAGCATAAACGGGTGTCACAAGGTCCACGCGAGGATATTTACGATCTTTGAATGCGCCAGAAAGATGATCTTTTGTTTCAATCAATCGGCACAGACGGTCTTTTGAAAAATCTTGCAGATCGCCTACAAGAGTCCAATTCTCCAAGTGAGAAGCCCATACATAGTTGTAATCGTAAAGCTCACCGTTTTGGATCATTGTGATCAGGGATCTATATTCGTAGGGACCATATTTCATTTCCCCACGAAGAATATACCACTGAACTGTATTTGTTGCTTGTACCCCACCCATGACTTAAATCCCTTTAAAGTTTAATCGACGTCGGATAGTAGTCGATTTGAATGTTGGCATCCGCACCAGGCACGGAACTTCCGTGGAAGGTGATCGTCAAGTCAGAAGCATTGTAAGTCCAACCGTTTGTTGCGTCTTGGTTGATAGTCACGCCATCAACAACAACTTTGATTGTGTCGACTTGCGGTTCACGGCTTAACTTGAACACAGCAGAAAGTTGGATGATAGAGTCAGAGATCAACTCCAACGTATCACCAAAGTTAGAGCACAAAGATCCTTTTACGCCGCCAGTAAGATCGGCAAGTTGTGGAAGGCGAGTCGAGATCTTACGAGCAAAACCGTCTGTAGAAAGTTGATTTTTGCAAGCCTCATCCGGTACTGAAATCACGCTGACAGAATAATTTTTGCCATTCGTCGCCGCATTTGTATAAGACTCAAGGAAGTCGACATAACTTTGTACTGTGTAGTTTTTAGAAGCGTCTTCGAAAGAGTTCAATGATGAACCCGAGAAGTCCTCTTCGTCACTCACGATGATCACCGCAAGGAAGGCTTCGTCTCTGCGGAAAGCGACATTCCATGGCTCAAGTAAAGTTTGCTTGAAGCTTTCAAATGCACGCTCGTCACCGTTACCCAACGTTCCTTGTTTGATATTGGTAGAAAAAACACTGCTCATGTTTGGAGTGTTCTTATCCATAACAAACACACCGGAATGAGTTTCGACTCTAGGATTTGTTTGAAGTACCGCGCCATCCTTGATGCGGGCCTTTTCACTTGAAGCATTGAATTGTTTTTCCCAAGCCTCTGTTGTTGTCACTGCCATGTGGAAGTCATAGTTGTGTTGATTAAAACGATTGATGAAGGCCTGAAAGTTAGAAGCAAGGTTATTTTGGGAGGTTTCCATTGAACCGGAATTGTCGACAACCCAAAGGATGTCGATTTTTTTCGGAATGAAGACTGCTTGTTGCTTATAGTCGGCGCCGTCTTTCAAGAGCGAAAAAGAGTCAGTGCTCTTGTTGCATCCTGCAAACATTGCCACAGCTGAAGCCATTAAAACTGCTTTGCGTGCGACTTGATTAATCATACGGTTATGCCCTCCTGAGCCCCACCATGCTTCTGATGAAACCAGTTTCGTTCAAAACAACGAGAAACTGAAATTTGCGATAACTGCCTGATTTTGTTTTTTTATTTTTAAGTAGTCTCATTGTGAGACAAGATAAGTGCTTGAAATTATAGGGAGTTGCAGAATCAATCACTTTTGAAAAAAAATTCTTCTGTAGAACCTCTATACAGTTTCCGGAAGATTCTCACTCTTGTTACTAGCTAAATACGCGTACTTTCGGGAAGTTCTTAATTACTGCCGAACTTCTTTTCAGTTCCTTTGACGTGAAGGTGAGATCACTCTGATTTTTGAGCGCGAGCAAACGGAGTTTTTTGTCGTGATAGGTAGAAGAATCTCACTCCGCTTCCATTTGGCAGTGAGTGTTTCAATCGGCTGTGACAGTAGCGAGTTCTTCCTCCATCCATGAGATGGCCTTCCTGCCGAGCATCGTGCTCGTCAGGAGAAAGCAGTGGAGGAGATTTTAATTTTTTTGAACTTTGCCTTCTACTTCCATTTGGCAGTAAAAAGATACTGACGTGCTAAAGAATTATTTACCGGCAGTGATGATAGCTAACCAGAAAATCATCCCAGGTCTTGGCGGTGCGTTGTTTGTATTACAATTTTATTTAAGTCTTTTGTTCTTGACGTGATTTTTCTCTCTTAAATTTGACTGCCAGTGTGTCTGCATTCTTTGAGCTGGATGCTTCTTATGCAAAGAAAAAACTCTTTCTATAGGTCAATTCCGGATGTATTAAGGCATGATCAAAGCAGTTTTGAGATTGGCTTTTCATTTTGAAAATGCCAGAAAATGTGTATTTAAAACCCGTGATATATCACTCTCACGAAGAAGTGAGAGATGAATATTAAATTTCTATCTGATGAAAATCTTGAGCGGAGTTTGAAGTGTTTGGTGCAAAAGGAGCGAGAAGTGCTTGCGGATATTCTTGCGCACATCGCTGAAGTGGATCGTAGAAAACTTTATCTATCTAAAGCCTATCCGAGTCTTTTTGATTACCTTACAAAATATCTTGGTTATTCTGCGGGAAGTGCGCAAAGAAGAATTGATGCAGCTAGATTGTCACGGGATATTCCTGAGGTTGCTGAGAGCCTTGGATCGGGAAGTTTGAATCTTTCACAGGTTAGTTTGCTTCAGAAAGCTATTCGTCAGAATCAAAAGGAAGCCCGTTTAAAGATTCCTTTGGAAACAAAGAAAGACATTCTTAATGAGCTGGTTGGTAAATCTTATCAGGAATCTGAAGTTTTGAGATGCGGACGTTGTTGTCACATTCACTGCCAAATGGAAGTTGGGATCAAGTTCTTGAGTTTGTGGCGGAGAAAGTTATTCAGCAGAAGTCGTTTCAATCTTTAAAAAAGGAAAGAAGGAAGAATGCTGCTTGTGCGATGAGATTTCCGAAAGTTGAAAGCTCAGAAAGCATCGAAGAGTCAGGTATTCCTGCCTCCGTCGAGGCTGAGAATCCCAATGAATTCATTTCCAACCAAAGACGATATATCCCGTTGCCGGTACGTCGAACCGTTTTTCAGAGAGATCAATGCTGTCAGCATATTGACAAAAACACTGGAAAGAAATGCTCTTCCCGATGGCAGCTCCAGGTGGACCACGTTCAGCCGGTTTGGGCGGGAGGACGTAATGCTCTCGAAAACCTCCAGTTGTTGTGTTCAGCGCACAATAAGTTGAAATATAGCCGCGAGAGCAATTTGAAATGTATCTAAGGCGTTTTATTTTTTAGCAACGCCTTGGCTTTTAACCAAAACGCTTCTTTTTCATCAAGAGTCAGAGCGCCCCAGTCTTTTCCTTCAGACTTGGCGATTTCAATCATCTTGTTGAAGCGTCCTTCAAAGCGTGTGTTGGCTTTGCGCAAAACTTGTTCTGGTTCCATCTCTAAGTGGCGACCTAATTGGGCGAGCGAGAAAAGCACATCACCCAATTCGTGTTCGATTTCACTCGCAGAATCTTCATCAAGAGCTTCGCGCAGCTCTGCAAACTCTTCTTCAACTTTGACCATCACTCCCTCAGCGTTGTCCCAATCGAATTGCAATTTGTCGGTGCGTTTGCCGATTTTATAAGCGCGTTGTAAGGCGGGAAGTGGCGGGACATTTAATGCATAAGGAGAAACCTCTCCTTCGTTGGCTTTTTCTTGTTTCTTGATGTCTTCCCAGTTGCGCACAACTTCAGCAGAGTCCGTGACGGCAGTTCCGGCAAACACATGAGGGTGTCGACGTACAAGTTTTTCCGAGATAGAAGCGATCACGTCGTCCAGTGTGAAAGCGCCGCGTTCAGAGGCCAATTGAGCATGCAGAACCACTTGGAATAAAACATCTCCGAGTTCTTCTTTCATTTTCAGATCTTTTTGTGTGCTTTCAGGATGCTCTATGGCTTCTACAAGCTCATGAGTCTCTTCGATTGCGTATTGAGTCAAAGATTCGTGAGTTTGCTCCTTATCCCAAGGGCAGCCATTGGGGCCACGAAGGCTAGATACGATCTCGACTAAGGACTCAATTTGACGTAAGTTAGCAGGAACGCGCGCCATGAAAAGCCTCGACTTTCTGATGGAATCTCTTCATAGGTAGCACAAATACACAGTGATTTCGACAATTTTTATAAAACAAGTTAGGGTAGGACTAGTGCCCTTTTAAGGATTACAGACTAAGGATATGCAACGAGCAAAGAATTCTAAAAAAGGCGAGAGTCCTGCGACTCGAGTCAACTATGAAGATCACAGTCTTAAGTTTTTGGACTGGGTGGATTCTATTGGCTTAGAGAAAACTTTCTTTGGTCGCATCGTGCAGATCATGGAAGAAAAATTCTTTATCCGCCGCGCGGCTTTGATCTTCCTGTATTGCGTCTTGTTGTCCTACACGATTTTCTATCAGTTCGATATTCCTTATAACTTTAATGTCGGTGACGTTGCGAAATTTGACGTGGTTTCTCCCATCGGATTTGAAATGACCGATGAGGTGACGACAGAAGAAAAGCGCTTCAAGGCCGAATACTCTGTGCCCATCGTTTATGACTACGATACGTCAGTTTTTGAAAGAGTCTCTGTCAATCTGATCCACTCTTTTAGAAGCATGCGTGCTTACTATCGTGAAACGAAATGGCCAACAGCTCCGGCGGCTTATCGCGCGAAGGTGAAAGACTTCTTCCAGTATAAGAAGCAGTTTGAAAAAGAGCTGGGTGTTGCCGTTTCTGATTTTATGTTTGAGTGGTTGATTGATCTTAAGTTCAATCCGCGCATTGAAGCTGTCGTTATTAGGAATCTTGAAAACTGGTACGATAAAAAAATTGCCGAAGCTCCGGATCGTTTCATTCCGGCGAGTCAGGCCAATGTCTTAGGGCGTGTGGTTCATAAAAACAACCTAGGAAAAGAATATCCGATTCCACGTGAAGACATCTTGGATCTTCAAGCTCCTGAAAACTTCGAATTTGATTCTAGGAAAGACCTCAATCGTTTCTCAGAATCTGATCAAGCCAATCTTTTGTATTTCACTCGCTCCCTCTTGGTTCCGAATTTAACTCTGAATAAACAGGAGACCGCTTCGCGCAGACAATCGGCCCGCGATGCTGTGATTCCTGTGACAATGACGATTAAAAAGAACCAAACGATCATCGTTCAAGGTTCCGTGATTCAGCCGTTCCAAATGGCGGTGATTAAGCAAATCGAAAATATCCGCGCGGATAAACGCAAAGACGTTATGGCTTTGTCTATGGCTTTGATGTTGTCCGTGGCGATCATGGTGTTCTTCTCGTACTTAAAACGTTTCACGATGAACAAAGTGAAAATTGATTTTAAAGACGTGACGGTCATGATGTTGATCGCCTTCGGTGTCATTTTCTTTACGAAAATTTACCTCTTTGTGACAGACGCCGCCTTTGCTTCGAAAATGGGACATATTCTACCTCCGGCGGTGTTCCTCTTTGCAGCTCCGGTCGCGGCAGGGCCGATGCTGGTAGGCCTGTTAATCACTTACGGCGAAATCGTGTGGCTCTTCACGGCGTTTTTGTCGGTGTGCTTGGGAATCATGGTTGATTACAATTATAGCTTTATGTTCGTGTCGTTGGTCGGTGGTATCGCCGCAGCCAGAGGCGTGTTTAATTGTAAAACCCGTAACGACGTTTACTTTGCCGGCGTTCGCACGGGTCTGATCAATGCCTTGATGATCGCGTTTATCCTGACGATGACGAAGTTTGATCAAGAGGGTGGCGGCAAAGAAATTCTTCTTTCCATTCCAGCCGGTTTTATCGGCGGTATCTTCAGTGCCTTGGTAGCAATGATGTTCATCCCGCTTTTAGAGTCAATTTTTAACTACACCACAGACGTTAAGCTTTTGGAACTCAGCAATCTTAATCATCCGCTCCTCAAGGAAATGATCGTCAAAGCGCCGGGAACTTATCACCATTCGATGATGGTGGGTTCGATGGTGGAGGCGGCCGCTGAAGAAATTGGCGCGAATCCTCTTCTGGGTAAGGTCATGTGCTACTATCACGATATTGGCAAGATGGAGCACGCCAACTATTTTATCGAGAATCAAAAACCAGGACACAATCCTCACGATCATATTTCACCATTCATGAGTAAGACCTTGCTTGTGGCTCACGTGAAAGACGGTATCGAAATGGGAACGACTTACAAATTAGGTAAGCCGATCCTTGACGGTATCATCCAGCACCACGGCACGACATTGATTTCGTATTTCTACAACAAAGCTTTGGATCTAAAAAAAGAAGACGACCCTGAGATCAGTGATAACGACTTCCGTTATCCAGGCCCGAAACCACAATTCCGCGAATCCGCGCTTTGTATGTTGGCAGACAGTATCGAAGCGGCCGCTCGTTCTTTGGATGAGCCAACGCCGACACGTTTGCAAAACATCGTTCGCAATATCATTCAAAGAAAATTCTCGGACGGGCAGTTGGATGAGTGTAATTTGACTCTAAAAGACATCTCTAAAGTGGAAGCGGCCTTTGTGCGCATTCTTTTAGGGATTTACCATCAACGTATCGATTATCCACGCAGCGCCGGCGGCGGTTTGGGTGATGTGACGAACGTGACTCCATCGCAAGGGTAGTGCATGCAAGTTCTCATCGTGAATGAGTCTAAACATTCTGTGCCTCGCAAGTTCGTCAACGAATGGATGGAAGAACTGACGGCGGAGCTTAAACAACGCCGCGTTGTGAAAGCTGCGCAAGCCTCCCGTGAACTCACCTTGGTTTTTCTTGATAAAAAGCCTGCACAAAAAATCAATTTTGAATTTCGTGGCAAAGACTATGCGACGGATGTTCTTAGCTTTGACTCCATGGACCCCAGTTCTTTTGGGGAGTTGGTATTGTGTCCTGATGTTCTAAAGCGCCAAGCTAAGGAACACAAACTCACGTATCAGCAAGAGTTGGGTTACATGCTCCTTCACGGAGTCTTGCATCTTTTGGGTTATGATCACGAGACAAACGAGAAGGACGCTCAGGAAATGTTCGGCCTTCAAGACGCGGTCTTTGAGAAGCTTTTGAAAAAAGTCTCTAGATAAACTCCTGCCATCTCAATGTATATTCAAGCTGATCCTCCTCTTTTGCGAGAATGCCGTGAAAGAGCCGTTTTGCGCACCTGAAATTGTTTAAAATTTGAGCGATCTCGCATTCCGATCAAGGCGTCTTGGACTCAAACCCTCTTATTTCGCAAACCGTCGAAGAAACACCCCATGGCATCGAGATTGTAATAGGGGATTCTCGTGTTCTCCCTAGTTGTCGCCTCCGAGAGCTTTCCCCCTCCCTGTTCTCGGAGGCGTTTTTCTTGACAGCCCCCTCATGCTGGATACACTTACGGTGCGGCTTGCGCCGCAAGATGTGGAGCGAGCTTGGCTCGCGGAACTGGATTAGGGATGTCTATCGTCACGGAATCTTCCGAAATCAAAAGTAGAATCGCGGCTCTCGAAAGTTTCTCAAAGGAACTTCGGGGGTATCTTTGACTTAGATAAAAAGAAAAAGCGTCTGGACGAGCTTGCTATTCAAGCCGAGAACCCGGCTATTTGGGAAAAGCCTGCTGAAATGCAAAAAATCAACAAAGAGAAAACCCTGCTTGAAAGAGCCGTGGGCGAGTTTGATTCTTTTGCCAATCGTTTGAGTGATGCCCAAGTCCTTCTTGAGATGGCTGCCGAAGCACAAGATGAGGGCAGTTTTACTGAAGTAAAGAATGAAGTCGCGGCCCTTGAAAAGTACGGGCAAGAACTTGAGCTGAAGCGTGTCTTAAGTGGCGAGCTTGATGCCAACAGCGCTTATCTTTCGATCAATTCAGGAGCCGGTGGAACCGAGTCTTGTGATTGGGCGCAAATGCTTCTGCGTATGTATACGCGTTACGCTGATAAGCACGGCTATAAAGTGCAAATTGTGGAGATGACGGAGGGTGAGGGAGCGGGAATTAAATCTTGTACGCTTCTTATTGAAGGCCCTTACGCTTATGGATACCTCAAAGCGGAATCCGGTGTGCACCGGTTGGTGCGCATCTCTCCGTTTGATTCAAATGCTCGTCGTCATACTTCTTTTGCTTCCGTTTTTGCGTGGGCCGAGGTCGATGATGACATCAACATTGAAGTTCGTCCTGAAGATATTCGTGTTGAAACGTTTAGATCTAGTGGTGCCGGTGGACAGCACGTCAATAAAACGGACTCGGCTGTTCGTATGTACCACATTCCAACGGGTATCGTCGTGTCTTGCCAAATGGAGCGTTCGCAGATTCAAAACCGTGAGAAGGCGATGAAGATGTTGAAAGCGCGATTGTATGAAGTGGAAGTGGAAAAACGCAACGCTGAAAAAGACGCGATGAACTCTGTAAAGAAAGCCAATGAGTGGGGTTCGCAAATTCGCTCTTACGTGATGCACCCTTATCAAATGGTCAAAGATCACCGCACGGATTTTGAAACAAACCAAGTGGATGACGTGATGGACGGTGATCTTGATGGCTTCATCATGGCCTATCTGAAAGAGCAAATCACGACGGAGGCAAGTCCTTCGTGAATAAATCCTTAGCGTGGATCTCATGGCGACTTTTGATGTCCCGAAAAACTCTTTTCGGGGGCTCGGCACCTTTGTCCTTGATGGGACTTGTTTTGGGCGTGGCTGTTCTCGTGGCTTCCATGGCCGTGATGAGTGGATTTGAGTCGACACTTAAAAATGCCATGGCCGATGTCTCTGGGCACGCACAGGTTGTAAAGCGCTCTCGCTTTCCCGATGACTGGAAAGAACTTGAAGACCGCATTCGCAAAGCAGAGCCCACATTGGTGGATTCATCTCGTTTTGTTTTTATCGAGGCCGTTCTTGCTCATCAGGGAAAAATTTCGGGAATTCTAATTCAAGGAGTCGATACTGAGCGCGTGAATAAAGTTTTAAACTTTAAAGGACGTGTCGTCAGTGGCTCTGAAGATCTCTCGCCAGTCAGCGAAGTTCCTTTAGCCCTCATCGGTAAAGGCCTTGCTGCGAAAATGGATTTAAAAGTCGGGGATCGTTTCCGCGTGGTTGTTCCGATTGCAGATGCGGTAGACCCTTCTAAATTTCAACGTCGCGTGGGTGAGTTCCAAGTTCAAGGGGTTTTGGATTTAGGCAAGTATGAGTGGAATGAGCGCTTTATTCTGTCGGATTTGAAGGCCGCGCAAACAGTGGCTGATATCGGAGACCGTTATTCGGGTCTTCTTTTGCGCTTTCAAGACGTGGATCATGCAAGAACAGCAGCGTTTAATCTAAGTCAAGTTCTGGGATCTCCTTATTGGGTGAGAGACTGGCGTGACTCCAATGAAAATCTTTTCGAAGCCGTTCAAGTGGAGCGTCCGGTAATTTTTTTCGTAGTTTTAATTATCACTCTGGTGGCGGCATTTAATATTTCCGCCACTTTGTTTGTGAATGTGGTCCGCCGTTATAAAGACATTGCGATCTTAAAAACGGTGGGGCTGTCGCGTGCAGACATTATCAAAATTTTCGCCTTCCAAGGTTTGTTCTTGGGCGGCATCGGTATCTTCTTTGGATTTCTTCTAGGATTTGTTTTATGCGGACTTTTTGCTTTCGCACAATCTCGCCTGGGATTGGTTGCCGGGGAAGTGTATCGCTTGGATTCTATCGAGCTTAATATTCGCCTTGTCGATTCGTTGGCAATCTGTGTGGCGACGTTGTTAATATGTTTTATCGCGACTTTGGCTCCTGCTCGTAGAGGCGGGAAACTCAGTCCCGTCGAAGGGCTTCGTAATGAGTGATAGCAATGTATTTCTAAAAGCCGTTGATATTCATAAGTCCTATACACAGGGCTCCGGAGAGCTTGAAATTCTGCGTGGTGTGAGTCTTGAAATTAAAGAGGGCGAGGCCCTTGCGATTCTCGGCGCTTCAGGTGCAGGTAAAAGTACATTGTTACAAATCATGGGAACATTGGATCGACCTAATCGTGGTGAGCTTTTTTGTGAAGGCCGTGATTTGCTGGCGATGGGCGATGAAGAGTTGTCGCGCTTTCGCAACTCTGAAATGGGCTTTGTATTTCAATTCCATCACCTGTTGGGTGAATTTTCTGCCGTTGAGAACGTGATGATTCCATGCCGAGTGGCGGGGGAACCGGTGAAAGTTGCCAAAGAAAAAGCTCTGCACCTGTTAGAGTTTATGGGACTTTCCGATCGTGCTGAACACTTCCCAAGTCAGTTGTCTGGCGGGGAGTTGCAGCGTGTAGCGATTGCTCGCGCTTTGGTACGTCATCCAAAAATTTTGTTTGCCGATGAGCCTACGGGAAACTTGGATTCTACGACGAGCGGAAAGATTCAAGAGCTCTTTTTCCGTTTGAAGGAAGACATGAAGTTAGCCCTTGTCATCGTGACTCATGATCTGACTTTTGCGACAAGATTTCCCAAGGTCTATCGCATGAAAGACGGTCAGTGGCAGGGCTAAAAACGCCTTCTATTGCTGCCACAAAAAGCAGCAGAGCCAGTGTTTGCGTCATTTTGCTTCACATTTTTAAGGTGAGCACTCTGTAATCTTTCAAAATATTTTTCTGTTTAAGAGTTGCGGTCACGCAATAATATCTTGTGGTTAATACAACACGCTGATTCTTCTTGAGATGCTTCGTGTTTTCTTTCGATGCGCATTTCGTAGGATAAACTCGCAATCAAAAATTTAACTCTTATTTTTTTTAAACCCTCCGATAAAGACTCCGGCCGTTATTTCGTACTACTAACAAGAGGAAGTTTAATGAAAAATGCAAAACGGATTTTACAGTTGTGTCTTGTTCCCGCAATGGGATGGAGTTTGTCTGCCTGTACCGGAAGTGGAGGCGGATCAAGTTTAGAAGCTTTAGATGTTTCTGGCATTTTAAGTTTGGGAAATAGCTCTCAAGGACTTGAAAAAATGCAAGGACTTGAGAAAGACGATTTCTCTACAATGAGCGTGAATCTTGCTCTTTATAAAGTGACCTGTGCGACGACGACGACACCTATTCAAAGTGCCACGGCAAGTGTGGCAGCGGATGGTTCTTTCACCGTGAGTATTGTCGGTGCCAAAGGACAACCGTTGAGTTGTTTCCTTGTCGATGCTGATGGTGACAAAGCTGCTGACTTTATTATTTCTGATTCTTCCAAGAAAGACTTAAACGGAAATTCAGAAACAACATCCACAGCGGCATTTAAAGAAAATGCGAATTTAGGAACGATCAATTTCGACCCGAATGCGGGTGAAGTCACAGTTCCAAAAACGAATATCGCGAGCGTCGTCGACTCAACACCGGCAGCCGCGGCGCAAGTTTTCGATCCAACGGGATCCTGGACAATTGGTTCCGTGGACTTCACTCCGCCAAGCGGTGTGAAATCGCCTTGTGCTATGAATGATCAAACTTGTCATGGACCTCCAGCAGGTCAGGCGATTTATTTGAAATTGTGGAAAGGTCTCGTGACGGCGGATAGTTCAGACATCTATGGTCTGCAGGTCTGGGAAGGCGCGAGTAGCTTTAGCACGTGCGGTTCGAAAATCGGTCTGACTTCGGCGATGAAAACGTCACTTGGTGTGGATTTCAGTGCAAATGGTGCGGCGGATAGTGAATTTTCATTTGCTAGTTCGGTGCCAAATTTCCTTGATCAAATCACAAGTCAAACAGGAACTGTGAATCTGACTGATGGTTGGAAGATGAGCACGGCCACAACACAACATGACCTTCATCCAAATTGTGCTCCTCATGATATTTCTGTAGGTGGCGTCGTGTATTCCAATGCCTGGGTGTGTGGACCGGATACCAACAGCCTATATCAAGCAAACTTGGGTGGTGGTTGTACGGACTCAACAGGCACACCAGTGAATTTGAATAACTGGTCGGGAATTCAGTGCAGTACGACAACAGATGCCAATGGAATCAAGACGAATAGTTGCTCGGGAAATGCGACAGTTGATGGTCAATCCAAGGCCGTGACGTGCACAAATAAGTGGGTTGTTACAAACTCGTCTTATGTAGTTCAACCTAACGGCAATTTTGACTGGACTTCTTTTAGCAGTTCGAAAATTGCGTCTGGCGCGACTTGTGCGTCGATTGCCAATGCCGGAAGTTCCGAAGCTTTAAAGATTGCGCAACTACAGTGTTACTCTGAGTACTACTACCGTTCGGGAATGGAAAGAGCCAATGCATGCCTTCCTCGCGTAGATATGGACTGGTCATCAACAACATCTGCGAATTTTGCGGTAGTAGATAAAATTCGTCCGCAGGGTTTGGTGTTCTTTGAAAAATACGCACCGTTTCCAGATGGCAGTGGTGGTTCTTTGATGACTCGTCAAGAGCACTTTGAGGGTGTGAATGTTGACGGAACAAGCTGGGTGAACTGTCGCGTGATTGAAGTCGGTGGTTTGACAGTGAAGAAAGTCAGCGACACAAAACTTCTCGCGACTTATCAATCATCGACGATCACAACTAGTATCACGAAACCAGCATGTCTGGCGAAATTCAACGGCACTCGCGAGAGCTACGTTTTCTATCTTACAAAGTAATTTCTTAGAGTGAGCGCGGCCCCTTTTCGAGGGGCGCCGCCACAGTGCGCACGCCTCTCAGAGCCCTGGCTTTCCGAGAGGCGCAGCGCGTCTTCTTTGACACGACCTTAGTCTTAAGTTACGATTCCCCAATCAAATTGTAAGTATTGAGAAATCTTATAGATTTTAAAAAACTGACTTTCGAAACTGTTGAGGAATTGAAACTTTGAGTAAGCTTCTTTGTGTACTGCTAATCACTTCGTTAACTTCGACGGTTTGGGCTGCTCCGGCCAAAAAGAAAACCAATAAGAAAAATACTCCTGTGCAGGCAGCGGTGGCTGCTCCTGTTTCTTCTGGTCTGACCATCAAAAACATCGAAGTTTCCGGCAATCGTAAAATCGAAAAAGACGCGATCCTAACTAAGATCACTTCCAAAGTGGGAGAATCTTATTCTACCCAACACATTCGCGCCGATGTGGAAGCTTTATTTAAACTGGGCTTCTTCAACGACATCGAAGTGGATCGTCAAGTGAGTGGTAAAGATGTCACTCTGACTTACAAAGTTTTAGAAAAACCTTCCATCGTGGAAATCACTTACGAAGGTAACAGCGAAGTGAAGTCGGAAGATATCGCGGATGCGACGGGTATTAAAGCTTATCAACTTCTCAATATGGCCAAAGTCAAAGAAGCCGTTGAGAAAGTTCAGAAGCTTTACGAGGACAAGGGTTTCTTCCTCGCTAAAGTTGAAGCCGAAGTGCAAATCTTGAAAAAAGATGAGACTGTTCGTCTGGTATTTAAAGTTCGTGAAAACGACAAAGTGAAAGTGAAAAAGATTACGTTCTTAGGCAACAAGCATTTGGGCGACAGTCAGTTAAAGTCCAAAATGTTGACTCAAGAAGGTGGTTTCTTTTCGGGCCTTTCCGGTTCAGGTCAGTATAAGCAAGAAATGTTTGAGCGTGACGTGCAAATCCTGCGCTTCCTTTACTGGAACCAAGGTTACGTGCAAGCCAAGGTCGATCGTCCTCAAGTGACGGTGACTCCGGATAAAAAGAACATCTACATCACCATCCGTATTGAAGAGGGTGAGCAGTATGATGTCGGCGACGTGGATTTCGCCGGTGATATTCTGTTCCCAAAACAAGAACTTTATGAAGCGATCAAAATTGATGACAACGGCATCTTCGCTTATGACGTTCTTCAAAAAGACATCAGTGAGTTGACAGCGAAATACGGTGACTTGGGTTATGCCTATGCCAACGTCATTCCGCGCACGGCTTTCAATGCCAAAGATCGCAAAGTGAATTTGATCTTTGAATTCGACAAAGGTTCCAAAGTTTACTTCGGTAAGATCAACATGGTCGGAAACTCGAAGACCCGTGATAAAGTCATCCGTCGTGAGTTGAAGATTCATGAAGGGGAGCTTTACAACGAAACTCGTCGTCGCCAATCTTTGGAAAACATCCAACGCCTTGGTTACTTCGACGAAGTGAATTTCAAAACGTCTATTGACCCTGAGCGCACAGAAATCATGAACGTGGACATCTCCGTGAAGGAAAGAAACACAGGGCAGATCCAGTTGGGCGCCGGTTACGGAACGTCTCAAGGTTTCACATTGCAAGGTTCTGTGAACCAAGCCAACTTCTTAGGTAAGGGACAAAACTTAGGGGCCTCTTTGAACCTAAGCAACACGGGCAGTTACTACAGTCTTTCTTTCACGGAGCCTTATTTCAACGACACTCTCTGGTCCGTGGGTGGAAGCGTTTATCAAAGTGCCAACACAGGTCGCGCGGACTTTGATGAAAATCACAAAGGGGGAACGATCAGTTTCGGTCACCCTGTCGCAGAATTCACGCGTGGTTATTTACGCTACAAATACGACGATACAGAGTTGTCGAACAAATATGAATCCGATGGAACTTTGATCACAGATCCAGATCTGTTCCCATTGTCTTCAGCTTCCGGAGTGACAAGCTCTTTAACGGCAACTTTGGAGTACGACACACGTAATGACCGTCAGATGCCGACGCGTGGTATTTATACGAGTGGTGCTTTTGAATACGCGGGTCTAGGTGGAGATCTGAAATATACTCGCGGAAATGCCTCATTCCGTTATTACAAAAATATCTTCTGGGACGTAGTGTGGAGAAATAACATCACCTACGCACGTATTGATTCTTTGGAAGGCCAAGATGTTCCGTTCAGTGAGTTGTATCTTCTTGGAGGCCCTTATTCTCTAAGGGGTTACCGCTCTTACCGTGTCGGTAGAATGAAGTACTCGCAGAAGGTTTTTGATAAAGTCAAAGCCGACAATCCAGGCATTAGTGACGAAGAAGCCACAAAACGCGCGATGCGTTTTTACGGGGGCACTCAACAGGCAATGTACCAGACTGAATTACAGTTCCCTTTAGTAAAAGAAGCTGGCATCATGGGAGCTGGATTCTTTGACATCGGTGCCGCAGAAGACGTTCTTACGGACAGCAACTTCTTTGCCGATGTGGGCTTTGGAATTCGTTGGTACTCTCCGATTGGGGTCTTGCGCTTTGAATGGGGCTTCCCTTTAAACCGCGATCCTCTGTACCAGGACGCGACTGTGTTCGAGTTCTCAATCGGACCTAGCTTTTAATTTTAGACCTTTTAAGGAGGATTTTAAGAATGAAGAAAATGTTGATCGCGATGAGCATGCTTCTAGCAGCTTCTTTCGCACACGCAGAAGCTAAGGTTGGCTACGTAGACATGCAAAAAGCTATTCAAGCAACTTCTGCTGGTAAAAAAGCAAAAGGTGAATTGGAAACTGAGTTCAACAAAAAGAAAAAAGAACTCGAGAAAAAAGAAGCTGATTTGAAAAAAATGGGCGAAGACTTGGAAAAGAAAAAGTCCGTTCTTTCTGAAGAAGCTCTTGGTAAAAAACAAGCTGAGTTCCAAGAAGAAATGCTTAAGTACCGTGATGTAGTTGGTAAGAGCCAAATCGAAATCCAAAAGAAAGAGCGCGAATTGACAGCTCCGATCTTGGATAAGATGAAAAAAGTTATCGCAAAACTTGCGAAAGACAAAGGCTACACAATGGTCATCGAAAATTCTCAAATGGTGCTTTACGCAACACCAGACGCTGATTTGACACAAGAAGTGATTTCGGCCTTCGAGAAAGAAAAGTAGTAATACGAAAAACGAAAGGGCCTGCAAGGGCCCTTTTTTAGTTGGGCGTCTGATAAAAACGCTCTGTTAGGTAAAATAAATGGCAAATTATAAAATTCATCCAAGCAGTGTTATCTCTCCAGAAGTAGAAATCGCCGATGACGTAGAAATCGGTCCTTACTGCTTGATCCAAGGTAAAGTTAAAATTGGTAAAGGCACTTACGTTGAAGGGCATGTCACTTTAGGATCTCGTCATGGGATTCTTGAAATCGGCGCAAACAATCATTTCTGCCCAGGCGCTGCTATTGGTGGTGCGCCTCAAGACGTTTCTTATAAAGGTGAACCAACAAGTTTGATTATCGGAAACAATAATACTTTCCGTGAATTTACGACAGTGAACCTTGCAACAAGCAAGGGTGATAAAAAAACTGAAATCGGTGATAACTGCTATTTCATGGCATACACGCACGTTGGTCATGACTGCAAACTGGGTAACAACGTGATCATGGCGAACAACACTCATTTGGGTGGTCACTGTGAAATCGCTGACGGCGTTTTCATTGGTGGTATGTCGGCTTTGAACCAATTTACTAAAGTTGGTAAAATGGCGTTCATTGCAGGCAGCAGTATCGTGAATAAAGACGTTCTTCCTTTCTGTCGTGCTCAGGGAACTTACGCGACAATCCGTGCAACAAATAAAATCGGTTTGGCTCGTAAAGGTTTCGACCGCGCAGAAATTTCAAATGTTCATAAAGCAATCCGTATCATTATCATGGGTTCGCACACGGTTGATGAAGGTATCGCCCGCATTCAACAAGAGTGCACAATGAGCCCTAACATTGAATACTTCATCGACTTCATTAAAAATTCAAAACGCGGTATCGCTGTCGATAGAAGTCCTAAAGGATGGCAAGACGATGAGTAAGAAATTACGTGGCGCTGTTATTGGCGTGGGATACTTGGGTAACTTCCATGCGCAAAAATATAAAAACAACCCCCATGTAGAACTTGTGGGCGTGTGTGATCATTTCCCTGCGCAAGCTGATAAGATTGCGGCGGAGTTGGGAGTGAAAAGCTTCCATCGTCCGGGTGATCTTATTGGTCAGGTCGATCTTGTGACTATTGCTGCCAGCACATTGAGCCACTTTGAATTGGCTAAAATGTTTTTGCAAAACGGCGTTCACGTGAATGTGGAAAAACCAATCACAGCGACAGTTCCCCAAGCAGAAGAGCTTGTGGCGTTGGCTGAAAAACATAATTTGAAATTAGCGGTTGGGCATATTGAGAGATTCAATCCCTCTGTGATTGAATTAAAAAAGCATCTTAAAAACCCTCGCACGATTGAATTGACTCGCATGGCGCCTTACAAAGCGCGTGGTGCCGATGTCAGCGTTCTGCATGATTTGATGATTCACGATATGGATCTTCTTTTCTGGCTGACGGGAAGCGAGATTGACACGATGGTGGGGGCGGGAACAAAACTTGTTTCCAAAGAATTGGATACAGCCTCTGTGTCTTTCAAAATGAAAAACGGCGTGCACGGAATTATTAACGTGAGCCGTGTTTCTCCGACAATGCAAAGATCTATCCGCGTGACTCAAGATGATTGCACGTTGTTCGCACACACGGGAACTCACGAGCTTGAAAAAGTGGAAGTGGGACCTGGCGGTGATGAACTGGTGAAGGTCACAAAGTGGACTGTGAATAAAGAAGATGCTCTTCAAAAAGAAACAGACGCGTTTATCGAAAGCGTTCTGCATGATAAGAAGCCTGCGGTGACGGGGCTTGATGGATTGAAAGCTCTTCAAGCAATTGAAGACATTCAAAGAATGATCGAGGCCTAAGTGGATCAGGTTTTGATTGTTGCGGCGGAAGCCTCCAGCGTGACTTATGCTCAAAGAATTCTTGAGACCTGGAAAAAGCAGGGACGTAAAGTCCATGCTTTCGGCGTCGGCAGTCAAGACATGGAAAACATCGGCTTTGAACGTCTGGGAAAATCCGAAGAGATGGCTGTGGTTGGCGCGGCAGAAATCATCGCCCAGTACAGTCATCTGAAGGGTGTTTTTGACAGCCTCGTGGCGGAAGCTGAAAAACGCCGCCCTAAAGTAGCCATCGTCATGGACTATCCTGAATTCAACCTCATGCTCGCTAAAAAGTTACATGGCTTGGGCATTCCGGTTGTTTACTATATTTCTCCGCAAGTCTGGGCCTGGCGCAAAGGCCGTGTGAAGACGATTAAAAAATACTGCAAAAAAGTTTTCGTTCTTTTCCCATTTGAAGTGCCTTTCTATGAAGAACACGGGGTTCCTTGTGAATTCGTAGGGCATCCTCTTTTGGATGAATTAGATGATCGTTTGCTCAATGATCCGGGTTATCTCAAAACTCATCGCAATCAATGCGGGATTCGCGATGACGAAATCGTTTTGGGACTTATGCCGGGCAGCCGTCGTTTGGAGTTGAAACAACACTTTCAAATTCAATTGGACACAGCTCGCATTCTTTCTAAAAAGTTTCCAAATTTGAAAGTCGTTATTTTGACGGCACCTACTTTCAGCAAAGAAAAAATGCTGGAGTATTTGGAAGACTTCCGCCTGCCTTATATTTTGTTGAAGGATGAGCCTTTCCGCATGATCCATTTGGTGGACATGATGCTGGTGGCGTCAGGAACGGCAACTTTGCAAGTCGGTATTCTTAAGAAGCCGATGGTCATCATGTATAAAATGAAGTGGCTTACAGGTGTGTTTGCCAAGATTTTTGTGCGTGGAACGAAATATTTCGGTTTAGTGAATTTGATTCTTGGAAAGGAAGCCGTGCCAGAAAGATTCCAGTCAGATGTGAATCCGGAACTTTTGGCTTCCTTGCTTGAAAAATACATCACAGATCCTCAATACAAAGAACAAGTGATCTCAGACCTCACACAGCTTCGTCAATATCTTGGCGATAAGGGAGCAACTCAACGTGTGGTGAAAGCCCTCGACGAGTTTTTTGTGAAATGAAGATCTACTTAAGACCTTTTTCATTTCTGTATGATCAGATCGTGGGAGTTAAAAACTCCATGTATGATCGTGGAATGATTGGGGCTTATAAGGCGCCAGTTCCGGTTGTGAGTATCGGAAATCTGACGGTGGGCGGGACGGGAAAAACACCGATCACAGATTTTTGCTTGAAGTCTCTTGTGGCTCAGGGGAAAAAAGTGGCGGTGATCAGTCGTTCTTATCGCGCGGATGCGGGATCGCCAGTTTTAGTCGATGTTGAACATCCGTTTGCGGCTCGTTACTATGGCGATGAGCCGGTTCTTTTAGCGCAGGCGAACCCCGAAGTTTCTGTTTTTGTAGGTCCCAGCAAGTGGCAAACGGCGCAGTATGCAGTTTCTAAAGACACATTTGATGTATTGATTGTCGATGACGGTTTTCAACATAGAAAACTTTCCCGCGATTTAAATATTGTGATTTTGGATGCGACTGAAAGCCTGGACAACTATGCTGTTGTACCAGAGGGACGTGCGCGTGAGTCTTGGGCGGGTATACAACGGGCCGATGTTCTTATTCTTACCAAATGCAATCTTGCTAAAGAAGACGATCTGAAAGCTTTGGAAGAGCGTCTCCCCAAAGACAAAGAGATTTTGTATTTCGGTTACGAGATTAACAGTTTTAAAAATGCGAAAACCGGTGACGTCAAACTTCGTCAGGACTTTCAAGGGCAAGAACTCTTTCTAGTTTCAGCCATTGCTCGTCCCGATGTCTTTGAGAAAATGATGCGTGAAATTGGTGAAGTTTCTAAAAAGAGCATTCACTATCGTGATCATCACCAGTACACCGATGGCGATTGCAAGCACATTGAAGAAGAGTATCGTAAATCTCAGGCGAAGCATCTGATTTCAACTGGCAAAGATGCCGTAAAACTTCGTCACATTCTATCAAACCCGTCTCAGCTGTGGAGTGCTTCTTTGGAAGTGGCCGAGCTTGGGAAGAAGGGACGTCTCAGTGAAATTATTAGTCAAATTCTTCGTTAAGATCATGGTTTTTTTAAGCTCCCTTTTTCCGCGCACGTGGCTTCGCAAGTCCGGGGCTTGGGTGGGCTTTTTGTGGTTTGACGTCATGGGTTTTAGAAAAAAGATCGTGATGAGCAATCTCGATATTGCTTTTCCGGAGTGGCCCCAAGAACAGAAACACAAAGTGGGGCGGGAGTCGGTCTACCAATTGGGATACAACTTTGCTGAATTCTTTTTTATTCCGTCAGTGACGCCGGAGTGGATTCAAAAGAACGTTGTTTTTGAAGGATGGGAAAATGTTGAAAAAGCCCGCTCTCAAGGCAAAGGAATGTTCTTTCTAAGTTTGCACCTGGGAAATGGAGATTTGGCAGCGAATGCGATTGCCCAGAGTGGGCAAGAGCTTTTCATTATCACCAAACGTTTTAAGACTCAGTGGTTTAACGATTTGTGGTTCTCTGTTCGTGGCGCCAAAGGTGTTAAGTACATCGATGCTCACGGACCTAACAATGCATTTGAAATTCTTAAAGCTCTTAAGAAAAATGCCGCTTTGGTTTTTGTGTTAGATCAATACATGGGAAAACCTTACGGGATTGCGACTACGTTCTTTGGAAAACGAACGGGAACAGCCTATGGTCTAGCTCTGTTCGCACAAAAAACCAAATCACCGGTGCTTCCGATTTACACCTATGAAGGAAATGACAAAAAACTTCATGTCGTGATCGAGCCAGCTATGGACACAGAGAATTGTGTGACCGATGATAAAGATCAGACCATTTTGAATATTACGCAGTCCTTCAATGACAAGCTTGAAGAGATTGTGCGTAAACACCCGGAACAATGGATGTGGGTGCATCGTCGATGGAAGGATTTTTAGTGAAATTCTCAGCTCTTCTTGGCGCTTTCTTCTCTGTGTTTATGTTGGTGTCGTGTTCGACATCTTTTTTAAAGTATGAGAAGGCCGACCAGCTTAAGAAGATGGAAGAGTTTGATCAGGCTGTCAAAATTGTAAAGCCACAGGAACCTCCGCCAGAGACCGCGACGACACCGGAGCAGACACCGACAGAGGTGAAAACCCCGGTAGCTAAAAAGGTCGAACCCAAAGCCAAGGCTCCGGCAAAAAAAGATCCTACAAAAGTAATAAAGAAAACAGGCAAGGCGGCTACTAAAGCGGAGCCTGAGATAACACGTCGTCAACCTGACATTGAAGATGACGCCGGTTTTGAAGGGCGTCGTCCGATCAAAGATCCCTTCCGTGTTGGTGAAGAGGTTGTTCACGATGTTCACTATTTTAAAGTCTCTGCCGGTGAACTTCGTTTGAAGGTAGAGCCTTTTTCAATGGTGAATAATCGCAAATCTTATACTTTTGCGATTGAAATCAGAACCAGTTCCTTGTTTTCGACATTTTATAGTGTGGAAGACCGCGCTGAAACATTTGTCGACTATGAAGACCTCGTTCCCCGCGTGTTTCAGTTGCATGTGAAAGAATCCAAACAGCTTCGCGAAGCGAAAATGCTTTTTGATACAGAAAAGAACGTAGCGAAGTTCTGGGAAAAGAAAGTGACGACGGAAGATGGTGAAGAGGAAAAGAAGCAAGAATGGGAAATTCTGCCTTATACTCAAAACGTCTATAGCGCGATTTACTACATGAGAAACTTCCAGTGGGAGCCAGGGAAGGAATATTCTTTCCGCGTTGCGAATGACAACGAGAATTTAGTTTTCTCTGGCAAGGCCGTCCGACGAGAGGTTTTGGAGACAAAACTAGGTCCGATGAAGGCCATTGTTATTCAGCCCACGTTTTTTCTAAAAGGAAAATTCAAACCTATTGGCGACAACTTCATTTGGCTTTCAGATGATGACCGTCGCTACATTTTACGAATTGAATCGAAAATTAAAATCGGTACTCTTGTTTCCGAAGTAGTTTCCATTAATCCAGGCAAACAGTAAATTCTTTCTCACCCAATCGGTGGACGTGAAAACGAAATTTTTCTTTGACTAAAAATGGGGAGACCATGAAAATTTCTCAACATGGATACAAAAGAACATCGTGACGGAATACTAATCATAGACGACCACGCAATCACCAGAACGGCTTTGATTGCGGAGATCGAAAAATTTTCCAGTGACTTTTATGTTATGGGCGAGGCCGCTGATTATACTTCGGCTCTTTCGCAAATCGAGACTTTAAAACCTCAAATTGTATTTTTGGATCACGTTTTAAAAACGGCGGATGGTCTTCAGATTCTCGATATTTTAAAGACTTTGTCTTGTAAGGTATTTGTATTCACGCAGATGGAAGATCCCCATGTGCTTCACCATTACTGGAAAAGCTCCGTTACGGCTTTGGTCAGCAAAGCTTTGGAAATCAGCGATCTTCGCCACGCTCTTCAGTCCGTGCGCCAAGGGAAACGTTACATTTCGCCGAATCTGCAGCAAATTATTGAAGCCAACTACAAGAATCTTTTAACGACTCGAGAGATTGAAGTCATTCGTTTGATCTCAAGCGGTCGTTCCAATAAAGAAGTCGCTCAAGTTTTGGGTTGCACGGACCACACCATTAAAACCCACAAGGCCAATATCATGGAGAAGCTGGGTTACGCCAATACCGTCGAAGTGAGTGTTTGGGCTTCTAAAAATGGCTTGATCTAAAGAAGGGCCTTCTAAGTAATTCTACCGATTTCTTTGTGCGTCGTTGGCGAGGCGTTGAGCTGCCAGGGTTTCAATTTCTTTGGCTAAAAGTAAGTTCTGGGAAAGAACGCGATAGAAATCATTCTGATGGATTTCTAAAAGGACGGAGTTCTGTTGGGTCCTCACCGTCGCTGTTCTTTGGCCACCACTCATCAGTAATGAGATTTCACCAAAGGAAGAGCCCTGTCCTAATACGTTGATATTTTTTCCGCGCTGGCTGATGACGACGTTGCCTTGAATAAGAATGTAACAAGTATTTCCAGGTTGTCCTTCTTGGAAAAGGATGTGATGCGCAGGAGCCTGGCAGAGCCGTCCCGTAAAAATCAAACTATCCAAACTGTCCGTAGGCAGATCTTTAAAGAAGGGCGACGATTGCAAAGCTTGTAAAACCCAGAAGCGGTGTTGCAGGCTTTGCGCTTTTTCTGATTTGATCAACTCATCAAACTCCGGCAAGTGTTGAATGCGCAGAATTTCAGAGGGCAGTGTTGTGATAACATCAGCCGAACGAGGTTGATTTAAAAGAAAACCTCTTTCACCAAAAATAGAACCAGCTCCTAATACCGAGACCATCTGCCGTCTTTTCGCATCAAGAACGCGATAGATCGCAGCTTGTCCTGTGAGGATGATGTACAAGTCCCGGTCGAGCATTCCGGATTGAGTTAGGCGCATTTGTGCAGGAACCTGAAAGCGTTCGGCTTTTTGCAGAAGGTGAGAGGCGAGTTGTGGTTCTAATGAGCGAAAGAACGGCAAGTCACGGGAACTCATTCGGGTGCCAGTCAAAAGTTTCTTGTCGAAAGATGAATTCTGATATTTGATTTCTTGTGCTTCAGATTTAGTAAAGTAATCGCGCAACGAGGGATTGATGATAAGCCCTTCATTCACAAGAAACTGAAGCAGGCCAAAGAGTTCGCGAAAACTAACCAGCCAACCTTGCCCCAAGTAAAACTGCACGAGGCTTTCAATGCTTCCCGAATTACGAAGTATATCTAGATACGAATATTGAAGGGGGCTGAGGCGATAACTCTTGCGTGTTTCTGAAATGACAAGACTGCCTCCGCCGTCACCCTGCGGAGTTAGTTGAAATGCCTTGAGCTGGACCTTTTCCTTTTCAATCTTCATCCGAAGACTTATCGGAAAAAACATGAGGAAGGTTACCGAACCAAGGTCGGGAAATAAGGAACTAAGACTCAGGAAAAACAAGGGACTGTCATACAATAAACGATATGCCTATCACTGATTGCCGACATTTTTCGGGGTATAAACCTTGTTCTAAGAGTGAACATTGCGACAACTCATGTTCGCATAAAGATATTCCCACCATGTCTCTTTTAGTTGTGCACTTAGGGGCGTTGGGGGCCGTGGTTCGCAGTACCAGTTTGCTAAGGGCAATCAAAAGAAAATATCCAAGCTCGATGATCACTTGGGTGACGGATGCTCCGGCCCATCATCTTTTAAAAAATCATCCGGCAATTGATCGGGTGCTCACGACAAGTGAAGCCGACTTGCTTCAGCTCGGTGTTCTTGAATTTGAAGTGGCGTTGGTGATTGATAAGTCTCTTAAAGCCATCGGAGTTTTAAAACGAACTCAGGTCGATCAAGTCTTTGGTTTCCGAGCGGATCCACGCAATGGCGCGGTTCTTCCGGCAACCGCAGCGGCTCAAGAGTTGTGGGAGCTAGGTCTTAACAATCACAAAAAATTCTTCGAAAACGAAAAGGCTGAAACTCAGTTGATGATTGAAGCTTTGGAGTTGGGAGAATTTCGTCGCGACGATTACTGGCTTCCGCTCACAGCGGCAGAAGAACGTGAGTCCATATTGCGCCGTCAGCAATGGCTCACGGAACGAAATAAAGAAATCATCATAGGTTTAAATACGGGATGCAGCCCTGTTATTCCTTATAAAAAACTGACTGTGGATTATCACCGCTTGATGATTGAAAGAATTCTTCAGCATTTTCCAAAAGCAGAAGTGGTTTTATTGGGGGGCCCCGAGGATACGGATCGCAATGCTTTGATTGCTCAAGGTTTGCCAGTTATTTCATCAGAAACAGAGTCGGGATTGCGCGATGGTTTGATCAGTGTTGCGGCCTGCGATGTGATTGTGACTGGAGACAGCCTCGGAATGCACATGGCAATCTCTCAGAAAAAGCAAGTGATCGCGTGGTTTGGACCGACCTGTGCTCATGAAATCGACCTTTACGACAGAGGATTTAAGATCCTCACAAAGAGCCCTTGCAGCCCGTGCTGGAAGAGGACTTGTGAAAAAAACATTATGTGCTACGATCAGGTCTCGTTAGAGGAAATTGTTCATGCCCTTGAATCTTGTTGTGCAAACAGCCTTTCTGGGAGACTTACTGCTCTCCATCCCGCTTCTGAAAAAGTGTCGGGAACTATGGCCGCAACATAAACTCGCTTTAGTCTGCCGAAAAGGTCTGGGTGACTTTTTTCTTAAAACTCATCTTGTCGATCAAGTCTTTGAAATCGAAAAAGGGAAGTCGGACACTTATGCTCAGATCGTCGAGCATCTTCGCTATGTCGATGTCGACAATCTGATTTCTCCTCATCAGTCTTTGCGCACGGCCTTCTTCTGCACACAGATTAAAGCCAAACACAAAATCGGTTTTCAAAAATCCTGGAATTTTCTGATTTTTTCAAAAAGAACTCAGCGTGACGAGCAGTTGCCCGATGCCATGAGGCAGTTAAGTCTTTTAGCTCCTGAAGATGCCAATCTTGCCAGCGATTTAGCGCAGTATGTGAGGGAGGGTAAGCCCTATAGTCCCGATGCACATGGAAAATTGGCGGCGCCTCCAAAGTGGGCGTCAATGAGTCTGCGTCATCAGGTTTTAGAGCTTCAGGATGTTTATAAATCTCTTCAAGAGCGTTTTGATCTTAAAGGATTTAATGAGGGCAAAGCCGTTCTTCTTTTCCCAGGCAGCGTGTGGGCGACGAAGCGTTGGACCGAAGAGGGATTCATTCGCACGGGCAAAGCTCTTCAAGCGAAGGGTTTTCATGTCTATGTGATGGGTGGACCGGGAGAAGAAGCTCTCGCTGAAAAAGTCGCGGCGGAAATTCCGGGCTCTCAATCTTTGGCGGGAAAAACTAAAATTATTGAGTCAGCACAGCTCATCGCTAGAGCCGCACTCTTAATCGGAAACGACAGTGCTTCGACTCACTTGGCGGCAGTTTGCGAAACGCCATTGGTTGCAGTGTTTGGTCCGACGATTTTAGAATTTGGTTATCGTCCGTGGTCGGCTGAAAGTTTTGTCGTTCAGCGCGAAGGTCTGAAATGTCGACCTTGCGGAAAACACGGTCACAAAGTCTGTCCCATCAAAACTCACGAATGCATGAAAAGCATTTCGGCGGAGGAAGTCCTCCGCACAGCGGGCTTTATTCTTCGTTCGTAAAGTCCTTAACGTTAATTCCGTACTTACGAATCTTACGAAGCAAAGTGTTCTTAGGAATATTGGCTTGCGCCACAGTTTGGTTGATACGTCCGTTATTGGCTTTCAAAGCGCTGACGATAAACTCTTTTTCCATCTCTTCTTTGAAGGCATCAAAATCCAAAGGACCTGAGTAGCCGACATTCGCTGTCTTATCGCCATTGTCTTTTGGAGCAAGCTTAATAGACTCTGGTAAAGAATCTACTGTGATAGAGTAGGTGTTTTCCACGATGAAAGCGCGTTCAATTACGTTTTCAAGTTCACGGATATTTCCTGGCCAACGATAAGACTTTAAAAGATCCAAAGCCTCTGAGGTTACGCCATTGATAATGCGGCCGTGTTGTTTTGAAAACTTCTTAATAAAGTTTTGAGTCAAAGGTTCAATGTCATCATAACGCTCACGCAAAGGTGGCAAGAAGATCGGCATCACATTCAAACGATAGAAAAGGTCTTCACGGAAAGTTCCTTCTTCCATCATTTTTTCCAAGTTGCGATTTGTTGCTGCGATAATACGTGTCGTTGTTTTAACTTCACGTGTTCCACCCACCGGAGTGAACTTGCGTTCTTGCAGGACGCGCAAGAGCTTTACCTGCATGTCGGGACGAAGCTCACCAATTTCATCCAGGAACAAAGTTCCGTTGTTGGCCATTTGGAACTTGCCGATTTTTCTTTCAACGGCGCCAGTGAAGGCGCCTTTTTCGTGACCGAAAAGTTCGCTCTCCATCAGACTTTCTGGAATAGCGCCACAGTTGATGGCAACAAAACTTCCTGATTTGCGAGGGGAGTTGAAGTGAATGGCGCGAGCAACAAGCTCTTTACCAGTTCCGTTTTCACCACGCACAAGAACTGTCGTGTCGACTTTGCACAGGCGGTAGATAAGATTAAAGACTTCTTTCATTTTTGAAGAGCCACCGACAAATTCACTTTCGATGTCGTCATCAAAAACCGGATTGGAAAGAGCGAGGCTCGATACAAGGTCGCGAGCTTCCAAACTCTTGCGAACGATTTCGGCCAAGAGTTGTGGATTGACTGGTTTTTCAACGTAGTCGTAAGCGCCTTCTTTGATCGCAAGAACGGCGTCGTGCAAGTTGGAGTGCGCAGTCATCAATACCACAAAAGTGCGAGGGTCGTGTTCCTTGATCGCTGTCAAAGCTTCAAGGCCATTCATCTCTGGCATTTTGACGTCCATCAAAACCAGATCCCATTGTTGTTGTTTTACTTTCTCTAAGGCTTCTTTTCCCGTGGAAGCTTCGTCGATTGTAAAATCAATTTCTGGCATTGTGGATTTAAGAATAGAAATCACTGAACGGCGGAGTTCAGCTTCGTCATCTACAATCAGCGTGTGGAGTTTATTCATCATGCTAGCACCTCAGTTTCGCTTTCCGATTCAAATTCTGTATCAAGAGGCAGAGTGAAAGAAACTGTGGTTCCGTGTCCCACTGTACTTTCCATTTTTACTTTTCCGCCATGAAGTTCGATAAAATATTTTACGAGATAAAGTCCCAGTCCCGTTCCTTTGGTTCTTAGATCCTGATCACTTCCGCGAGTGAACTTACCCCAGACTTTTTCCATGTCTTCAGGTTTAATACCTTCCCCGGTATCTTTAACGATCACGTGCACAAGATCATCTGACTCGTGAGAGATCACCTCAATGCGTCCGCCAGAAGGAGTGTACTTAATGGCGTTCTCAATCAGATTGATCACAACCTCTTTGATTAAGGTTGTATCAAACTCTAAAGAGAACATGGGTTCAAGGACCGTATGGATTGCAATGTTCTTTTCGCGGGCCAAGGGACGCAAAGAGTGCAAGGCTTCTTCGATCACTTCGTTGATGTCGCCAACGTCCGTATTGATCTTAAAATCCCGGGACTCTACGCGAAGAACTTTAAGAATGGATTGGATGTAGCGATTCAGTTCATCTCCATACAGTCTTAAAGAGCGCAAATCTTGATTCAGCTCAGAATCCTGATGCTGCGTCATGAGGCGGTCCACGATAGCTTGAATTTTTGCAATCGGGGTTTTTAAATCGTGAGAGATCAAACTCACGAAATTGTTCTTCAGTTGCTCAAGTTCTTGCAGATACTGTTGCTCTTGTTGCAGGCGGAAGTTTTTCTTTTCAATCTTGGTCGCTTGATAACCAATGAAGATGATCCACGACGCGCCTAAAAGCACAAAAGGCGAAAAGGCTGGGGACCAGAAGTAGAAACTGTCAAACACCCAAGCTGACAATGCAGCAAGCAGAGTTCCCATCCACATGATAAAGAACAATGCTACAGATTGTGGATACGTCGTGATCAAGAAAACCGCGATGAGCATCAAGACGAAAAATCCTGAAGCATACCACCAGAACGGAAGTCTTTTGATCCACTTGTCTCCCAAAACCGTGTCTGTGGCGTGGGCCAAGATCTCTGTGCGTGACAAAGTTCCCATCGGTGTCATGTAAGTCGGGGAGGAAGATGTTTCCGCACCAATGATCACGATCTTGTCAGAAAAAGCATTAGCCGGAACTTCGTCATACATGATTTCACTCAGGGTGTATTGAGTGAACACGCGATTAGAGCCACGGAAGTTGATCGGAAGACCCGCTTGCTTTGTCGGAAATTTTTTGTGGGTGATCATTTCCACTAAGTGAGGCATCTCAGATCTTTGTGGGAAGACTCGACGGACAACACCGTCTTCGTCGCGACGAACTTCATTGTTTCCAAGATTGGTGTGATCGCGGTTTGTAAAGACCGGAGTGAGAACTCTCTCTAAGCTGTTTGTTGTCGAAGCCCAGACCACGCGAGAATCCAAAAAGAGTTTTTGGTCCTCCGGAGAAAGTCGAACGGTTCCCACGTTATCGCCAAAGTACAAAGTGACGCCGACAGAGCGGGGGTTTTGTCTCAAGATGCGCAAAAGAAGTTCGGACCAAATTTCTTTGTTCCAAAAAAAGCTGTCTGTGATGTCTGTGACCTCGCTCATGTTGTCCAAGAAATTGGTGCGAGATTCATAAATCGCCGAAAAATCAGATTGGCGGATGGTGATCAGGACTATTTGCTGGGAAGTTCTTTGGTCCCCGCGCAATTGGAATCTTTGGTCGTAAGCATTGATTTCATCGTTGGAAAGAGCCAAGCAACCGATCGCCCAACACAGAATACAGCGAAGCCAGAACCCTCGACGGCGGGAAAAGAAACGAAGCAGGACTTCGAGACGGATTTTGAGGTGTTCAAACGAGGCTTTTTGCACGCGTCGCAACATAGCAAATTTATTAAAAAATTCAACTATTAAAAGGGCTTACAGCCGGGCTTGGAACAGGGTATATTGAAAAATATGCATGTTTATCAAGGCGTCAAGCAGCTGAGTGCGCCACTTGAATCCTCTGTAGTCACAATAGGGAACTTTGACGGGGTTCATTTAGGACATCAGCAGCTCATAGAGAATGTAGTTCGTGAAGCCCAATACTATGGGGTTCCCTCTGTCGTTTACACTTTTCATCCTCATCCAGTGAAAGTTCTTCATCCTGAGAGAGCCACTTACAGGCTTTTTGATCTGAAGGATCAGCAGGAGCAGTTTCAAGAGCGTGGCATTGAGTACGTGATTATCGAAGAGTTTACGAAAGAGTTTTCGCAAGTTTCTCCGCAAGATTTTTTGGATCGCTACATCGTTTCTCGTTTGCATCCGAAAACTCTGGTGGTGGGGCATGACTTTTCTTTCGGTGCGGACCGCGCGGGGAATATTCCGTTCCTGGAAAAATACTGTGCTGAAAAAGGCATTCGTTTGATCATCATCCCGCCGTTCCAATATCAGGGCGCGGTGGTTTCTTCGACTCGCATTCGTGAAGCTCTTAAAAACGGTGAGGTTGAAAAAGCTCACGAACTTTTGGGCCGCACATACTACATGCGCGGTCACGTGGAAAAAGGTTTTCAAAGAGGTCGCACTATTGGAGTTCCGACAGCCAATATTCATCCAGATGTGGAATTCATTCCGCGCAAGGGAGTGTACTGCACTCTCACAAAAATCGGCGGACATCTGCATCCCTCCGTAACGAACATTGGCGTGAATCCCACTTTCCAAGAGAATGGCAAAGGGCCCATAAAAATTGAAACGCATCTTTTTGATTTCGATGCGCATCTTTATGGTCTGGAAGTAGAAGTGTACTTGTTGCACTTTATTCGCGATGAAATGAAATTTTCGGGAATTGATGAATTAAAAGCGCAAATCCAAAAAGACATGGACGAAACACGCAGGTATTTCCGTGAGCACCCTCAAAATAGTTGAGTTGAATCCCACTGGGATGGGACATTTTGTGAAATATCTCAAATTCCTTTCCGAGCAAAAAGGCTGGGGATGGGAGTTTGAAGTGCATCCGGAATTTTCCCGGGATGTGATTCAGAGTGCGGCGGCAGTGAAGGTGGCTCCGTCATTGTCCTCTAAAATTTTGCCTCAACTGACAGTTTTGCCGACGCAAGTGCGCAGCATTGAATGTCTGGATTCTTTTTTTAAGGAAAATGGAACTTGGTATCCGCGCTTGCTTTTGCACGAGGCTTTGCGTTTGGTTTTTGTCGGTGAAGCTCGGGATTTGGACATTCGTGCTCCGGCATTTGTTGTTGGTGACGGTGATGAAGCGCGCATTGTATCTTCGGTTTTGGCTGAGATGGGCGTTGGCGATATTTATCTTGTCGGCGATGCTGGCCGTTTGCAGTCACAAAAAGAAATTTTAGCTCGATCGCAATTGGGCATTCGCTTTCATGTTTTGCTTCCGGACGATCTCACATTGCAGGCGGTGAGTGCGGGCGTTGTGGTCAATACGGTGGATCTTTCCAAGCAGAAGTCTTTATTAACGGATCTTTCGTATTTCAATTTCATGAAGCGCGCTGGGTATGCCTTAGATTTAAACATTTTGCCGGCGCAAAATCTTCTTCTCGAAGAAGCGGAGAAGGCAGAACTTCGAGTGCTTCCTCCTGTTCTTGTCGCGGCGATTTTGACTCGTCTGTGGTTGGATCGTCTCGAAGTGGGAAGTGAGCTTTCCCCTCAAGACATCCGCGAAACTTGGATGCAGTTTTTGAAGCAGAGTTCTTCTTAACAAAACTATTCTAAGGCCTAGTTACAAAAAATGGCACCCTAGAGTAAAGTGAGTCTAGGGGAGCCACAATGTCTTCGCTCAAAATTGGTGAAATCTTAGTTAAGCAAGGTTTGTTGAAACCTGATCAGTTTGCTTTGGCTGTTGAAGAACAAAAAAAGACGGGACAAAAACTGACGGGTGCCATCATTCAATTGGGTTTTCTTAAGGAAAACCAAATCCTTCGCGCTCTTGAAAAACATTTCGCAGTTCCCGGTGTTGAAGTGAACACTTTTGAAATTGATCAAAGCGTGATTTCTTTGATCCCTAAAGATGTTTGCGAAAAAAACACGTTGATCCCTTTGCAAAAAGCCGGAACCACTTTGGTGGTCGCGTTCGCGGACCCCTCTAATATTATAGTCAAAGAAGATTTGCGTTTTATCACTCGATGCCGCATTCAAGCGGTGGTCGGTACCGAGAGTGCCATCGTTTCAGGTATTGAAAAATACTATGGCGGCAGCATCAGTACAAAAAACTTAAACAATATGAATGCCGACGGGTTGGACGAAGAGTTCAGCATCAACAGTCCCACGGCAGAGATCATTGACCAAGACGGTTTTGCCGACGACGCTCCGATTGTAAAGTTCGTGAACTCGATTTTAGGTGATGCCATTCGTAAAAAAGTTTCCGATATTCACTTTGAACCTTACGAAAAAAAATACCGCGTGCGTTTCCGTATCGACGGTAACTTGGTGGAGGCGACAGCTCCGCCTTCAGGAACGGGTGCCGCGATTGCTTCGCGTATTAAGATTATGTCG
Source organism: Bdellovibrio sp. HCB-110 (assembly GCF_047323225.1). Lineage (GTDB taxonomy): Bacteria > Bdellovibrionota > Bdellovibrionia > Bdellovibrionales > Bdellovibrionaceae > Bdellovibrio. Next base: position 1,575,287 of record NZ_CP178750.1, read on the forward strand.
AAGCTAGATATCGCTGAAAAACGTCGTCCTCAAGATGGTCGTTTGAAAGTTCGTACTTCCAAAGGAAAAGAGATGGATTTCCGCGTGAGCGTTCTGCCAACTCTGTGGGGCGAGAAAGTCGTCTTACGTCTTTTGGATAAATCCAATTTGCAATTAGATATGACGAAACTTGGATTTGAAGAGGACGATTTAAAACTCTTTAAATCTCAAATCAATCTCCCACAGGGCATGGTCTTGATCACGGGACCTACGGGTTCTGGTAAGACGAATACGATTTATTCAGCACTTGCAGAACTTAACCAACCAGATGTGAATATCTCCACAGCGGAAGATCCTGTCGAGTTCAACTTGGAAGGGATCAATCAGGTGCAGATGAACGCCGATATTGATCTGACATTTTCAAGTGCATTGAAGTCTTTCCTTCGTCAGGACCCTGATATCGTATTGGTGGGGGAGATTCGTGACTTTGAAACAGCAGAAATTGCTTTTAAAGCCGCGTCGACAGGTCACTTGGTCGTAAGTACTCTGCACACGAACGATGCTCCAAGCACGGTGATTCGTCTGACGGAAATGGGTGTGGCTCCGTATATTATCACGTCTACTGTGAACTTGATCGTGGCACAACGTCTTGTCGGTAAAATTTGTGACTCTTGCAAAACGCCGATGGAAGTGCCGGCACAGACGCTAATCAATCTTGGTGTGGCACAAAATGATATTCATGAATACAAGCTTTTCCATGGAAAAGGTTGTGCGAACTGCAATAACACAGGAATCAAGGGACGTACGGCGATCTTCGAACTTATGCACATGACGGAGAAAATGAAAGAGGCGATCTTAAAGGGCGCTTCGACGGGACAGCTTCGTTATCTTGCCCGCGAACAAGGGATGAGAACCTTGCGCCGAAGTGCTTTGTTAAAATTAAAACGTGGTATGACAACTATTGAAGAAGTACTCAATGCATCAGTGAAGGACACATAATGAGTTTGACGGAACTTCTTTTGCAAGCAAAAGCGAAAAAAGCGGAAGAATTTTTATTTGTCGTGGGAAGTGAACCCCGCGTACGTCTTCCCTCGGGATGGACGAGTCTAAGATCGTCTCCGGCTTTAGTGACGGAGTGGAATCTGTTGCAGCAAAGTTTGCTCAATAATCAGCAGAAAGCGGTTCTTGATACAACTGGAGTTGTGCAAGGTGAAGCTTCTTTTGAAAGTGTCAGAATTGGATTTTCGTTTTTTCAACAAGACACGACGATGAAAGCGGTTTTGGATATGGATCTGGATGGCGGGCGCCAAGAGATTTCACTTCCACCGTCTTTGTTGGAAACCTGCCTTCGCATGAAGGGTTTGGTTTTATTGTCAGGCCCTGGTGAAGCCGGACAAGTGTGGGCGCTCCACCGTATTCTCCAAAAATTAAGTGAAGAAAAATCTTTTGTTGGCGTGGTGTTTTCACGCAAAGCTTTCCCGCAAGTGCGCGAAGAGAAAGCCTGCTACCTTTATCACAATGGCGAATTTTCTCGTGCGGAAGAAAAAGAAAGTCTTCTCTCCGGCGTTGATATGGTCGTTTTTGATGGTTATGGCGATGAGGGTTCTTTTGAGGAAGCCTTGGCTCTGGCGGAACGCGGAACATTTGTTATCTATTCAATGAAAGCGCCTTCGGTGACGAACGCTCTTCGTCGCTGTCTTTCTGTTTTAGGTGATAAGTACGGAGAACACGGAGCCCCTCGTTTGGCTGAAGTGTTAAGCCTCGCTTCAGGGCAATACCCTGTGGCTGGTCTTTCTGGTGAAAAAATATTTGCTCACGAGGTTTTATTGATGAAGCCACAAGTGAGATCGCTGATTGAAGATGAAGATGTGAAAAGTTTGGAGAATCTCATGACGAACTCTCCAGAGAATTCAGGTCTTCTGACTTTGAATCAGTCTTTATTGCAACATTTGATTCGTCGTCGCGTGGATTTAAAAACAGCATTTGAAGTTTCTAGAGATCCCGACAACCTTGATCAACTTCTTAAGAAGGTAGGTATCTAAGATGGCTAAATTCCAGTATCAAGCCAAAAACTCCACGGGCCAGATGGTTCAGGGAGAGATCGAAGCCGCTTCTCAACAAGAAGCCATCATTCGTCTTAGAGCGCAGCAACTCCTGCCAGTGCGTGTAGTGCAATTTGGTGCGGCTCGTGCTTCGGCAGGAAAGAATGCAAGTATCTTTGCAGCTCGTGTAAAGGGAAAAGATCTACAAATCTTCACTCGTCAATTTGCGACATTGATCAACGCTGGTATTCCGGTGGTGGATTCTTTGAAAATCCTTTCAGAAGGTTTGCGCCCGGGACTTTTAAAAGAAGCTTCGGCTCAAGTAAAAACGTCCATTGAAGGCGGTCGTCGTTTGGCCGACTCCATGGCGCAAGTTCCAAATGTTTTTGATAAATTGTACGTGAATATGATTCAAGCCGGGGAAGAAGCCGGTATCCTCGATGGTATCTTGCAACGTCTTGCAAGTTACATGGAGAAATCTGAAAAACTAAAAGCCCAAGTGAAGGGCGCCTTGGTTTACCCGATGGTGATTATCGTGGTGGCGATGATCGTTATCGCCGGTATCTTGGTTTTCATCATTCCTAAATTTATGGAGTTCTTTGCTTCCTCTGGTAAAGAGCCGCCGATGTTGACTCAGATGGTTGTGAATCTCAGTAACTCGATGATTCACAATTGGTATGTGTATCTTGTTGTTCTTGTTGTGGGTCCTTTTGCCTTCGCGCAATGGATTAAAACGGACAGCGGTAAAGATACTTTTGATCGCTTTTTGATGAAAGCACCTGTGTTTGGTGAAGTGATTCAAAAATCAGCCATTGCTCGTTTGACCAGGACGCTTTCAACTCTTTTGGGTTCGGGTGTTGGTCTGATCGAGGCCATTGAGATTTCTGCCAAGACAGCAGGTAATATCGTCATCGAACAGTCTTTGCTTCGCTGTAAAGAATCCGTGACTCAAGGTCGTACTTTCGCAGCTCCCTTGGGTAAAGAAAAAGCGTTCCCGGACATGGTTGTACAAATGATCTCCATCGGGGAGCAGTCAGGTACATTAGACGTGATGCTTGGTAAAATTGCTGACTTCTATGAAGATGAAGTTGAGACAGCAGTGAAAGCCATGACGTCTTTGCTAGAGCCTCTTTTGATGGTTGTTTTGGGTGGTATTATCGCGGTTCTTGTTGTGGCGATGTATCTTCCGATCTTCAATATGGCGGATGTGGTTCAATAGATGCGTCTGAGTTTGGCGTTGCAGAACAATAAAAATCAAGGGCTGATGGTGGAGTTTGCACGCGTCAGCCTTTTTGCGTTGATCTTATTGATCAGTGTGATTTCAAGTGTCGTGCAAGAAGGTTTCATCAATTGGTCTATCTTGGGGCCTTTTTATGGAATTCTCTCCGTAGCTTTTGCTTTGCATCTTTTGTGGTTCTCCTTTTGGGATGAGCTTTTAAAACGCCCGGTTTTATTATTCTTAGGATTTATCTTTGATTCCCTGTTTATTTCTCTTTTGATTTATTACTCGGGAATCAATCAGTCCCTGTTCTTGTTCTTGCATCTGGTGAATATCTTGCTTGCGGGAATTGCGTGCCGAGGTGTCGGTGCGGTGACTCTTGCATTATTCACGAGTATTTTCTTTTCTGTGGCGGCCTTGTTTTCGCCAGAAATGAAAGCTCTGAATTTCTTTTTCTTATTGGCACTAAATAACATCGCCTTTTTTTCCGTGGCGGGTCTTGCCGGATATCTCAGTGAGCAACTGCAAAGTGTCGGTAGCGAACTTAAGAAAACGGGGCTCAGTCTTCGTTCTGCGCAGGAACTCAATGAAGTTCTTATCGAAAATATTCCGACAGGAATGGTTTCATTCACCGAGGCCGGAGAGGTTGTAAAAGCCAACTCTTCGGCGGTGGATATTTTAGGTTTTTCTGATTTTACAAAAATAAACTGGTTTTCTCTTTTTCCGGAAGTGCAAAAGTCTGAAGGTCTTTTCAAAGGGGACGTAAAGTACGCTGATAAAAAAGACAACGGCGCCAAAATTCTGGGAATGACGGTTTCAAAGATTTACAGCCCAGAATTGCAGGCGCACTTATCGATTGCCCTTTTTGATGACCTGACAAAAATTCGTCAGCTAGAATACAATGCGCGCCAAAATGAAAAATTGGCAGCGGTGGGCGGATTGGCTGCGGGGATCGCCCATGAAATTCGCAATCCTTTGGCCGGAATCAGCGGCAGTATTGAAATGCTCACGCAGACCGTCACCAATGATGACGATAAGAAATTGATGAAGATTGTTTTGCGCGAGATTGATCGTCTGAATAATTTGATCACAGAGTTTTTGGATTATGCGCGTCCCGAAACGCCTCCGACAGATCCGGTGGATTTGTCTTCACTCTTTAATGAGATTCTGGATTCCATGCGCCTTAACAAACAAGTGCGCGAAGATGTGCAGCAGGTGCGAGAGTATGCCGAAGGCTTAAAAATCCTCGGTCGTCGCGATAAATTGAAACAAGCTTTTTTAAATATCATTATTAACTCTTACCAAGCGATGAACGAATCCAAGAATCCATCCATCGCGGTCAAAGCTCTTGTGACGGACAAAGAAGTGCAAGTGCGTATTCGCGATGCAGGTTCGGGGATGAGTGAGGCAACGAAGAAGAAAATGTTTGAACCTTTCCACACGACGAAGCCCAAAGGCACAGGCCTTGGTCTAGCTGTGACTCATAAGATTTTGGAAGGGCATGGAGCACGGGTCTTTGTTGAGAGTGAAGTGGGCGTAGGTACTGAGTTTATTTTGACTTTTCCAAGAGCAAACTGAGAGAATAGTGTTTAATACACAGGACGTGGGAGCGTATAAATGAAGTCGAGAATTCTTGTTGTCGATGACGAAGAATCAATTCGCGAGTTTTTAGAGATCATGCTCAAGAAAGAAGGGTATGAAGTCACTTTGGCCGAGGATGGTCAAAAAGCGAAAGACCTTCTTACTAAAAAAACTTTCGACATGATCATTTCCGATTTGCAAATGCCTCATGTGACAGGGATTGAACTTTTAAAGCACGTAAAAGAATCTTACCCAGACACGGTGTTCATGCTGATCACAGCTTTCGGTACAACGGAAACTGCGGTAGAAGCCATGAAGATGGGTGCTTACGATTACTTGACGAAGCCGTTCAAAATCGACGAAGTTCGTTTGAACATTCAAAATGCGCTTCGTTCACGCAATCTCGAAGTTGAAAATAGATCTCTTAAGAAAGAACTCGTTAAAGAATACTCTTTCCAAAACATGGTGGGAAATTCTCCTGCGATGCACTCTATCTACGATATGGTGAAAAGAGTTTCTCAAACGCCAACAAATGTTTTGATCACAGGGGAGTCAGGAACGGGTAAAGAGGTTGTGGCAAAAGCGATTCACTACAACGGTCCTTTGAAAGATCGTCCGTTTGTAACAGTGAACTGCGGTGCCATCCCTGAGAACTTGATGGAATCAGAAATGTTCGGTCACAAAAAAGGGTCATTTACGGGAGCTGTTGCTGATAAAGCCGGTCTCTTTGAAGTGGCTGACGGCGGAACATTGTTCCTGGATGAGGTCGGTGAATTGCCGCTGACAATCCAAGTTAAATTGCTTCGTGCGATTCAAGAGCGCGTGATTCGTCGCGTGGGTGCTACGGATGACAATAAGGTCGATGTGCGTATCATCGCGGCGACCAATAGAAATCTTGAAGAGATGGTGCAAAAAGGCGGTTTCCGTCAAGATTTGTTCTATCGTTTGAATGTTATCAATATTAAAACTCCAGGTCTTCGTGATCGTCGTGACGATATTCCATTGCTCGCCAATCACTTCCTCAAGAAGTACAACGAGCGTTTGGGTAAAAACATCGGCGCGATCAGCGCGGATGCCATGGAAATTCTTAAAAAGTACGATTACCCAGGTAACGTGCGTGAGCTTGAAAACTTGATCGAGCGCACAGTGGCTCTTGAAGGTGGCGCTACAATCTTGCCAGAATCTTTGCCACCAATGGTGAATACGTCTTCAGGTCGCAAGATGGCGTCATCTAATGAAATCGAAATCGGTGATGACGGTGTCGATCTTGATAAGGTGATGGGACAAATCGAGAAAGAATTGTTGATTAAAGCCATTCATGCCGCCGGTGGCGTGAAGAAGAGAGCTGCCAAGCTTCTTCATATTTCTTTCCGATCTATGCGTTATCGCATCGAAAAATACAACTTGGGCGTTGTCGGTGATGACGAGTTGGATGACGAGTAAGATTTAAAGTAAAAGATTATATCTTGTGAAAGGGAGCGTTAGCTCCCTTTTCTTTTTGCCGAGTTTCGGTATGCTAAATACATGAGTTCCAAAAAAGTCTTAATCCCTCTTCCCGGTACTGACTTTGACCCGACCGAAGCGGCGGTGCCGTGGAGAATTCTAACGAAAGCAGGAGTTCAAGTTGTCTTTGCCACTCCCGATGGACGAGCGGCTTCCTGTGATTCACGCATGATCACGGGGCGTGGTTTGGGACCTTTGGCATTTGCATTGGTGGCAGATAAAAATGGCAAGGCCGCTTATCAATGTATGATGGCCAGTGCGGAGTTCGTAAACCCCATTTCTTGGGCAAGTATTCATAGTGAAGATTACGACGGCATTCTTTTGCCGGGTGGGCATGCTCCGGGCATGAAGGAATATTTAGAGTCTAAAAAATTACAGAGCGTGGTGGCCGAGTTTTTTGAAGCTGGTAAGCTAGTCGGTGCCATTTGCCACGGAGTAGTTCTGGTGTCTCGCAGTCTTAGCAAAGAAGGTAAAAGTGTTTTGTGGGGGCGGGTGACGACGTCTCTTTTGAAGTCGCAAGAGCTTTTGGCGTGGGGGCTGACGTGTTTGTGGTTGAAGGACTATTATCGAACGTATCCGCAGACGGTGGAAGATGAGGTGAGAAGCAATCTCAAAGAGCGTCGTGATTTTCGGCAAGGGCCGCCGGCTCTTTTTCGCGACAGCGCTGAAGACCTGGATCGCGGATATGTTGTAGAAGATCGCAATTATCTTTCGGCACGTTGGCCCGGAGATGCTCATTTGTTTGCGACACGGTATTTACAGAAGATTCTGACTTAAGTAGAGGTTGGGGCATTTTCAGCTTGAGAGTCCCGACTTCAGATGTTTTGCTTAGAGCTGTTTGGAGGCCTTTATGTCTACGAAAGAAAATAAAAAAGTTATTACATTACTCAATGATATCATCGAAATGGAAATTTCAGGTGTGGTTCGTTATCTTCACTATGCCTTGATGATCAAAGGCCCTAACCGTATTCCAATTGTAAAATGGTTCCATGAGCAAGCCAACGAAGGTTATCAACACGCCTCTTTGATCGGGGAAAAGATCACAGCTTTGGGCGGGCATCCTTCTTTGAAAGTCAGCCCAGTCCCTGAAACTAAAACTCACAAAGTTTTGGATATCTTGAAGGAGAGCTTGGATTTTGAACAGGCGGCTCTCACGAAGTACAAAGAAGTTCTTAAGCACTGCGAAGACGACGTGGCTTTGGATGAAATGATCCGCGGTATGATCCGCTTAGAGACAGAGCATATTGAAGAAGTTGTGAAAATGCTCGATACAAACTAAGAAATACCTGACATATATATGTCTAAGAGGGAGCTTTTGCGCTCCCTTTTTATTTTTCGTGCGTCCTGCGCGGCCCATCCTAACAAAATCCCAACATGGTCCTGACATAAGCTTAGCTGAATCACAACGTGATATTCCTTCTGGAACCTGCGAAATTCCGCGCCATCTGAAATGGCTCAGAAAAAAAGGAGAGTTCCATGAAATATTCCGTTTTGGCGGTGGCATTGCTGATTTCTTCAGCATCATTTGCTCAATCTAAACATTTGTTCTCTGGTTCTGACACTCTTGGTGGTGTAATGACAGACGCTATTATCGCGGCTGGTCTTGATCAATCTATCGGTTACGTAGGCGGCGGTTCAGGCGTTGGCGAAAAAGCTTTGGCTAACGGTGAAATCGGTATCGCTCCAATGTCACGCCCAATGAAACCTGAAGCTATCGCAATTGCCCAAGCTGCTGGCGTTACAGTTCTTGAACACGTGATTGCTTTGGATGGCGTTGCCGTTTTCGTTAACGGTTCTAACGGAACTCCAGGTTTGGATTTGAACACTTTGGCTCGCATCTTCTCTTGCGAAATCACTTCTTGGGCACAAGTTCCAGGTTCTGGAAAATCAGGTGCTATCAATGCTTTCCGTCGTGATGATTTGTCTGGAACTACAGACACTTTCAAATCTTTGGTTGGCGTTAAAAAATTCGGTGCTTGCGTGACTGTTGTTCACGAAACTGCTGATATCGCTGAAAAAACAGCTACTGATGCTGATGCTATCGGTTACGCTGGTTTGAGCGGGAAAAACGAAAACAACCGCGAAGTTGCAATCTCTAAAGCAGGAACTGCTTATGTGTTGCCAACTGCGGGAACTATCCGCAACGAAACATACCCATTGTCTCGTAAATTGTACATCTACGAAGCTTCAGGTGCTCGCACTCCAAACCAAGTTGAAGCACAACTTCTTGAACAACTTTTGGATCGTTCATTCCTTGATCCTATCGTTCAAGACCACGATTTCGTAACTCTTGATTAATAAAGGTGTCCGGTGAAGCAACTCACGCTCATCCTCATATCGTTGTTCATGCTTGCTTCCTGCGGAGGAAAATACACTCCCGGGGAGCAAGACCCTTTAAGAGCAATGCAATGCCCGAATATCGATAAGACATATAGCTATGACGAAATCGAATTTGACGGCGGACGAGGCACGGGCCTGGTGAGCTTCGGAGATCTTCGAGACGGTATCAACTCAGCATGTATGAGTTGCCATCAAGCTCCCGCACAAAGCGGGGGCTTTTCGTATATTGACTCTTATCGCGGCGAAATCAGAACGATTGCAGGGAAAACGCAATTTTATCCGGGCTTCATTGAAATCGCTGACAAAGTCACTGAATACATCTTCCACTCTGATCCTGAAAAAAGAATGCCTCCGACGGATCGTCGTCAAAAAAATCCAGAAGCTTTCATCACTCTGGGTAAAAAGATTCAAGCTTGGGTTGCCGCAGGAAAACCTGAAGGCAGTTTCTCTCTAGATCCCAATGCTCCGCCTGAACCTCCACGTAAACCTCGCTTCAGAGGCAGTCAAAGTGGAAACTGCACGCCGACTTCAGAAATTATCGGCTTTGATTATTTTAAAGACCGCGAATTTGCGAGCATGGAAAAGCTGCCGCAAAATTTGGCGGACACGGATTTATTTTCTTTAGATGCCTATGAACTCGCTAAAAAAGGAACAGTGGCTTACACTGTGGAATATCCTTTGTGGGCGGATAATAACGGCAAGGGGCGTTGGATTCATCTTCCGATGAAATTGGAAGGTTTAAAACTTGTTCGTCAAAAGGCCAAGTACATTGAAGGTCAAGAGAACTTCTTTGATATGCCAAAGAACACGCGCCTTTATAAGTTCTTCTATAAAAAAATTAAAATGGCCAACGGTAAAACTCGTTACAAACGGATCGAGACCCGCATCATCGTTGTGCGCAAGCCTTGGCAGAACAGTTTGTTTGGAACTTACAAATGGGACGATTCCGAACAAACAGCAACGTTGGTGGAAACTCCGTATCGTGATGGAACTCCTTTTAAAGACACTGTTTTTACGGTGACTGTGGATGAGATTTCAAAAAAGGTACGTAACTACGCGATTCCGGGGAGTCAGCGCTGTATTGACTGCCACATGGGTTCGCAAGGTCAAAACTTTGTGATCGGATTTTCGCCTTTGCAACTACATCGTCGCTCTTTAGGAGAGGCGGGGCGTGAAGAGCCGATTCTGCCTTCGGATCTTACGCAAGTAGAACGTTTAAAAGAATACGGATTTATTGAAAATGCTCCGATGGAGCGCGAGTGGCCGATCCTTGAAAAAATGGGAACGAGTGCTGCGCGCAATTTGCACGAGTTAAGAGCTGCCGGATACATGGTTGGAAACTGCGCTCACTGTCACAATCCTCTTGGTTTGGCATTTACTAAAGAAAATGCGGTGAATTTAAATCTGACAGCGGGTGCTGTATTTTCATTCAACACTAAAACACGTTCAACTCAGATTCCTTCGCGTTTGATCGTGCATCAAAACGGGGATTTGGATCAAAGCCATATCTGGAGAAAAGTAGCGGATTCGTCCCAGCAATTGGGTTTAACAAGTCAAATGCCGATGAACACTCCGGGCGGACCTGACTGCGGCATCTTGCGCATCATGGGTAAATGGGTGCGCAGCTTCGAGAGTGAATACGCGGCGAATATTTGGGAGCCGACTTGCAAAAAAGAAAATGACTTTAAGTGGATCGATCAAGATTTCACCGTTTCAACAAGTGACGTCTTTGTTCCGCGCAGATCAGATTGGAATGATCCAGCCTCAGGAATGCCAGAAAAATTCCGCAGTCTTTCTTTAACTCCGGAGCTTGAAAAGGCTATCACACAAGAAATTCCAGTGGGTTACTGGAGCAAGAAAGACATTTGCAGCTTTCCGAAAAAAGATTTATCGAAGGAAGAGCAAAGACCTTGGATGATGAAAGGGACGCAGCCCAAACGTCCTTTTGGCGAAGTTTATTATTCAACACCGGGATCTTGGTATTTCCGAACTTCTTGTATGAAGTGTCACGGGCCTAATGCGGACGGCAATTCGTCTTTAGCCCGTGGGATTATGCAGTGGTCGGGCGGGAGCGTTCGCGTGGCCGATCTTAGAAACGGCATGTTTGGTAAAAAAGGTGAGAACTTAAAAGTCTTTGATAGCAACGGGCAAAACTTTGCGCCTCAGTATTTATTCTGGATGGCGATGGAAGGCACTCGCGTGCAATTCCCGCCAGAGCTTTCAAGCTTTGTGGGTAAGCACGGTGGTCAAATGCTGAATCAAATGCGTGAAAAGTGTTTGAATCAGATCTCGACAGCAAAAACGTCTTCACCAGTCTTTATGGATCACGAGATCTTTAACAAAGTTTGCTTCGTTAACAATTTACATCAAGGGCACCCGGATTTGGCTTTCAATCCAAATACCAACAAGCCTTTGTATCCGGAAAAAGTAGAAGCATGGCTTGATCGCGCGGCTTTTAATATTGGATACGCGATTTTCTATTATCTGAAAGACATGTCTCAAGGCGTGGTTCGTCCAAGCAATGATCAATGTGAAGTTCTTTATCCTAAGAAGGAGCAGTCGCTATGAAGTCCGTTCTTTTTATTTCTCTTTTAGTTAGCACTCAGGTTTTTGCAGCTCCTTCTTTCAAATTAACTAAAGAGCGTGGCACGACACAGTTTTTGGCTATCGGTAACCCGAGTGCGATCCGTATCGATGGAAAAGGGGAAGGTCCGGAAGGTCAATTGGCGGCTCAAGAAAAAGGAGAAAATTTCGTAGTTTCGGGGGAGCTTCGCGTGAACTTGAAAAACACGGATACGGGCATCGCTTTGCGCGATCGTCATATGAAAGATAAATATCTTGAGGTTGGAAAATTCGAAAATGCGATCTTATCAGTCAATGATCTGACAGTGCCGAAGAGTGCTTTGGCAAAAGAAACTGACACCAAACTTCCTTTCACGGGAACTTTGGACCTTCACGGGGTTAAAAAGCCCGTGAACGGTGAATTTGTTGTGAAGTCTTCAGCCGACGGCGTAAAAATGACGGCAAACTTCCAGCTAAAACTTTCTGACTATGGCATTGTGATTCCTTCTTTTGCGGGTATCACGGTGGCTGACCAGGTTGAAGTCAATGCGGCCTCTACGGTGGAGAAGCTTCAATGAAACTGAATCTTCTTGTGGCAGTTCTAGTAAGCTCCCTGGGACTTGCGGCCTGCAACTACAATCACGTAAAAAAAGAAAATGCGATGATGGGTGGTCCTGGGAAAAGCGAAACCATGGTGGCTGCCAGTTTAGACTATCAAAGTCTGAATATGAGTGTCATCGGCCCTCAGTGCTTACGTTGTCATTCCACGGCAGGGGGAAATCAAGGCGGTTTGAGTCTTGAGACCTATCAGCAAGTGCGCGCCAATTTAAATCGCATTTACTATCGCTCTATCGAAAAGAAAGATATGCCTTCAGGCGGTTTGGGTGAGGCTCAATACGGGTTGCTCAAAGCATGGATTGAGGCCGGGGGGCCTGAGCGCAACACGGGACGCGGGACTGTGCGAGCGATTCAAGGTCCGATCAATTGGCCAGTGATCAAAAATCAAGTTTTGAAGTCAAGCTGCCTGGATTGTCATCGTGGGGCAAATCCTGATGCGGGTTTGGATTTTGAATCTTTGGAAGTCGTTAGAAAAAACATCGGAAGTATTTTTGATTCTGCCATCGTTAAACAAACGATGCCGCTGGAACCCTATGGCGCTTTAACAGACGCGGAAAAACAAGCTCTGATGAAGTGGATTTCGCAAGGAATGCCTGAGTGAAAAGTTTTTTTGTCCTAGTTCTGTTATTATTTGCTAATAAGTCTTTTGCTTATCCTGAAATGATTCGTCATGGCTATGTGAACTGCATGGCCTGCCATACCACTCATCAAGGTGGCGATATGCTTTCCCAATACGGTCGTGAATTGGGAAAAGAACTTTTCTCTCGCAACGATTCTATTTTTAAAGCTCCCAATGCAGAAAAAAATTATTGGGAAATTGAAACTCCCGAGTGGTTGCGAGTCGGTGCCAACGTTCGTCTTTTGCAGACGATGAGTGAAAGTTCCGTGGCTTCCAAGGGCCGCTTTATGATCATGCAAGTGGATATCGACACGCTATTTAAAATCAGCGAAAAGGTCATCGCGTATGCGTCTGTGGGCCGCTATGAACCTTCTAAATCCGATGCCGAGTGGAGAGATTTTATCTACATGCCTCGGGCCTGGGCTCAGTATTCTGAAAACTGGCGGGGAGGAGCGGAAGTGGGTTCTCTTCGCGCCGGAAGATTTTATCCCGTTTACGGTCTTAATATCGCAGAACACACTTATGTGACTCGACGCTATTTGGATTTTAATCCCGGCCAAGAAAGAGTCGCCGCGGAACTTGCGTGGAGCAACGAAAATTATCAAGTGGTTGCCACAGGTCTTAGCAAGCGTGCCCGCTTTGATCAGTATGATGACGAAGAAGGTTACGTTCTGCAGGTTTCTAAAGTTTTCGGAAAGTCGGCGCGCGCAGGTGTGAACATCTATCGCAGCCGTCTTTCTCAAGCTGGAGGCGACCAAGACAAAGCATTTGAAGGTGTTTTTGCACTGATTGGATGGACGCCGGAATTTTCAACTTTGTTTCAGGCGGATAAAATTTATTATCCCAGCGGGAAAACAGGTTTTGTTGATTTCCTCAAATTTAGTTACGAGTACACGCAAGGCGTGCAAGTTTTCTTAACTCAAGAATACTACAATGCGGATACGGAAAAAACCGATCCTCATTTGGAATCTTATGGTGTGGGCGTTCAATACTTCCCATTCCCGAACTTTGACATCTTTGCCACATACAAAAAAACCAAAGATTCATCGCAGTTGGATGAATATCAGAATGTGGTTTGGTTAATTGCGCATTTTTATCTGTAGGAGTTTTATTATGAAGTTCAGTCTTTTCTTTGTATTCATGTTAGGAGCTTTCTCTGTTTCTGCGCAAACTCCCGAAACAAAACCGGCATCAGAAATGGCAATGCCCGACGCAACACCGGCACCGGCCGTTGTGGCGCCAGTCGCAGCGGTGACTCCCAAAAAAGAAACACCGAAAGACGAGCCTTTCCAGTTCTTTGGTGATTTCCGCTACCGTCAACAAATGGAGACGCAATCTCCAAAACAACAACGAAGCATTCAGCGGATTCAGGCGCGCTTTGGTGTTTCTAGTCAAGTGCATGAAGATCTGAAAGTAACTTTGCGTTTGATGACGGGAAGTTCTGCCAATAGCGGAAATCAAACTTTGGGTGATGAAAAAGCGCCAGGGATGCCTCGTCGTAACTTTGGTTTGGATCAAGTTTATTTCGACTATAAGCCGGTTTCCATGCTCAATATCTATGGCGGGAAAATGCCTCAGCCCTTCACTTTTGTAGGGAAGAATCAGCTGATCTTGGATCGTGATATTTCTTTGGAAGGATTGGGTCTTAAATACAATCAACCTTTGAGTGATGAGTGGAGTTTCTTTGCTCAAGGGGGCATGTTCTGGATTCGCGAAAATTACGATTCTCAGTTTGGTGAAGAGCAGACGGATAATTTCCTCAACGCTGTTCAAGCGGGTGCGCAGTGGAAAGCGAACGAGTGGACGGTGCTTTTTGGTGTAGGTTCATTCTCGTACACAGATCTTAAAGACAATCCTCCAGCCAATATCACGTCGGGTGCTACTGGAAATGGAAATACTCTGGATATCAACGGCAACTATCCAACGAATTTTGATATCGAAGAAATGTTCGTCGAAGTAAAAAAGAAAGTCGGCTCTGTAGATCTGACGGCTTTCTATGAGACTCTAAAAAACAAGGACGCTGAAACTCCGAACAAGGCTTATTCCTACGGACTTCTTGCCGGATATAAAGCTTGGAGCTTTTCTTGGGCTCAGCAAGAAATTCAAAAAGACGCCGTGCTGGGCGTCTTCACCGATTCAGATTTTGGCGGAGGAGTGACCTCCACCCGAGGATCTGTTTGGAGTGTCGCTTATAAAATCACTAAAAAAGTTCAAGTGCAGTACACGGTGTTTAAAAATGAAAACGCCATTGATCTGATCCCTAAGGATTACGATCGCACGCACATTGATCTTTCTATGACGTTCTAAGCTATTTGCAAACCAACGCGCGGATCAAGTCGTCCGCGTGAACCCATATCATATCTTCTTCGCCCACAAATTCGGGGCGGCCGAGCATCAAGGCGACCATGAGTTCTCGCGAAAGACGGCGCATTTTTAAGAATGAGTCGATGTCTTTATTGCTCGCTACCATGATGGACTTCTCTTTGCCTGCAATTTCAAGCTTTCCTTCTTTAGGGTCCGTGATGGGTTGGTATTTGTGCAGGTGTTCGTCTTCAAGAGTCACCAGAATATCAGGTCCCACTTGTTCAAGGCTGATGATGTGAGTTTTGGTGATTCCCTGACATTCCTTTAGGGGCGCCGCGAAAGAGGGAAGTGCGAAACAAGAGATTAAAAGTGCAGAAATGATTTTCATTAGAAGACCTCCAAAAGAGAGGTCTTAAAGGGAGGCCTTTAGGAAAACCAGTTATCTTTGCTTCATTTCGATTTGTTAACGCACGCGATGTTAGCTGAGATCGAAAACGCCGCCAAAAACTTCCAGATCAAACCACTTTTTAAACTGCTCAAGGGAAAAAGGAGGAAAAATGTCCTCCGTAGCATAGTAACTTTCAAGATATGTGTCGTAGGCCATTTTAAGAATGATCTGAACTTCTTTGTCTTGCAGAGTTTCTTCAATTTCTAAATCCAACTCATAGTCGATAAGAAAAACAAAGGGCTCGGCGTTCGCACTTTGAAGAGTCCAAGGGGTCTTTTCGGATGAGTCAGGATTCTTACTCTTGTGATAGTCGTTAAGCCAATCAATCAGGGAACTCTTAGGATTTATTTTGAACGCACGTTTATATAGGTCCATAACTTAAGTGTAAGGAACATTCCTTCAACAAGGGAAAGCAAATGTTTGATTTGACATCTTTCAGTATAAATTATCGTTCTGAAAGAGATCTGGAAACACAGAACGGCTCGCCAAGCTAACATGGAGGTGGGGACACCCCCTCAAAGCCAAAAGTTGACGGCTTTGGGTATTCGTTTAGAATCTAAGTACAGGCTTTATTGAAGGAGATCTTATGCGTTTGTTGACCTCAGTTATTGTGCTTTCGGGACTTTTTGCCTCCCCGAGTGGACACGCTTCGCAAAGATCTTTTCAAGTTTTTTCAACCAGACAAATTACCCCCAAGGTCGATCGTTTTTACGGTCAAGATGGCAACGCTTTTGCGACGGTGTTTTGCAGTGCCGAGTCTCCGCAAGTGATGATCGTCGACAGCCGTCTGAGTGATCTTGATGGAAAAACCTTTTTATTCGGATCTCTTGAAGCCTGTGAAAAGGGGCGCTCGAATGCTCGCGATTTGAATAAGAAGTGCCTCATTGAACTTATTATTGACCAAACAACCCAAGCTGCCGTTTTGAAGGTCTCTCGCTGCCAGTAATTCCCAAAGAGCAGAGTCCCAATTCTTGCCTTGTCTGGAAAAATTCAGATATATTGCTGAATGTCGACCCCATAGCTCAACAGGATAGAGCGTACGTTTCCTAAACGTTTGATCCCCGTTCGAGTCGGGGTGGGGTCACCAGCTCAAGTGCATCCTCTGAGGACGTATAGGACTAATAAAATGGGAATGGGAATGCCGAGCAACCACAAGAGGATCCAACCTATTTTTCCAGATTGATATTTGCGTAGCATGGCGCCCCCTTTTCTCATCTAAGAATAGGGTAGCAAACGAAGAGCCATCAGTAGATGGCTCTTGCGATATTACAGCGATCTTTGCAGAGGCGACTGGAGAACCGGCCAAGTGCTCTTAAGCACGGCGGGACGTCCTTGAAAAATAAGAATTCCAAAACTGCCATAGTGTGTGAGGCGACCGGCCCATTCAATAGGATTGTTGTCTTTACTCCAGCGAACCCAGACGACCGTTTGTTGAGCGTTGCTTTTAAGACGTGTGACCAAAACAGTGCTTGTGCTCTCTAGCAAAAACTCCTGACCATCCACCGTCATTTTTCCGTCAGCAAGACTGAACTTTTGATCTTGCAACTGAGTTTTCATGAACGTGGCAAATTGTTCTTTGTCGCCAACAAACACCAAAGCGCCATCAGTGGAGGTCTGCAATGAATCTGTGATGGGATGAAAGGAACTTTTGCCGTCAATGGCTTTGGCCCAAGCCTGTGCGAATTTTTCGGCATCAGCGGAGGTTTTGTCGTAATAGAAATTTACTTGCGGACTGCCTAAAACAGACGACAAAGTCGCAGGACGTTCTTCAAGATAAAGATCGCGGAAAACATGATAGTCAGGATCGACAGAAATTTTGACTGGTTTTGAGCGACTGACCAGAGAGAAAACACCAGACTTATCGTTCAAGCGCGCCAATTGACGAATCTCTTCTCCAGATTCCAGTTTCCAAATCACAGGAACATGAAGATCGTAAGCTCCTTGTTGTGTTTGTGAAAGCAGGTAAGTGGTGCTGTAAGCGCCATCCAACCAACGCATCACCTTGACGTCGTTCAGCTCAATATGCGGAGCCCCTTGGCTGTCCAACCATTGCGTGAAGAAATCCTGAAGATTTTGATTCGTGATTTTCTCAAAGCTTTTTTGCACTTCCGCGAAAGAAACACGCTGAAAAAGATTTTCAGTATAAAAATCTTGAAGAGCTTTTTTGAAAAGATCTTTGCCGAAGCGGAATTCGAGCATGTGGAAGAGCATCATGGATTTACCATAGCCCACCGCTTGAGAACTAGAATTGTGGCGTCCCTTGAATTGACGAAGAGGAAAGTCCTTCCCCGGATTTGCCGTCACAAAGTCGCCGTAGTTGATGAGCGTGTTCATGCGATAGCCACGGTCGTTGCCGGCTTTTTCCTGTTGCCAGTAATCGGCCATGTATGTCGTGAGGCCTTCGCTCCAATTGCCTTTTTCATAATCGACATAAACGCTATTTCCCCACCAGTTATGCAAAACTTCATGAGGCAGTGACGAATTTAGAATGAAAGGCAAACGGATGACAGTGGGCCCTAGCAAAGTAAAGCTCGGCATTCCATAGCCGGTCTCCCAAAAGTTTTCTACCACTGTGAAGGCCGAATAAGGGTAGGGAGAAATCACGTCGCTGTAGTGATTCATGTACTCAGGAACCAAAGTCAGAAAAGTCTGAGCCAAGGAAGGATCGGGCCTGCGTAGCAAAACTTGAACTTTCTTTCCAGAAGGAGTGTCGAGTTCGTAGTTAAAGAAAGGACCCGCGACAAGATAGATCTCTTCTTGAGGATAAATTTCGACAAAACGAGAGGTGCGAAGATCGTTTGCCACTTGCGTATTTGCGATCTGCCCTTGAATAAGGGAACGCCAATCCGCCGGAGTTTGCACGGTCACGTCGAAACTTTTCTGTGTGTCTAAGAAAAACGGATACCAGTAGGTACTGCCAAAAAGAGTTGCTCCTTCTGGAGCGATCAAACCATTGCTGTTATCGTCAATCACGGCGTCGTAAATGACGCCCGAATAACTCAAAGAAACTTTGTTGTCTTGGGTTCCTAGTTGCAGACCGTATTCCGCATAAGGCTCACTCTGTGTCCCCGGATGAATAAGAACCAAAGTATCATCATTGCTTGTTACGGAAATAGTGAGGTCTTTGTGCAGAAGAAAGCTCAGCTTGCGCGGGGATTCTTTGGGAAACGTCAAAGTATCTTGGGCTTTGAGCATTTTGAGTCCCGGATAAATTTCCACTTGCATTTTGTGATGCACAGGAGTTGCATGAGACTGCATTGAAATAAGCAAAATGAAAAGAAGGCCTATCACAATCATCAGTTTGTGAAGAGCTTGCGCTTTGGTCATGGATTACCTCTGAAACGGGGACCATATCTACGCCCGCTTCAGAAAGAGGTCAAAGGGAATTCAGGGGCGTCGTTGGGGCTTCTGCGGGATTAAACAAAAGTTGAATTTTCTTCCACTTCTCACAAGCCGGAGCCTCAATGGAAACGTTTTCCCCGCTCCACGGGTGAACGAATTCCAAGCGCTGCGCTTGCAGGCACAACCCTGCGATTCCTATATGGTTTCTAAAGAAACGGTTGTGATGGGAATCGCCATGAACAGCATCCCCCAACAGAGGGTGCGAGATGCGATTAAAATGACGGCGGATCTGATGGTAGCGCCCGGTGTGAGGAGTGACCTCCACCCACGAATAGCGAGCCGTAGGAAATTTTTTCCCGACAGCCACAGGAAATTCCACGGTGCCTAAGCGTCGGAAGCTGGTTTTTGCATCGACCAAGTCCCCCGTAGAATCCAATTCCAAAGGCAGTTCGATGACTCCGGATTCCTTAACGTAACCACGCACCACGGCCTGGTAAGTTTTCTGAGTGTTGCGCTCGGTAAAGAGTTTGCAGAGTTTTCCCGCTGAGGCAGAAGAAAGAGCGAAAAGTAAAACGCCACTGGTACCCGCATCCAAACGGTGCACGGGGAAGACGTGTTGTTTCATCATTTTTCGCGCATGATAGAGACAGATTTTATCTCGAGAAACACGATGCTCGGGATTTTCGTGAGGATGAACATGGAAGCCTGAAGGTTTATTCACGGCAATAAAATGTTCATCCTGATACAAAAGCTCCACGAAAATTCCTAACTAGTTTTGTCCCGCCCAAATGTAGTAAACGCTGCCGCCTTTAAGCTGAGACACCACAGTGTTGATGTACTTTTGCTCTACAGCGGGGCAGCCCTGACTGCGACCCAAGGGCTTGTATTGCGGGTCGACGTACCAGGCTCCATGCACAACAATGGCGCGATCCATTGCTTGATCGTTGGTTTTTTCCAAACCCACGAGGCGCATTGAGCGGCCATGTTTACCACTGTACTCGCCACCAGTCACGTACATACCGATGGAGGACATGTTAGATCCTTCGATATTGGAAAATTTCTTAGCCATTCCCGTATGGCTTGGATCAGAACCCTTGCCGTGAGCCACCAAATAACGTGTCACAACGCCCGACTTCATGTCCACCACGTACATGCGTTTATTGTTAGAGCTTTGTGTGAAATCAATCACAGTGAGATAATTTTTATTCGAGATTTTATTGTAGTAGACGTCGTAATAAGTCAGAGCCTTTTCCAAAGCCTTTGTGGGAATTTCTCTTTTTGGGTCAACATAATCATATTTTGAAAGATCTGCTGTTGGGGGCGAAGTTTGTGCCAACGCGGGTATAACGAAAAATAAAGCAGCGACAAAGGACATGATTTTCATCGTCATAAAGGACTCCGGAAAGTGATTTTGATGTGTCGCAAATCAGATCGGAGTCTCTGCCGAGGACTTGACGTACTCGT
The DNA here is from genome assembly GCF_047323225.1 of Bdellovibrio sp. HCB-110. GTDB lineage: Bacteria > Bdellovibrionota > Bdellovibrionia > Bdellovibrionales > Bdellovibrionaceae > Bdellovibrio. The sequence goes on from NZ_CP178750.1 coordinate 1,595,308, forward strand.
GAGTTAATCTAGACTTTAGAGGGAGGCGAAATGCGATACCGAGCGAACCTTTATTCCGACTTGAATTGCCCCTTTTGCTACGCTTTAGAGGAAAGACTCGTGGCTTTACGTCTCACTTCTCTGGTCGAATGGAGAGGAGTTCAGCACGCGGGAGAGCTTCCTGTGCCCATGGAGATCGCCAATTACTCTTTAAGTCGTGCTCTGGAAAAAGAAGTCGTGATGGTGAAAAGCTTGGCTCCGGAATTAGATATTTCGTTCCCTCTAGGAAAGCCGAACACGCTGAGAGCGATTCAATATGTGATTTCTGCTCAGCAAAGAGATCCCATGTTGGCACTCGTCTATCGTCACACTCTCGCACGAGAGTTTTGGGTGAATGGCGAAGACATTTCCAACGAGACACTTTTAGTGAATTTAGCTCGAGAGTTGGGAATGCCGGATTTGACCATTGATAAGGCAAGTGAAAGCATCGCTGATCGTTGGCAAAGAGAATGGGAACATCTGGGCACGGCTTCCGTGCCGACGTTACAGCGTGAAGATGGCGAAGTGGCTGTTGGTCTTATGTCGAATGAAGATCTTAAAAAATTCTTTGATATCTAACTGTTGATTTGCAGTTCTCCTCTGAAAATTTGAGTTCCGCTGGCCGGTGAGCGATGCTGATATATGTCTGCAAGGAGGACTTTTTATGCGAAGTAAGAAGATACTTTTTGTTCTCACCAGCTCTGATCAATTGGGAGACACCGGACACAAAACAGGTGCCTATCTTTCAGAGATCACGCATCCCTATGACGAACTTGCTCGCCTAGGTTATGACATTGATATGATCAGTCCTCGGGGAGGAAAGGTCCCTTTGGATGGCGTGATGATGGATGATCCTCTGAATGCCACGTGGATGAATGATGAGGAGTTTTTAAGTAAAATTGAAAACACGCAAACGCCTTGGCAAGTGCGCGGCAAAGATTACTGCGCCATATATTTTGCCGGCGGCCACGGTGCGATGTTCGATTTCCCGGAAAATCTTCAATTGCAGAAACTGGCGACGGAAATTTTTGAAAACAATGGCGTCGTCGGCTCTGTCTGCCATGGTGCCGCGGCCCTCGTGAATGTCCGTCTTTCTGACGGAGCTTATTTAGTTAAAGGTCACGAGGTGTCGTGTTTTACCAATGAAGAAGAAGAAACAGTGGGAATGGAAAGAGCTGTTCCGTTCTTGTTGCAGACAAGACTTGAAGAACGTGGCGCACATCATACGTCGTCACCGCGTTTTGCCGGACACGTTGTAAAAAGTGGGCGTCTGGTGACGGGACAGAATCCGGCCTCTGCTGCCGGAGTGGGGAAATCCATTGCTGAAGTTTTGGATTTTATCGAAGAAGGTCGTATTGTGCCGGAACAAAATTGGTGCGAGTGGCGAGAGCCTTCTTCTCAAGTCGGTCATGCTGGGGGACTTTTGTGAGTGATTTAAATATCATTGCACAAAGTCCTCGTTTTCAAGAAGTGCTCAATGTCGCTCGGCGTGTAGCTGCCAGTTCCGCCAATGTTCTGATTACAGGTGAAAGTGGCACAGGCAAAGAAATTGTAGCTCGTATGATTCACGATTTAAGTTCACGAAGCCGGGAAACTTTTGTGCCGATAAATTGCTCGGCCATTCCCGATCAACTTTTGGAATCTGAATTGTTTGGATACGCGCGGGGGGCATTTACGGGAGCTATGTCTGCTAGACCCGGTCTCTTTGAAGAAGCCAATGGCGGCACTCTATTCTTAGACGAAATCGGCGATCTTGATTTACATCTTCAGGCAAAACTTTTGCGCGTTTTACAGGAAAAGAAAGTAAAACGAGTCGGAGAGAATCACTATCGACCATTGAATATTAGAATTTTGGCGGCGACTCACAATGATTTGACGGAGGATGTTCAACAAAAGAAATTTCGCGAGGATCTTTATTTTCGTTTGAATGTCGTGCCTATTGCCATTCCCCCTTTGCGGGAGCGAACGGAAGACATTCTTCCTTTGGCAAACTACTTCCTCAAGAAATATTCTTTAAAGCATCACTCAGCGGAAAAGAAGTTTTCCCCTGACGTCGCGGCTTTTTTATTGTCGCAAATGTGGTGGGGTAATGTGCGGGAATTGGAAAACGCCATTGAGCGTGCGGTGGTGTTAAGTTCGAAAAATGAAATTTCTTCGATGGATCTTGAAGTCGGACAAAGAAAAACACCGCTCCTTGAGTCTATTTTCGAGCGTCTTTGTCAAAAAGAAGGCCGTCTTCTGTCGTTAGAGGAGATGACTCAACAATATATCGAATACGCCCTACAAGTGAATAAGGGCGTTCGAGAGAAAACAGCCAAGGATCTAGGCATTGACCGTAAAACCTTGTATCGAAAGACTCATCATCGCTTTCAGTGAAGCGGTGAGCTGGGACTCTCCTTGTCGGCACGTTCTGCGCGTTTTTCTCGTCGCCAGAATCTTTCACCACCGGGAGGAGTAGCCGCTTGTCGTCTTTCCCGCGCTGTACGTCGCGTTTCTCTTTCTCTGACGAAATCCATGACCAAAGTGGCCAAGGCGTTTTCCAAAGATGAAGATGGGCGAGGTGTTTCAAAACGGCGATGGTGGGTTTGATGATGGACATGACGGGCTCCGGGCCAAGCGCGCAAGAAAACGTAAGCGAACGTGATAGCGGCCACCGCAATCAAGCCGATGCCAGCACTTAATGTTGCCGTCCAAGCAATGCCACCAGTACGGTCATACTGTGTCGTGCTATCGAGTAGCGAAATAAAAAATCCTCCGCAAAACAAAATGACGGCGCACAAACCCGTTAAAGTCAGACTCACGACTTTGCGACTTTTTCGACTGACTTCATCAAAGACTTCTTCAGCAGTTTCGCGAAGACCTCGGGCTTTGGCGTTGAGGCGACCGACGATAAAAGAAGCGAACATTGCTAGCCATTGCATGGGCGACTCCTCGGGGTGGGGAGGACCTTAGTTAAGATTCCTCCCAGTTGTTAAAAAATCTAGTGATTGCGACGAATCAACATTCCCGCAACGAAACCTACGGCCGCTGCTCCGAGAATTGTATAGTACGGATGAGTTTTCACAAATTCTTCGGAAGTGTCGATAGCCACACGCGCTTTGTCTTGCACGGCATGATAGCGATCATCCCAGCCGCGATTGTGGAGTTCCTGCTTCACGTTCTTTTTTACATTCTCTTTTATGTCGCCAAGATTGTTTCGGAAATCGTTGGGTGTTGTTTCCATGGTTTCACTCCTTGTGTGTGAATGTTGGTAAGCACTGATATGATTGAAGCAGGAACAGTGCCACGGCGAGAGAAAAGGCAGGAACCGTTGAGGACGTGTCGAGGGGAAATATGCCCTTGGGTCTTAGGGACGCTTGCCCCATTTGACCCCGACTTGGCTGTGGGCTAGGATGGACCCATGAAAAAAGCTCTTGTTCTTTTTGCTCATCCATTTTCGAAAAAATCCCGAGTCAATCGCACCATCATGGATGCTTTGCAGGGACTTGATAATGTGCACGTTCACGATCTCTATGAAGAGTATCCGTACTTCCATATCAAGGTCGCACGGGAACAAGAGTTGCTCTTGGAGCACGACATTGTAGTGTGGCAGCATCCCTTTTATTGGTTCAGTATGCCGCCTTTAATGAAGCTGTGGTGTGATGAAGTTCTACGCCGTGATTTTGCTTACGGTCCCGATGGTTCAAGACTTCAGGGAAAAGATTTTCTTTTGTCTATCACCACGGGGGGCTTGGGAGATCCAGGAAACTCTTCGGTGGACATCAACACTTACTTCCCGCCGTATCAACAAACGGCCCAAGTGTGCGGGATGAATTGGTTACCACCTTTGGTGATGCGTGCAACCGGCCGGGCCACGCAGGATGAAGTGCGGCTGCATGCGGAAAAAGTACGCCAGACCTTAATGACCTATTGTTGCTCCTTACCCTCAGAAAAATCGGAAGGTCCCTAGTGGAATCCAGCGGCTTGTATTACATTTTAATTTTTCTTGTTGCGGCATTGATCTGCGTTCCCGTTTGCAAACGTTTGGGTTTTGGTTCGGTGCTGGGATATCTTTTGGCTGGTTTGATTATCGGTCCATTTGGCTTGGGTTTAATCAAACGAGTTGAAGACACCATGCATATTTCTGAATTCGGAGTGGTCTTGCTGATGTTTATCATTGGTTTGGAACTGGAGCCTAAAAAACTTTGGGAAATGCGTATTTCCATTTTTGGTTTGGGCGGATTGCAAGTTCTTGTCGGAAGTTTGGTGATTGGTTTTGGTGTCTATGCTTTGTTCGCACAAACAGCGGCGGTGTCGGCGTTGATCGGAATGGCTTTTGCGCTTTCCTCCACGGCGATGGGTTTGCAGTTGCTCGGCGAAAGAAGACTTTTAGGAACAAGCTCCGGACGATCGGCCTTTTCCATTTTGCTCTTTCAGGACATCGCCGTTATTCCGATGATTGCCATTCTGCCTTTGATGGCTGTGTCTTCCCAAGTGGCCGAGGCTCAAGAAATCACACCTTGGATAGGCGTATTGCGTGTTATTGGCGTGCTTCTTCTGATGGTTGTTGGGGGGCGCATGCTTTTACGTCCTTTACTTCGTTGGATCGCGGCTCAACACTTGCGCGAGATTTTTACGGCCTTTGCGTTGTTTCTGGTCGTGGGAATGTCATTTGTGATGGAGCAACTCGGAGTGTCCATGGCTTTGGGGGCTTTTATGGCAGGTGTGCTTTTGGCAGACAGTGAATATCGTCACGCTTTGGAAACGGACATTGAACCTTTTAAAGGTTTGTTGATGGGGTTGTTTTTTATCTCTGTCGGCATGTCAGTGAATCTTGTCAAAGTTCTTCAGAGTCCCGGTACTTTTTTGGGGCTTGTTTTGTTGGTGTTTTTTGCCAAGACAGCCATTCACTTAGCTTTGGGAGTTCTTTTTAAAGTTCCAAGAAAACAACTTCCGTTCTTTGCGATACTTCTTTCACAAGTCGGAGAGTTTGCCTTCGTTCTTATTGGCGCCGCTCAGGAATTGCGCATCTTAACTGTCGATTTTGCGGGAACATTGGTGGCCATTGTGGCTCTTTCAATGTTACTGACTCCCTTATCGGTTCTTTTCTATGACAAGATCTTTATGCAGTTCTTTGATCGACAGGAACAAATGGAAGACGATAAAATTGAAAATGAAAACAATCCCGTGATCATAGCAGGCTTCGGTCGCTTCGGTCAGATTGTCGGTCGTCTTCTTTATGCCAACCGTGTGAAGGCCACGGTTTTGGATCATGAGCCCAGTCAGATTGAAATGCTTCGTCGTTTTGGTTTTAAAGTTTATTATGGCGATGCGACCCGTATGGATCTTTTAGAATCTGCAGGGGCTCATCAAGCGCAGATTCTCGTAGTGGCAATTGATAATGTCGATGACAGTCTTAAGCTCATTGATTTGGCGAAAGAGACTTTTCCGCATTTACGTATTTTTGCTAGAGCTCGAAATGTCGCTCATGTGTATGCCCTTATGGATCGCAAGGTGGAAATCATTGAGCGGGAAACATTTGAATCCTCCTTGCGTATGGGATCTGCGGTTTTGCGCTATTTAGGATGGCCGGCTTATCAAAGTGTTGTGGCTGCGAATATTTTTCGTGATCACAATTTAGAAATGCTCAAGGATTTGCATCAAACAAGGGATAACCCAGACGAAATGATCGCAAAAACAAAACAAGCGCGAGATGATCTTGAAAAAATGTTCCAAAAAGAAAATCATTATTTGGAACGTGCAGATGAACCTTGGGGCAGTGAAAAATGATGAAATCGGTATTGTTAGTTGGGAGTTTTGTTTTTCTGAGCAGTGTCAGTTTTGCCAAAGACTGCCAGGAAAAACATGGAGCCTTGGATTTTGGCTCGGGAACGACCAAAGCCTTTGCTGCGATTGTTGATGTATGTAAAAAGCAGATAGTTGAAGTGATTTACGAAGAGCGATTGCCCTTGGCTTTGAATGAAGCTTTAGAAAAATCTGAAACGAAAGAGATCCCTTCCAGTGTAGTCAATGAGGCTCTTCCGCGTTTTCAAAGCCTTGTTAAAAAGATGAAAGACCTTGGTGTTGGTAAGATCTATGCTGTAGCCACCTCCGTTTTTCGAGTGGCTAAGAATGGTTCTGAGGTTGCAAAAAAGATTTCCACAGAAATTCAAATCCCTGTGAATGTGATTTCTCAAGAAAGAGAAGCGGAGCTGGGATTTTGGTCGGCTTTGGCGCAAAAGAAGGTCTCCATCAATGATCCTATCATTGTTTGGGATATCGGCGGCGGCTCTATGCAGATGTACGCCCGTCGTCAGGGGAAAGTGCATGTCTTTCAGGGAAACCTTGCGTCGGTGACTTTTAAGAATCAAATTTTAGAAGTTCTGCAATTCAAAAGTCCCAAAAGTTTTTCTTCACCAAATCCTATTGGCGCGCAAAGGGAAGCTGCTTTGCAATTGGCAAAAAATCACGCTTATTTGAATGTTCCTACCTTCTTTAAAAAAGAAGCTGTGAAATCCCGTTGGATTGGTGTTGGCGGTGTCCTTTCGATGTCTGTGCAAAGGCAGGTGAACAAAGAAGCCAAAGAATTTACTCAAGTAGAGTTGGATCAGACCTTGAAACAAAGAGTTCATCTAAAAGACTCTGAAATTGACAGCGACTATCGGGTTTCCGACATTTCCAACTTGGCTTTAGTTCTGGGTTATATGCAGGCCTTAAAAATTCCCAAAGTCGAAACAGCCCAAGCTTCTTTGGGACAGGGGCTGATCTTTTATAGTCTTCATGGGAGATAGTGGAATTAGTCACAAATCACTTCCATTTGGCAGTGAGTGTTTTTATCAGCGGTGACAGTAGCAAGTTCTACCTCCATCCATGAGAAGGCCTTCCTGACGAGCATCGTGCTCGTCAGGAGAAAGCAGTGGAGGAGATTTTAATTTTTTGAACTTAGCCTTCTACTTCCATTTGGCAGTAAAAAGATACTGACGTGCTAAAGAATTATTTACCAGCAGTGATGATAGCTAACCAGAAAATCATCCCAGGTCTTGGCGGTGCGTTGTTTGTATTACAATTTTATTTAAGTGCTTTTGTTCTTGACGTGATTTTTCTCTCTTAAATTTGCCCATTATTGTATTTGTATTTTGTAAACGAGAAGCTTCTTGTTTAATCAATGAACTCTTTTTATAGGTCAATTCCCGACGTATTAAGGCATGGTCAAAGTAGTTTTGAGATTAGCTGTTCATTTTGAAAATGCCAGAAAATGCGTATTTAAAACCCGTGATATATCACTTTCACTAAGAGGTGAGAGATGAATATTAAGTTTCTATCTGATGAAAATCTTGAGCAGAGTTTGAAGTGTTTGGTGCAAAAGGAACGAGAAGTGCTTGCGGATATTCTTGCGCACATCGCTGAAGTGGATCGTAGAAAACTTTATCTATCTAAAGCCTATCCGAGTCTTTTTGATTACCTTACAAAATATCTTGGTTATTCTGCGGGAAGTGCGCAAAGAAGAATTGATGCGGCTAGATTGTCACGGGATATTCCCGAAGTCGCGGAAAGTCTGGAGTCTGGAAGTTTGAATCTTTCGCAGGTCAGTTTGCTTCAGAAAGCTATTCGTCAGAATCAAAAGGAAGCTCATTTAAAGATTCCTTTGGAAACAAAGAAAGGCATTCTTAATGAGCTGGTTGGAAAGTCTTATCAAGAATCAGAAGTTTTGGTGGCTCGTGCTCTTAATATTGAAATCAAGCAGGCTCCTAAGATCCAGTATCAAGCTGATGAATCTATTCGTTTTGAGGTGAGTTTCACAAGAGACCAGTGGCAGAAGATGGAAGAGATG